>CAYTJT010000095.1:0-10694 GCA_964438105.1 uncultured Rhodothermales bacterium | reverse complement strand
GATCTCCTGGACCCAGCTCGAAACGGGCTCGGCGATCACGTGGAAGTACCCGAGCGTCATCCTCAAGGGCGACGACTCGGTCGGCGAGTTCTACAGCGTGGCCTTCACGAAGGGCGCGCAGCAGGCCGACACCGGCACGAAGATGATCCACCTCGGCAAGCGCACGAAGTCGACGATCATCTCGAAGGGCATCTCCGCCGGCGTCTCGAACAACTCGTACCGCGGGCTCGTCAAGGTCAACAAGAAGGCCGAGCACGCCCGCAACTTCTCGCAGTGCGACTCCCTCCTCCTCGGCGACCGCTGCGGCGCGCATACCTTCCCCTACATCGAGATCAACAACTCGACGGCGAAGGTGGAGCACGAGGCGACGACGAGCAAAGTCGGCGAGGACCAGATGTTCTACTGCATGCAGCGCGGCATCTCCGAGCAGGACGCGCTGAACCTCATCGTCAACGGCTTCGCCAAGCAGATCCTCGCCAAGCTCCCGATGGAGTTCGCCGTCGAAGCCCAGAAGCTCTTGTCGATCCAGCTCGAAGGCTCGGTCGGCTAACCCCGCCGTCCACGTTTGTAGGGGCTTGATTAGTCAAGCCCCTACGGTCGTCCCGCCTGTCATCTCCCTGATTCCGAAATCTGAAACGCCATGCTTGAGATCAAGAACCTGCACGCCGAAATCGAGGGCAACGAGATCCTCCGCGGCGTCGACCTGACCGTGAACGCCGGCGAGGTCCACGCCATCATGGGCCCCAACGGCTCCGGCAAGAGCACGCTCGCGAACGTCCTGGCCGGGCGCGAGGAGTACGAGATCACCGAGGGCTCCGTGCGCTACGACGGGCAGGACCTGCTCGACATGGACCCCGAGGAGCGGGCCCGCGACGGCGTCTTCCTCGCCTTCCAGTACCCCGTCGAGCTCCCCGGCGTGAGCACGATGCAGTTCCTCCGCACCGCCGTCAACTCGATGCGCGAGCACCGCGGCGAGGACGAGATGAACGTGGCCGCGTTCATGAAGCTCATGCGCGAGAAGGCCGACTTCGTCAACCTCGACCACAGCCTCATGCAGCGCTCGGTCAACGAGGGGTTCTCGGGCGGCGAGAAGAAGCGCGCCGAGATCTTCCAGATGGCCATGCTCGACCCCAAGCTCGCGATCCTCGACGAGACCGACTCCGGCCTCGACATCGACGCGCTGAAGATCGTGTCCGAGGGCGTGAACAAGCTGCGCGGCGAGGACCGCGCGTTCGTGCTGATCACGCACTACCAGCGGCTCCTGGGCTTTATCGAGCCCGACGTGGTGCACATCCTGATGGACGGCCGCGTCGTGAAGTCCGGCGGCCCCGAGCTCGCCCACGAACTCGAAGCGAAGGGCTACGAGTGGATCCGCGACCACGCCAACGACCCGGTCACTGCGTAAGCGCCCCCACCTCGTAAGGGTTTGATTAATCAAACCCCTGCCGCCAAGATTACCGCTTTGCCAACTATGATCGACACCCTCGAAAAAACTCCCGACCTCAACGAGCGCATCGCCTCCGCGTTCGAGCGCCAGATCGAGCAGCGCGCGGACGGCCGACCGGCGGCGTTCGACGGCCTCCGCGACAAGGCGCGCGCGTCGTTCGAGACGCTCGGCATCCCGACTCGCCGGCACGAGGCGTGGAAGTACACGCGCATCGAGAAGGCGCTCCGCCACGACTACGCCGTGCTCGAACCGGGCACGCCGTCGAACGTGAGCGCGGACGACGTCACCGGCTACCGCATCAAAGGGTTCGACGCGTACACGCTCGTCGTCGTCAACGGCGAAGTCGCGCCGGACCTCGGTGACGCGAACGGGCTGCCGCAGGGCGTCCACGTCGGCAGCCTCCGCGACGCCGCCGAGAGCCACGCCGAGGTCGTCGAGACCTATTTCGGGAAGTACGCCGACGTCGACGCCGACGCGTTCGTCGCGCTCAACACGCAGTTCGACCTCGACGGCGTGTTCCTTCGTGTTGACAAAGGCGTGACGCTCGAGCGGCCGATCCAGATCGTCCACGTCACCAACGCAGACCGCGACGTACTGCTGCAGACGCGCAACCTCTACCTCTTCGGCGAGAACAGCGAGGCGCTCGTCGTCGAGACCTACCACTCGACGGGCGACGTGAAGACGTTCGGCAACCGCGTCTCCGAGATCGTCGTGGACCGCGCGGCCCGCGTCAACGTGCTCCAGCTCCAGACCGAGAGCGAGCAGGCGTCGCAGGTCAACACGTTGCAGATCTACCAGGAGGCGCAGAGCTACTTCGCGGCGCACACCTACACCCTCGGCGGCGCGCTCGTGCGCAACAACGTCAACGCCGTGCCCGACGGCGAGGGGTGCGAGACGCACCTCTACGGGCTCTACATCGCCGGTGGCCAGCAGCACGTCGACAACCACACCCTCATCGATCACGCCGCGCCGAACTGCTACTCGAACGAGCTCTACCGCGGCATCGTCGACGACCGCGCGACGGGCGTGTTCAACGGCAAGGTCTTCGTCCGCCGCGACAGCCAGCAGACGAACGCGTACCAGTCGAGCCAGGGCGTCGTGCTCAGCGACGACGCGAGCCACTACTCCAAGCCCGAGCTCGAGATCTACGCCGACGACGTGAAGTGCTCGCACGGCTCGACCACGGGCGAGGTGGAGCCGGAGCACGTGTTCTACCTCCGCAGCCGCGGGCTGAGCGAGCAGCAGGCCAAGTCGCTCCTGCTCTACGCCTTCGCGCACGACATCGTTACCGAGCTGCCGCACGAGGCGCTCCGCGACTACCTCGACGGAATCATCGAGTCGCGCCTCAACGCGCAACTCCTCGACGCGTAATCCGATGGCCGAACGCGACCCCTTCGAACCCCTCCCCGCCCCGCTCGACCGCGACCAAGCGTTCGGTCCGATCGGCGCCCAAGTCGTCGAAGTCCTCAAGGGCATCTACGACCCGGAGATCCCCGTGCCGATTTGGGATCTGGGGCTGATCTACATGATCGACGTGGACGACGACCACGAGGTCTATGTCAAGATGACGCTGACGGCCCCGAACTGCCCCGCCGCCGAGTCGATGCCGGCCGAGGTGGAGCAGAAGGTCGCGATGATCCCGGACGTGCGCGCCTGCAAGGTGGACATCACGTTCGACCCGCCGTACCACCCGGACTACATGAGCGACGAGGCCAAGCTCACGCTCGGCTTTATGTAGGCGCGCATTCGACATCGCATTAGGTCGTAGGGGCACGATGCATCGTGCCCCTACGCGTATCCCCCGACCCCATGCCCAACGCGCTCCCCCTCCCGCTCGCGCCCTCCGAAGTCCCGGTCCTCGACGTCGACGGCGAGCGGCCGTGCTACCTCGACTCGGCCGCGACCTCGCTGAAGCCGAGGGCGGTCGTCGACCGCATCGCGCGGTTTTACGCGTACGAGAATGCGCCCGTGCACCGCGGCGTCTACGAGCTCTCGTCGCGGGCGACCGACCTCTACGAGCAGGCGCGGCGGACCGTCGGCGCGTTCGTCGGGGCCGAGGCGGAGTCCGTCGTGTTCACGCGGGGGACGACCGAGGGGCTGAACCTCATCGCGCGGTCGTGGGCCGAGCCGCGGCTCGGCTTCGGGGACGAGATCCTCGTCTCGCCGCAGGAGCACCACTCCAACTTCATCCCGTGGCAAGAGTTGGCTCGCCGCACCGGCGCGACGCTCCACTATCTCCCCCTCCACGACGACGGCACCGTCGACACCGAGGCCGCGCTCGCTCTCATCGGGCCCCACACGAAGCTCGTAGCGATGGCGCACGTCTCGAACGTGCTCGGCGTCGAGAACCCCGTGCGCGAGTTGTTCGCGGCGGCAAAGGCGGTCGGCGCCCTCACCGTGCTCGACGGCGCGCAGAGCGTCCCGACGCGGCCCGTCGACGTCGCCGACCTCCACTGCGACGCGCTAACGTTCAGCGGCCACAAGATGCTCGGCCCGACGGGCATCGGCGCGCTCGTCGCGACGCCCGACGTGCTCGGCGAGATGGAGCCGTACCAGACCGGCGGCGGGATGATCCGCACGGTCGCGGTCGAGGGCACGGAATACCTCGACGGCTTCCACCGGTTCGAGGCGGGAACGCCGCACGCGGCGGGCGCCGTCGGCCTCGCCGCGGCGTGCGAGGTCCTCGACCGGATGACGTACGACGGCAAGACGGGGATGGCCGCCGTCGCGGCCTACGAGCACGATTGGGGGCGGTATGCGGTGGAGCGGATCCGCGCCATCCCCGACGTCCGCCTCATCGGCCCGCCCGGCGACGCCGAGGCGGAGGGCGGCATCGTAGCGCTGCAGATCGAGGGCGTCCATCCCCACGATCTCGCGATGCTGCTCGACGCGCGGGGGGTGATGTGCCGCGCCGGCCACCACTGCACGATGCCGCTCCACGCTCACCTCGCCGCAGGCGGCGGCCACCCCGAGACCTCGCTCCGGGCGAGCGCTTACGTCTACAACCCGCTCGACGACGCCGACCGGCTCGTCGACGCGCTGACGTTCGCGCGGGACGCCCTGCTGAGCCGGCGTCCCATGCCGACGGGCTGAGCGCAGCGGGCGAGCAGCGGGCGAGCGGCGCCGGGGTTCTGCGCTGCGGATGCGGCGAGCGTCCGTTACGCTGGCCCGAGGTGAAGGGGCGGCTCATGCGCTGGCATGGACTCTGCCATCGGGTGTCGTGCTTCCACCCGACCTCCAAACCTCCCGCACGACTCTTTATGGGCCACTTCGCCAGCAACAGCACGCCCTCGACCTCTCGCACCCTCGCAGAGCGCGCGCTGAAACGCCCCTCGTCCGTGATCTGGCTCGGCCACGTCTGCGTCACCACGACGCGCTTCGAAGACGCCCTCGGCTTCTACGCGGGCACGCTCGGCCTCTCGATGCGCACCGTCGAGCGGCACCCGATCTACTTCGACCGGCTTCGAGCCGTCCTCACGGACGCGGAGGGACAGGACGTAGTCGAGATCGTCGAGGCCTCGGAGGGCGCGAAGTCGGAGACGGACGACCCCGTCGTCAACCAGATCGGGTTCCGGCTACCCCACCGCACGTGGCGCGCGCTGCGCTCGCGCCTGCAATCGACGGGCGTTCCGTACGAGCAGACCGCCGGCGTGCTCGCCCTCCACGACCCCGACGGCATCCGGCTCCGCATCGAGCCCATCGGCGTGTGACAGCGCGGTTCGGCGAACTCGACAGCGTAATCTACCAGCTTCCCGAGGCCCCGCCGCCGCCCGACGAGCCGCCGCCGCCGCTGAACCCGCCCCCGCCGCTGCTGAACCCGCCGCCGCCCGACCCGCCGCCGCCCGAGGTGATCCCCCCGGCGGTGAAGACGAACCCGCCGAGGTCCACCTCCACTCTGCGGCCCTTGTTCTCGTCGAGCGTATCGGCCACGTCCGCGCGGATCTCCTCCCAATCGTCGAGCCGGCGGAACCAGAGCTCGGCGACGAGGATCGTCAGGACGTAGAGCCCGAGCGCGATGAGCGCCGCCCAGAACGAGAAGAACAGGAAGCCCATCCCGATCACGAAGAACACGCTGACGAACACGAGCCCGCCCCACCGACCGGCTAGAAAGAACGACGGGGCGAACGCGAGGAGCGGCATCCCGCCGAAGAACAGGCCGAACATGATGCGAAAGAGCCACGGGGGTTGGTCGGCCGACGCGACGTCTCTCGGCTCGTACGTCCCGTCGATCGTTCCGATGATGGCATCGACGCCGGCGAGCGTGCCCGCGTCGTAGTTGCCGTTGCGGAAGGCGGGCACGAACTCGCTGCGGATGATCCGCCCGGCGCGCGAGTCGGTGAGCGAGCCTTCGAGCCCGTAGCCCACCTCGATCCGCATCTCGCGGTCGTCGCGGGCGATGAGCACGAGCACGCCGTTGTCGAGATCGGCCTGGCCCAGCCCCCACGTGTTGAACACGTCGAGCGCGGCCGACTCGACGGACTCGCCCTCCAGATCCGCCACGGTCAGCACGACGATCTGGTTGCTCGTCGCCGCTTCGTGGTCGGCGAGGGTCTCGGTCAACGCCCGCTCGGTCGACGGCGAGAGCACGTCGGCGCGGTCGACGACGCGTCCGGTCAGCGGGGGCACGGCCGTCTGCGCCCACGCCGCTGGGGCGACGACGAGCAGGAGCCATACGACGGCGTGCCGTGTCATTCTTCGCGCAGGCGGACGTCGTCGGGCAGTTCGTCCGTGTCGTCGTGCTTGACGGCGACGCCCTTCTTTTCGAGGAGGTGGCCGCACATCTCGATGGCCTGGACGAGGCCGTCGGCGAAGTGCCCACCCTTGATGCCGGTCCGGATCGTGTCCACGATCTCGATCCACTCGTCGTCGCTGACCTGCCGGCTGATGCCCTCGTCGCCGAGCACCTCGATGCGGTGCTCGAAGAGGGATACGAAAAGCAGAATGCCGGTGCGGTCGCGCGTTTTAAAGACCTCCTCTTCGAGGAATGCGATCGAGGCGCGGCGGTGCACGCGGCGCGCGATCCGCCCCGGTCCTGCCAGAGCTCGTCGCAGCGGCGCGACGGTCGCTGTGAGCAGGGCTCCGCTCGCCCCTGCCGCTACGGCGACGAGCGCCATCCCCCAGCCCGTGAAGAGCCAGCCGAGCCCCCACCCGTCGTAGAACTGCAGCACGATCATCGCGACCACCATCGCCCCGACGGCGAAGAACGACGCGCCGCGCCACACGGCGACTTCGTAGCCCCCGCTCCGCTCGACGATGTAGGGCACGATCTCGCCGGACGTGCGCCGCTCCGCCGCCGCGACGGCGTCGCTGATGCGTTGGCGTTCGGCTTCGGACAGGACGGGCGTCATGGGCACGGAGGCTGGTGGAGATCCGAAGATAGGGCCGGGTCTATTCCGACGGGAGCAGCACGACCTGCACGTAGCGGTCGAGGTCGAGGTAGTACTGCGCCGCGCCGCGCAGCGCGCCGTCCGACAGCTCGTCGATGAGATCGGTCTTGTCGAGGTAGGCCATCGGCGCCTCGCCGTAACGATACGCCGCGGCGAGCGCACCGAGCCACGCCTGGTTCTCCCGCTGTGCGAGCTGCTGCTGGCGGCGGTCGGCCTCTTTGACCTTGTCGAGGGCGTCCTCCGGCCCCTCCTGCTTGAACTGCTCGATGACCTCGAACACGGCCGCGGTGAGCTCGTCCACGCGCTCGGGGTCGCAGCCGAAGCCGATGGAGACAGCGTACGTGCCGAGGAAGCGGTCCACGCTCGCGCCTACGCCGACGCCGTAGACGCCGCCGCGGTCCTCGCGCAGCGCCGTCCGCAGTCGGATGCGGAGCGCGTCGGCGAGGGCGCCGAGGAGATAGCGCTCGCCGCGCGCCGCCGCGCGCCGCGCCGCGTACACCGAGTCGGCGACGGACACCCACTCGTCGCGGACCAGCAGCGAGTCGGCATAGTCGAGCGTGTCGACGCGGACGTCGAGCGTGCCGCTGAAGACGAGCCGGACGCGCGCCTTCGGCTCGATCCCGGCGCGGACGGTTTTCTCGACGACGCCCTCGGGCCGGCGGACGCCGAGGTCGCGCGGCGCCTCCTCGCGCCCCGTCGCCGGAAGCGTGGCGAGGTACTGCTCGACGAGCGGCTCCACCTCCGCCACGTCGAACGCGCCGACGAGCACGAACGTGAAGTCGCCCGCGTCACGAAATCGGTCGCGGTACACGGTGAGCGCTTCGTCGAGTTCGATCTGGGCGAGCGCGGACTCGGTGAAGGGCTGTCGGCGCGGGTGGTTCTGGGACAGCGTCACCTGCAGCGTGTCCGAGAACGCCGCTTCGGGCTGCGCGTCGCGGTTTTCGAGCACGGCCGCGATGCGCTGCCGGTACGCCGCGAACGCCTCGGCGTCCTCGCGCGGCGCGGTGAAGCAGAGGTGGACGAGCTGGAAGAGCGTCTCGAGGTCCTGCGGCGACGCGCTCCCCGAGAGCCCCTCTTCGCGCTCGTCCACGTACGGCCCGACGCGGACGGCCTGACCGGCGAGCTTCTTGTCGAGCTCCGACTCGCTGAACGCCCCGACGCCGCCCAGATTCACGACGGCCGACGCGGCCTCGGCCGAGCGGAACAGGCTGTCCGCCACGAGCGACGTGCCGCCGGGGCTGAACGCCGCGAACAGCACCTCGTCGGCTTTGAAGTCGGTGGGCTTGAGTACGACGCGGGCGCCGTTGTCGAGCACGAACTCGGTCACGCCCGTGCCGTCCTCATACGCCGAGACCGACGCGACCTCGGCGGGCGCGGGCAGCTCCGGGATCAGCGGGCCGAGCGACACGGCGTCGACGTACGGCTCGATGGCCTTCTCCTCGATCGCCTCGAACACGGCGCGCAGCTCGCGCTCGCTCGGGACGGGCACGCCTTCTTTCTCCGGCGCGCTCACGAACACGACGCGGTTCTCCTCCCCCACGACCTCGTCGGCGAGCGCGTTCACGTCGCGGAGCGTGATCGACGGGAGGAGGCGCTGCACGAGCTCGTACTCCCGCGCGATGCCCGGCGCGGGCGCGCCTTCGAGGAAGAGGCTGACGTACTCGCCCGCGAGCCGCCCCGACTCGACGTTGTCGCGCTCGTTGTAGGCCACTTCGTATTCGCGGAGCACGTCGGCTTTCATCCGGTCGAGCTCGCCCGGCGTGAAGCCGTGCTGCTCGACGCGCGCCGCCTCGGTCAACAGCGCGTCCAACCCCGTCGGCACGCCGCCGTCGCCGACGACGGCTTGCAGCACGTAGAGATCGCTCGGGCGGGCGAAGCCGAAGGTGCCGGTGAACGCCCCGAGAAACGGCGCGTCGGCCTGCTGTGACAACTCGTAGAGCCGGACGTTGATCATCCGGTTGTACAGCCGGTCGATGAGCTGGCGGCGTAGCGTCGCCACGTTCTGCCCGCGGTCGGCGGGCTCCTTGTAGAGCACGGCGATGCTCGTCGTCGAAAGCTCCGGGTCGGTGGCGATCGCGAAGCGGGTGTCGTCGTGCGGCGGGATGTCGAAGCTCGGGCGCGGCGGGGCGTCGGTCGGGTTCTCCAGTCCGCCGAACGTCGCACGGATCGTCTGCTCGACGGCGTCGGGGTCGAAGTCACCGACGGCGACGACGGCCATCAGGTCGGGGCGGTACCACGTCTCATAAAAACGTCGCAGCGCTTCGTACGGCGCGTTCTGCAGCACGTCGGGTTCGCCGATGGGCAGGCGCTCGGCGTAGCGCGATCCGCCGAACAGAACGGGGAACTGCTCGTCGCGGAGGCGGGCCTGCGCGCCCCGCCCCTGCCGCCACTCTTCGAGGACGACGCCGCGCTCCGCGTCGATCGCGTCGCCGTCCAGCGTGATCGCCCCCGCCCACTCCTTCAGAATGTCGAAGCCGGTGGCAAGGAGGCCGGTCGTGTCGGTCGGGACCTGCAGGATATAGACCGTCTCGTCGAACGACGTGTACGCGTTGAGGTCCGGCCCGAACTGCATCCCGATGCCTTCGAGGTAGTCGACGAGGTCGTTCTCGGCGTAGCGCGCGGTGCCGTTGAAGGCCATGTGCTCGACGAAGTGGGCGAGCCCGCGCTGGTCCTCGTCCTCCAGCACGCTCCCCGCGTCGACGACGAGCCGGAGCTCGGCGCGGTCCTCGGGCTCGGTGTTGCGGCGGACGAAGTAGGTCAGCCCGTTCGCGAGCGTGCCCGTCCGCACCGCAGCGTCGAGCCCGAGCGACTCGGCGAGAAACGCGGGGTCGAGCGCGGGTGCGGGCGGCGCTTCCGGCTGCGTCGCGCGCTCGGTCGTAGAGCACGCGGCGAACGTGAGGACGGCGAAGAGGACGAGCGCGGAGCGGCGGAGCATCGGAGGCGGGCTTGGCGAAAGGCGGGACGGGAAAGCTACGATGCGGGACGGCCGCTCGCTACCGCGCCCGCTCCCCGTGCAGCCGCCGCGTGAGGAGGGTGTAGACGAGCAGGCTGCCCGCCGAGAGCGCGACCGACACCGCGACGAGCCGCAGCACGGCCGCCTCGCCCCCGGCGCGGTTGAGCTGGGTGAAGATGGCGAGCGGGATCGTCTGCGTCTCTCCGGGGATATTCCCCGCGACCACGATCGTCGCGCCGAACTCGCCGAGGGCGCGGGCGAACGCGAGCGCGGCCCCGGCCGCGACGCCGCGCGCGGCGAGCGGCAACGTCACCCGGCGGAACATGCTCCACCGCGTCGCCCCGTCCACGAGCCCGGCCTCTTCGAGCTGCGGGTCCACGGCCTCGAACGCAACGCGCGCCGTCTGCACGAGAAGGGGGAAGCCCATCACCCCGGCCGCCATCGTCGCGGCGACCCACGAAAAAGCGATGTTGCCCGCGAACACGACGAGGAGCGCGTACCCCGTCACCACGGGCGGCAGCACGAGCGGGAGCTGCACGAGCGTCTCGACGACGAGCGGCGCGGGCAGGCGGCGGCGGGCGAGCCCGTACCCCACGGCGATGCCGAGCGGCAGGCTCACCACCGTCGCCGCCGCCGCGACCCGGAGCGACAGCCCGATCGCGCCCCACTCGGCGGCGCTCACGGCAGCACCGGCTCGGCGAGCGGGACGAAACCGTGCCGGCGCCACAGGTCGAGCCGCTCGCTCGCGCGGATGAACTCGACGAGCTCGAGTGCGCGGTTCGGGTGCGTCGTCGTGCGCGGGACTGCTACGGTGTAGCGGATCTGCGGCTGCTGCGCCGCGGGCCACTCCAGCACCACGCGGACGCCCGGCGCGTCGAGCACGTCCGAGTGGTAGGCCACGGCCACG
>CAYTJT010000094.1:0-10697 GCA_964438105.1 uncultured Rhodothermales bacterium | reverse complement strand
GGATGGAGGTGTGGGAGCCGGACAAGGAGTACACGCGGATCGGGATGGTGGACGACACGCAGGGGATCCTCGGCGTGCCGCTCCCGCTCGTCGAGCTCCCGATCGTGCCCGGCAAGAACATCACGGTCATCTGCGAGGTGATCGCGATGAACCACCTCCTCCGGCACTACGGCTACGACCCGGCGCAGGTCTTCGCCAGCCGCCTCGCCGAGCGCATCCGCTCGAAGTCGAGGGGGCGGGGCGACGGGAGCCTCCCGCGCCGAAGCACCGAGTGGTTCGAGCACGACACCGAGTGAGTCGGGCACGGCGCCGCGTGATCGGGGCACGGCGCGGCGTGATCGGTACGGTTAGGAGGAGCACTCGTGGGCGGCGAGGAGGGCGCTCGCTATCGTCACGCAATTACCTACGAAGATTCCATCTCGCCCCATCGCGCGGTTGACAACCTCATGGGGCTCGGATATATTCAACGCGCGGGGATGTACGACAGCCGCGACAATATGCCGCCTCCACCTCCCGCTCTGGTGCCTCGACGTCGAAGCCGGACCGCCCCTGGTCTGGCTTTTGCGGTTCTTTCCGGCGCATCGGTAGCAGGACGCTCCGGCTGTTAAATCCTCCCCGTGTCTCTACGCTGAACGCACCCTCTTCGCCACCTGGGTTTGCCCACCCCAGACGGCGCGTTGAGCCCGGAGAGCGAGCCACACCCCACACCACCACCTTGCTCGCCCTACATGCCCAAGAACACTTACTACTACTACGACCACGAAGCCTGCACGTTCGTCGAGGTTCAGCCCAAGCCTCACAAGGTGATCCTCCAGTCGGTAGTCGTCCTCGCCCTCGCCCTCGTGTTGGCGGGAGCCGGGATGTGGGCCGTGTACGAGACGAGCTCCACGCCGAAGGAGGTCGCGCTCGCGCAGGAGAACGAGGTGCTCCAGCAGCAACTCAGCGCGAACGGCGAGCGCTTCGACCGGCTCTCCCAGCGCCTCGAAGCCCTCGCCGAGACGGACCGCGACCTCTACCGCACCATCTTCCAGGCCGACCCCATCTCCGAAGACGTCCGGCAGGTCGGCGTCGGCGGCGCCTCCGACACCGAGTTCGACGGCTTCAGCGCCTCCACGAGCCGCCTGCTCCGCGGCAACAGCGAGGCGCTCGATAAGCTCGAGCGGCAGGTGAGCCTCCAGCGCGAGAGCTACGACGAGCTGATCGAGCTGGCCGAGCAGCGTGCGGAGGCGATCCCGCAGATGCCCGCCATCCTCCCGACCTCGGGCCCGCTCACGAGCGGCTTCGGCATGCGCCGCCACCCCATCCACCGCGTCCACAAGATGCACGCCGGCGTGGACTTCTCCGTCCCGATGGGGACGCCGGTCTACGCCACGGGCGACGGCGTCGTGATCTTCGCCGGCGTGAGCTCGGGGTTCGGCTACAACGTCCGCATCCGCCACCCGAAGGCGAAGCGGATCACGTTCTACGCTCACCTCTCGGAGATCCCCGACGGCATCCGCCGCGGCACGCGCGTCGAGCGCGGCGACGTCATCGGGCTGAGCGGGAACAGCGGGCTCTCGACGGGCCCCCACCTCCACTACGAGATCCGACGCCTCAACAACGAGGCGATCAACCCGATCTACTCGTTCGCGCCGGGCGTGAAGCCCGCCGAGTACCACGCGCTGGTCCGGGCCGCCGAGAGCGACAACGCGCCGCTCGACTGACCCCCTCCGACCCGCAGCCCGCGAAAGCGGAGCGGACGCCCTCGTCCGCTCTGCTTTTTTCGTCAGGCCGACGCTTATTCATCCGGATTGCGGGGAACAGGACGCGGCGCGGTTGCTTTTGCGGAGCAGACGCTTTATTGTGCAGCCCGGTTGCCGTGCAGCCTTGCGCACCCCGGCCCGCATCCGCGGGCAGTACCGCCTTTTTACAGATCCCTCCTCTCTTATGTACTGGACGCTGGAGCTTGCGGCGTATCTCGAAGACGCCCCCTGGCCGGCCACCAAAGACGAACTCATCGACTACTGTGATCGTACCGGGGCCCCCCTCGAGGTCAGTCAGAACCTGACCGAGATGGAAGATGACGGCGAGCCCTACGAAAGCATCGAAGAGATCTGGCCGGACTATCCCATCAACAACGACGATTTCTACTACGAGGACGAGTAAGCCTCCAGTGACGGCGTCCCCGCTCCACCTGCGACGCCTCGTCTTCTGCCGGCTGCTCGCCGTGCTCGCCGCGGTGGCGTGGGGCGCTACCGCCGGGGCGCAGGCAACGTCCGAGGGGCCAGACGATCCCCCGCGCGTCGCGTCCGTCCGCCTCACGGGCGACCTCGGCCCGTTCGACGAGGAGGCGCTCCGCGAACTCCTGCGGACGCGGCCGAACCGGCGCTTCCTCGGGATCCCCGGCATCACGCCCGGGCTCTGGACGTACCGCCTCGGCAACGCCGGCATCCTCCCGCGCCCCGTCGCGCGGGCCTTCGTCCGCAGCGGCGAACCTCCGGCGGTGCTCGAACTCGACGACGTGGAGGCGGACCGGCTACGCCTCGAAGCCCTCTACCAGCAGGAGGGGTTTCGGGAAGCCGTCGTGGCAGCGGCCGTGGACACGACCGGCGAGAACAGCGTGCGCGTCGCGTTCCGCATCGAGCCCGGCCCCCCGAGCACGGTCGCAAGCGTCCGCTACGAAGGCCTCGACGCGCTCGGCGCCGAGGCCCGCCGCCGCCTCGCCCGACGCACCCTCCTCGACCTCGCCGTGCCGCGCACGGTCGACACGCTCGCGTTCGACGCTCGGGGCCAGCGCCTCGCCGAGACCGACCTGCTGGCCGAGCGCCGCCGCCTCCTCGCGTTCCTGCGGGACGAGGGGTACGCCCGCATCACGCGCGACTCGATTCGGGCCATCGCGTTCGAGGCGGGACCGCGGCGCTACGCCATCGCCTTCCGCATCCGCCCCGGCCCGCGCTACGTCTTCGGCGACGTGCGCTTCGAGGTGGCCGGACCGGCGGAGTCCCCGCTGCGAACGGACACGATCCGCGTGGGAGAGGGGACGGCCACCGCGCGGATCGACGACGAGCCCGCGCTCGACACCGACCTGCTCGTCCGCTCGCTCCGCTTCGAGCCCGGCGAGCAGTACCGCCGGAGCGACCTCCTCGGCACGAAGCGGCGGCTGGAGCGGACCGGCGTGTTCTCGTTCAGCGAGATCACCGCGCTGCCCGACAGCCTGGCCCGCACCGATGGCGCGAGCGCGCCCGGCGACACGGTGCCCCGCGTCGCGCATCGGATCGTGCTGCGGACGCGGCAGCGGCACAACCTCCGGCTCGAAGGGTTCGTGCTGCAGCGGACCGGCCTGCTCACGCCCGAGGGCAGCAACCTCGGCGGCGACGAGCTCGGCTTCGGCGTGGGCGCGGCGTACCGCAACGCGAACGCGTTCGGCGGCGGCGAGGCCTTCGGCGTGCGCGCGAGCGGGTCGGTGGCCGGCGAGTTCGGGGCGTTCCCGACGGCGCAGGGCGAGGTGACGACATCGCTGGCCTACCCCTACCTCGTCCCGCCCTTCGGCTTCATCGAGCGCGTGTTCGACCCCTCCGACACGCGCACGCAGCTCTCGCTCGGCTTCCTCACCGCGCGGCGCGACGAGCTCCGCCTGCTCATCCGAGGCCGCGCGAGCGCCGGGC
Source organism: uncultured Rhodothermales bacterium (assembly GCA_964438105.1). Lineage (GTDB taxonomy): Bacteria > Bacteroidota > Rhodothermia > Rhodothermales > JANQRZ01 > JBBSMX01. The sequence goes on along the minus strand of CAYTJT010000094.1, from coordinate 7,053 downwards.
TCCGCCTCGACGTGAACCACACGCCGACGTTGGCTTCGCTCCTCGACGTCGTCGACTTCCGCCTCTCCGACCCCGACACGCTCGGCGGCTTCTCCGACGAGTTCCTCGACCTCGTCGAAGACCCCGTCGCCCGCGCGTTCGTGCTCGACGACTACACCCGGCCCCAAGTCAACAACGCGTTCCGCTACACGCTTCGCGCCGTCACCGCCGACCTCTTCCGTCGGGATCGGGGGTACGTGCGCGAGATCGCCGCCGAGGTGGGCGGGAACGTGCCGTACCTCCTCGACCGCTTCGTCTTCACGCCCGACACGCTCGAAGGCACGCTGCCGGGCCTGCCGATCTTCGGCGGGTCGAGCCGGCTGGAGTACCGCCCCTACGCCCGCTTCGTCGGCGACGTGCGGGAGTATCGCCCGGTGGGTCGGCTCACGACGCTCGCGGCGAAGGCGATCATCGGCATCGCACACCCGACCGGCGATGCGCCCGTGGTGCCGTTCGACCGGCGGTTCTACGTCGGCGGAGCGAACAGCGTCCGGGGGTGGGAGCTCCGCTCGCTCGGACCCGGCGACGTGCGCCCCGGCGAGGCCGCCTTCGTGCAGGGCGGCGACATCAAGCTCGAACTCGGGCTCGAACTGCGGACCATTCTCCTCCGCAACCTCTTCGCCGCCGACTGGTCGCTCGCGCTGTTCTCCGACGCGGGCAACGTCTGGTTCGGCCCCCGCAACCCGACCGACGCGGGCCGCTTCCGCGCGGGCGAGTTTTACGACGAGATCGCCGTCGGTGCGGGGGTCGGGTTGCGCGTCGGGTGGGACTTCCTCATCCTCCGGTTCGACCTGGGGTGGCAGGTGCACTCGCCGGTGCCGGGGACCGGCCTCTTCCCCGAGGGCAACCGGCCGCTCTTCCACTTCGGCATCGGGCAGGCGTTCTGAGCTATCACTGCTTTGTTGAGAAGCTAGAGAATCGAGTTCCTTCCCGTCATCCCGAGCCTCGTCGAGGGATCTCTCACAGCACCGCTATGCTCGTCAGAGATCCCTCGACAAGCTCGGGATGACGTTGTGGATGGCTCCTCAATAGAGCGAGCCGTCGTTAGAACCGGTAGCGGATCTGCACGCCGAGGTCGCGCACGCTGCTGCCCTCGATCTCGTTGAGCCCGCTGCTGATGGTGCGGCGGTCCTCGAACCGCGTCTCGGACAGCTTCACGCGGAGGTCGAGCCCCTCGAAGCGACCGCCGGGCCGGAACGTCAGCATCGCGTACGTCCGCGTGCCGCGCCCGAACAGGAGCGTATTCGCGAACACGCCGAGCAGGTCGTTCTCGAACTGGTAGAGCCGCGCGTCGAACCCCTCGGTGTCGAAGTACGTGAGCCGCGCGTCGAGGCGGAGCGACGGGAGGAACTGCCAGCGGACGTCCTGGAACAGCAGCACGCCGGTGTCCACGGGGCCGTCGTCCTCGCGGTAGCGCGAGCCCTCGATGCGGGTGCGGAAGCGGAGGTCGCGGTTGGCCTCGTACTCGCCCTGCACGCGCAAGCTCTGCCGCGTCTCGGGGACGAGCCCGGAGAGCACGGCGCCCGTCGGCGCGGTGAAGTCGGCGCCGGTCTCGCGCGTCTCGGTGCGGCCCTGCACGTAGAGCGTGATCCACCGCCGCGGCTTGTGCTCGACGTAGAGGAGCGCCTCGTGACCGGTGGCGGGGCGGGGGAGGGCGAAGCGCACCCACGGGAACCGGTACTGGTCGAAGTAGCCGGACACCACCCAGCGCGGGGCGGGGCGGAGGCGGAGGCCGAGGTAGAGCCCGGTCTCGTTCTGCGAGACGCCGTTGCGCTCGCCGAAGGCGTAGCCGTGGAGGCTCACGAAGTCGCGCGGGTAGTGGCGCGCGAGCACGACGGCGTCGAACCGGTCGAGGCTGGCCTCGGCCCCGCCGATGCCCGCGAACACGCCGTCGGTCTGCGCGACCTCGCCGAAAAGCTGGAACGATCCGAGGAAGACGTTGCCATACGCGCTCGCCGTCGTCACGTCGTCGCCCGTGAGGTCGAAGCGCTCGTAGGGCCGCTCGCCCACGCCGAACGGATCGTCGAACTGCGCGCGGTAACCGACCACGCCGACCGTCGCCCGCTCGAAGCGAACTTCCGCGCCGCCGCCGAAGAGCGTCTGGCCGAGCGCGTCTTTTCGCGCGATCTCCGTCGGGGTCCGGTGGAGTCCGTCGGCGGCGAGGCCGTTCACGGTGGCGTCGGTGACGGGGAGTTCGACGTCGGTCGTGTCGACGTCGTTGAACGAGGCGTCGAGCGTGCGGCGGCTGCCGAAGGCGGTGACGTAGAGCGACGGCGTGACGGCAACAGTCGCGCCCGCGCCGCGGAAGAACTGGTTCTCGTCGGTCGAGGCGTAGGGGCGGAGCCCGCGCCCGCGCTTGACGAGCGGTCGCACCGACTCGCGGCCCTTGCCGAAGCCCGCCGCCCGCCACAGCGCGAGCCCCTGCCCGAACTCCGCCACGAAGTCGCCGAGCACGAGTGCTTCGATGCGGCCGACGCGAAGCGCGGCGAGGTGGAAAGAGGCGAAATCGTAGCCGTACGAGCCGATGTCGGGGTCGAACGTGAACTGCTCGCCGGGGTCTTTTTCGAGCGTGACGTTCGCGCTGAGGTTCCGGCGGTACGTCGCGCGGACGCGGGTGTAGATCCGCTCGGGCGAGCCGAGGTAGCGCGACGGCGGCGGCACGTCGTCTCGCAGGTCGTCGGGCAGCGACGCGTAGCCCTCGCTGAGGTCGAGGCGGCGCTGGAAGCGCTGGCGCAGCTCGACGCGCGCGTTCGTGCGGACCTCGGTGAGGCTCGGCACGGCGGGGTAGGGCGACGGCGGGTCGGCAATCGGTTCCAACGTCGCGCCGATCGTGAGGTAGGGCCGAGCCTCGCGGTACGTGTTCTCGTCGATCCCCCCGACGAGTTGCAGCTCGGGGATCGAGCCGAACGGCCCGTTCTCTTCCCGAAACTGAACGATCGCCTCGGTGACGATGGGCGAGAGCGCGGGGACCTGGCCTAGCTGTTCGTCCGTCGCGCGGTTGATGTCGAGCGGGTTGTCGCGGAGGTCTTCGAGCTGCTCTAGCAGGTCGGTCGGGTCGCCCGATATTTCCTCTTCGGAGAGGTTTTCGAGCACGGCCTCGGGATCGGCCTCCGTCGTGTCGGCGGGGACCTCCTGCGCCCACACGGGGGCAGCGAAGGCGATGAGGAGGACGAGGAGCGCGGCGCGAAGCATGGGCTCTAAAACTGCACGCCGAAGCCGAACGCGGGCGTCCACCCGAGCACCTCGTGCCGCTCGGCCGCCACGTCTGCCCGCAGCACGCCGACGGCCACGCCGACGCCGGTGCTGAAGCGGACGGGCTCCGTTGTGAACCCGGCGCGGAGGAACAGCACATCGACGGGTTGCACCTCGACGCCGCCGCGGAACGAGACGGGGAAGTCCACGTCTTTGTCCACGCTGAGGAGCACGAGCGCGGGCTCGACGGGGCGGTACGCGACGCCGACGCCGAGGCCGGACCGCAGCGGGTCGAACTCGGTCAGCTCGGGGCGGTTGAGGTTGTAGGCGTGGAAGCCGAAGTCGAGGTCGGGCAGCACTTCCATCAGCGCGCCCAGCGAGAGTCCGAGCGCGCCGCCCGAGCCGAAGTCGGTGATCGAGACGGCGGTGTAGCCGAGCGCGGCGCCGACGTGGATCGCGCGGGAGGCGGAGAGGGGGACGGCGCGGGCGTAGCCGACGCCGATGTGCGTCTCGCGGAAGTCTTCGAAGCCGTACGTCCGCGCCGTGCCTGCGAACGTGCCGAAGCGCGTCGGCTCGGCGACGGCGACGGCGCCGACGCGGAGCTCGGACAGCCCGAATGCCTGCGAAGCGAAGGCCGAGGCCGCGCGCCCCTCCAGCCCGGCCCAGCTCGACGGGTTGTAGTGCGCCCACACGTCGCCGTCGAGCCCCGTCGCGGCGCGGCCGAGCGCGAGCGTGCGCGCGCCCCCCTCGGCGAGCGGGACGAGCTGAGCCCTCGCTGCTTCGGTTCCGAGCAGGAGGAGGGCGCAGACGGCGAGACGAAGGAAGCGGAGTAGGGGCGTCGGCATGGGCAGGGACCGCTAGGGATGCCGGAGTATACGATTCCGGACGCTTGAAACGTATCCCCGATAGGCTCCGGCGTCGCCCCCTCGCGCCGGTGCTATCTTTCGTCCGTCCCTCGCCGTCCCCTGCCGTCGTCTGATGCTCGTTGCTCTCCGCCGCTTTTCGCTCGCCGCTTTCGCGGTCGTCCTCGCCGCCGGTCTCGGGCCGGGGGCGTCGGCCCAGGAGCTCGACTGCCGCGTCACCATCAACGCCGCCCAGCTCTCCGGCAACGAGTTCGGCTTCCTCGCCGACCTCGACGAGCAGATCGAGCAGTACCTCAACGGGCGCTCGTGGACGGAGAACCGGTTCGAGGAGTTCGAGCGGATCCGCTGCTCGATCCAGATCACCTTCACCGAGGCGCAGGGGCTCGACCGCTTCAACGCGACGATCACGGTCGCGAGCCAGCGGCCGATCTACGGGACGCCGCGCACGATCCCCGTCGTCACCATCAACGACTCGCAGTGGCGGTTCCAGTACAACCGGGGCCAGCCGCTGATCTTCGACACGAACCGCTTCGACGCGCTCACGAGCCTGCTCGACTTCTACGCGTTCGTCCTCCTCGGGTACGATTACGACACGTTCTCCGAGCTCGGCGGCACGCCGTACTTCGAGCAGGCCCGCGAGGTCTCCGAGCTCGCCCAGGCTCAGGGCGACCCCAGCTGGCTCTCGATCGGCGACGACCGGACGCGGACGACGCTCGTCCGCCAGCTCCTCGACCCGCGCTACCTCCCGCTCCGCCGCGCGTACTTCCTCTACCACTTCGGCACGCTCGACCAGTTCACGCGCGACCCCGAGACGGCGTGGCAGACGGGCTTCTCCGCCATCCAGGAGATCTACGAGCTGTTCCAGGAGGTCTCCCGGAAGTACTCCACCGACCTCTTCTTCGCGACGAAGTCGGCCGAGATCGTGGAGCTCTTCGCCGACGCCGACGACGTCCGCAACGAGCTCTACGCGCTCCTGGTTGAGATGGACCCGTCCAGCTCGGATGACTACGACCGGCTGTTGCAGTAGCCGCAGCTGTTGCAGTAGCCGCAGTTAGTGCGATTCTAACTCGGCTGCGGACGACACCGAGGCCCGCAGCACGCGGTCGCCCTGCCGGATCGCATCGACGACGTCCTGGCCCTGCACGACGCGCCCGAACGCGGTGTAGCGCCCGTCGAGGTGTGGCTGCACGCTGTGGGTGACGAAGTACTGCGAGCCCTCGGTGTCCTTCCCCGCCGAGGCCATCCCGACCGTCCCGCGCTCGTAGGGGATGCGCGCGAACTCGCTCGGCAGGAAGTAGCCCGGCCCGCCGAACCCGTCGGCGCGGACGTAGTCGCCGCCCTGCACCACGAAGTTCGGCACGACGCGGTGGAACGGGACGCCGTCGTAGCGGCCGGCCTCGGCGTTGCGGACGATGGCCTCTACCGTCACGGGCGCGGCCTCGGCGTCGAGTTCGATCACGACGGTGCCGCGGTCCGTCTCGAACGTGAGGGCTGGGCGGCGGCCGAACGCGCGCAGCCGGTCCCAGTCGATCGCGGGGAAGTCGGGCGGGGCGAGGCCCGTCGCCTCGAAGTCGATCCCCCGGCCGAAGCGCTCGCTGAGCGTCTCGGCGGCGGCGGTGCGGATCGTCGGGTGCGGCCCTTCGAGCGCGACTTCGAGCAGGAACGGCACGGCCGTCGTGTCGCGGATCTCCCCGAGCGCGCGGACGATCTCGACCATCGGCTCGATGTCGTCGGGCGTGGCGAGGGCGGCGTACACCTTGCGGAGCACGTCGGAGGCGCCGAGCGAGCGGAAGAGGGAGTCGGCGAGGGCGGGGGCGGCGGCGTAGGCCGTGGCGAGGTCGCGCCGCTCGAGCGCGTCGGCGAAGAGGGGGAAGTAGAAAGGGGCGCGCTCGGCGGAGCGCTCGGCCCGCCAGCTCGCTTTGAGCGCTTCGACGGCGGCGTACGCCACGCGCGGGTCGTCGTCGCCGGCGGCTCGGCGGAGCGCGGCGAGAGCGGCCGGGTCCGTCGTACCGGCGAGCCCGGAGAGCGCGGCGGCCCGGGCGAAGGGGAGGTCGTCCCATCGTTCGAGCGGGTAGGCTATCGGCATCACGCTCGTCGGCGGCTCATACACCGTCGCCCAGCGGAGCGCCGCCTCCGGGCGTCCGTTCTGTGCGAGCGCGGCCACGAGCGGCGTCCAGATCTGCCACACGGAGCTGTGGCGCTCCATCGCCTGCTCGATGCGGTCGAGGTGGGAGGGGGAGAGCGAGTCGGCGGCGGCGAGGGCTCCGGCGGCCGTCGCTGCCACGTGCACCGACGGGTCGCCGAGCGTGCGGAGGAGCGCGTCGCGGGCGAGGTCCGAGGCGCTGCCGGCGAGGGCGCGGGCGGCGTTCGTCCGGACGCGCCAGTCACCGCTCGTGCGGAGGAGTTGGACGAGCCGGACCCGGCCCTCGGTGGAATCCAGCCGTCCAAGAGCGAGCGCGAGGTAGGGCTGCGCGGGGTCGTCGGCGCCCAGACGGTCCGAGGCCGCGAGCAGCCGAGGCGCGGCGTAGCGCCACGGCTCGGGGTCGCGGACGCGGCCGAAGAGGTACGCCGCGTTCTGCCGAAGCTCGGGGTCGGGCGCGGTGAGGCCGTTGACGAGCCAGTCCGTTGCGTCGCGGTCGAACACGCCGCGGAGGCCGTAGCGCGCGATCGCGAGCGCACGCGCGGCATCGAGCGCGGCGGGGAGGTCGAGGGCGGGAAGGGCGGAGAGCGTGGCCGCGCCGCCCGTCTTGCCGAGGGTTTCGAGCAGGAGCCGCTGCACGGCCGGATCGGGCTCGTCGCGGAGGGCGTCGATGAGGCGGAGCGCGGCGGTCGAGTCGGCGCTCTGGCCGAGGGCGAAGGCGGCGTCGGCGCGGACGCGCGGGTCGGGTCCGCCGAGCAGTCCGAGGAGGAGGGGGACGGCGGCCGGGTCCTGCACCGAGGCGAGCGCGAGCGCGGCGCG
>CAYTJT010000093.1:0-10728 GCA_964438105.1 uncultured Rhodothermales bacterium | reverse complement strand
GTACATGTACCCCAACGCGATCTCGATCCACGACTTCGAGCCGATCACCGGGCGCATCCACCAGCCGCCCCCCGTGCACCAGATGTACGAGGCGCACAACTTCGTCGTGTGCTCGTTCGTGCCGCGCCTCTTCGACTACCACCCCGACTCGATCCCGGCGCCGTACAACCACTCGAACATCGACTCCGACGAGGTGCTCTACTACGCCGAGGGCGACTTCATGTCGCGCAAGGGGATCGACCGGGGCTCGTTCACGCTCCACCCCGGCGGCATCCCGCACGGCCCGCACCCCGGCACGACCGAGGCCAGCATCGGCGCGAAGGAGACGCACGAGCTCGCGGTGATGGTGGACACGTTCCGCCCGCTGCACCTCACCAAAGACGCGCTGCAGATCGAGGACGAGGACTACATCTACTCGTGGCAGCCGGAGAAGCACGGCCACCCGCTCCCCGACGCCGCGCCCGTACCGCCGCACGCCGGCGACGGAGCCGTGACGAACGCCTCACCCGCCGACTCGGCACGCTAGCCTCTTCTCTTCGTTCTCGGGGTTTCGGGGGCGGCCGTGCGGTCGCCCCCGCTTTCTTTGTGACCGCTGCGCTAGAACGCGATCTGCACCTGGACCTTGAAGCTCGACAGCATCGCGCTGCCATCCTCGGGAAAGAACAGGTCGAGGTTGAGCGCGAGCTTGGTCCTCGACGCGGCGTAGAAGTTCACGCCCGACGTTAAGAAGAGGCCGTCGAACGCGTCGAGCAGTCCTTCCACGTCGCTCCACGAGGCTCGGACGAGGGGCTGGACGGCGAGCAGATTGTTCCCCGTCACCGAGTCCAACCCACCGACGCGGTAGGCGGCCCACCCCTGGAGGCTCACGAACGACTGGTCGCGAAAGGGATCGACCGTCCCCACGGCGAACACGCCCAGCACCGTCGGACCCGGCTCGCCGTCCCGGCCCAGCTCGAAGTCCACGGCGTAGCCCGCGCCGCGCCGCGCCTCCCCGACCACGTCCGCCCCGGCCGCATCGGGGAACGGCTCCGGGCTCGCGTCCGAGCCTACGGGGTCTTCGCGTGCGAACACCCTGCTCGTCGCTGCAACGGCGATCTTCGCCCACGGAACGGGACTCGCCTGGACGCGTGCGGCGAATTGCTGGATATCCGCGTCAGTGCCCTCCTCCCCGGTCGCCCCGCGGAAGTAGCCCCCGGCGTACACGAGCCGGACCCCGCCGAGTTCGGCCTCGCCCAGAACCTGAGCACCGACGGAGCGCCCGGCGTAGGCGAGTTCTTCGAGCACGCGGTACTGGCCGAGCGTCCGTGCTCCCCGGAACCGCGCCCCGCGCTCGATCGGGATGAGGGCCGAGGACGACGTGGCATCGACGATCCCGAACGGGCGCCCCCCCTTGCCGGCTAGAATCTGGAACGCGGGCGCGAACGTGAACAGCGCGTACGCTTCGTTGAGCTGGGCCGAGCCGCCGACGGCCGCGTTCGCGAGTTCGGCTTGAATGCGTCCGCTGACGAACTCGTTGAGTCGCGTGTCGGCGGAGAGCCGGACGCGGCGCAGGCGCATCTCGGTCTGCCGCACGTCGTCCACGCTCGACGTGTTGAACTGCGTCTGGACGAGCCCGCCGAGCGAGACGCGTTCGTCACGTTCCAGGTCGGGGGATTCAGCGGTTTCTTGAGCGAGGACGGGGAGTGGGACGAGCGGGAGCACGAGGAGCAGGAGCAGACAGGTGCGGAGCATCGTGGCGAGGGGGGGGCGGAGCGGTGGGCGTGGACCAAAAAGAAGCCGGGCCGCTCGCGTGAGCAGCCCGGCTCTATGGTACGAGTGGGAGGGGAACTACGACGGATTCGACGACGGGCTCGCCGTCGATGCGCTCGTCGACACCGTCTTCGGCGGCTCGTCGAGGTCCTGCTTTTTCGCCTCCTGCTTTGCCGACTCCGCGAGGTCCTTCGCCTCGTCCTTGGCGTCCTCGGCGACGTCTTTGGCTTTGTCTTTCGCCTCCTCGGCCGTGGCCTCGGCGACGCGCTTGGCCTGGTCGAGCTTCTCCTCGGCCGCCTGCTTCGCCTGGTGCTTGAGGCGGTCGCTGGGGCGGCCCATCCACTCGTCCTCCTTCCGCGTCTCGGGCACGGCGAGGCCGACGAGCGCGCCCGCGGCGAGCGCCACGGCGCCCATCGCGAGGGGGCTCTCGTTCATCTGCCGCTCCAGCCAGTTCTCGGCGCGGCGGCCGTAGTGGCGCGCGTCGTCGGCGAAGTCCTGGGCCCGGTCGGTCGCCCGGTCGGCGAGGTCGCCGGCCTTATCCTTCGCCTGCGCGGCCTTGTCGCCCGCCCGGTCGGTGACGGAGCGGTCGCCGGAGGAGCGCTCGTGCTCGTCGTAGTCGTACGCGCCGTACCGGTCGTCGTAGCCCGTGCGGTACCCGGCGCGGTAGCGGGTGCGCGGGGCGGGGTAGCGTCCGTAGCGCCGGTAGTAGTCGTCCTCGTAGCGCTCGCGGTGGTAGCGGTCGCGCTCGGACTCGCCGCCCTTGGCGACGAGCCAGCCGATCGAGAGGCCGGCGATGATGGCGGGGACGGGGTTGTCTCTGACGGTGTCAAGCATGGTAGAGCCCGCGTCGCGGGCGGTGCTGCGGAGGGCGTCCTTCGCCTGCTCCTTGATGTAGTCGGGTTGGAACCGGGCGCCGATGGCGTCGAGCGTCTCGCTCATCTCGGCGCGCGTGTGGTCGATGTCGCGCTCGATGTCGACGGGCGACTTGCCGCGGGCGGCGTAGTCACCCGTGGCGGCGGGCCCGCGCGGATCGTGAGCCGGGGCGTCGCCCGGCACGGTTCGCGGTGAGGTCTCCGGGGTGTTCATCGGGTCTCGTGCTTCAGCCATTGTTTGTCCTCCTTAAGGGTGTGGATCGTCCGCTCGGGTTTGAGGTCGGTGCGCTTGAGGGCGTCGAGCTCGTGCCGCAGCGTCTTCAGCCCTTTCTTGACGAGGGCGTAGCCGATGGCGGCCACGACGAGGCCCACGATGAGGATGCCGAGCCACTCGGCGCCGCCGAGGAGCTCGCCGAGCAGCCAGCCCAGCCCGATCACGATCGCGATGAGGCCGGTGTAGGCGACGGCGCCGCCGGCCGCGATGTAGCCGGCGTTCTTGGCCGCCGTCTTGGCCTCGTTCGTAGCGCGGTCGACCTCCTCGCGGATCTCGGTCTTGGCGAGGGCGAGCTCCTGCTTGACGAGGGTCGTCGTCTCGTCGGCGAGCTCGCTGAGGAGGTCGCCGAGCGAGCGGTCGTCCGCGTGGGAGACGGGCCGGGGTGGGGGCGGCGGGGCCGGCTCCCGCACGGGCGGAGCGTCGGGGTCTTCGACGAGCCGGACTTCGTTGGGATCGAGTTTCTCGTTGTCAGCCATAGGTCCGGGTCAGCTCGCCGTGTTCGAGGGGCCGACGGCCGGCGTCGGGGAGGCCGAGGCCGAGCGGCGCGAGGGGTCGGGCATCTCGCCGCCCGCGGTGTGGCGGAGGCGGTACGGCGCTTCGTCCGGGTCGTAGCTCGCGGGGCGTCCCGAGCGCGAGCCGCCGGTGCGGCCGGGCGCCGAGGCCTTGAGGAAGCGGGCGCCGAAGATCCCGAGCACAAACGCGCCGCCGAGGAAGAGACCGGGGTCGCGGCGGGCGAACCGCTCGGCCTCGTCGAGGATCTCGCCGACGTTGCGGTCGCGGATCGACCGCGTGAACTGGTCCACCTGGTCGGCTGCGGCGTCGGCGTAGCGGGCGAAGGCGTCGCGGTCGCGATCGCGGAGGGCGTCGCCGGTATCGTGGAGGGCGCCCGCCACGTCGTCGAGCACGCCCGTCGCCTTGGCCTTGCCCTCGGCGAGGCGGTCCTCGGCCTCATCTTGGGCCTGGTCCTTCAGGTCGGACGCCTGATCCTTCAGCTCGGCCGCTTTCTCCTTTGCTTCGGCCTTGACGTCGGTGGACCCGCTGGAGGAGCGGGAGGGATCGGTTGCCATGTCAGAGAAGGGTGAGGTGAGAGAGGGGGCTCGCGGGAGGGAAAAAAGCCGCGAGGCGAGAAGTGCAAGTTTGGAATGATTCCACGAAGCATCATGTTCCGTTACTTACCCTATCCCAAGCGAAGTTAGGGGTCTCCCCCAGGCCCCGCCTCCGCCGCGCCCGATCTCTGCATGCCGTACGCGCTCCCTGCTGCACGCGCGCGGCCTCCGGACGACGTCTGAAACCGATGACGCCCCCTTCGCCGTTAGACCTTGTATCTACGGCCCTCCCATGCTCTCCGAGGGCCGCCCCTTCCCCCTCTCTGCCCCTCTCTTCCTGTTCACCCATCCCCCCAGCCCCATGGCTACCGAACACACCCACACCGAAGCGCACCGCGTCCCCTCTGCCCCCGACCGCAGCGTCACCGTCTACAGCGAGTACGAGCACGGTCCCCACGACTACGGCCGCATCTCCGCCGCCATCAAGCGCGTGTCGTGGGGGGCCATCTTCGCCGGCGCCGTCGTCGCCATCGTGACGCAGTTCCTGCTGAACCTCCTCGGCCTCGGCCTCGGGCTGACCACGTTCGAGTTCACGGGGGGCGACGACACGCCCGGCGGCTTCGGCATGGCGCAGGGGATCTGGACCGTCGTGAGCGCTCTCATCGCCCTCTTCACCGGCGGCTGGGTCGCCGGTCGCCTCGCCGGCATGCCCCGCAAGACCGACGGGATGCTCCACGGCGTCGTGACGTGGGCGCTGACGACGCTCCTCACCCTCTACCTCCTCACGACCGGCGTGGGCGCCATCGTCAGCGGCGCGACGAGCCTGCTCAGCCAGGGGCTGGGCCTCGCTGGCCAGGGCATCAGCCAGGGCGTCACCGCCGTGGCGCCCGAGGCCGCCCGCGTCATCCGCGAAGAGGTGGACCTCAGCGGCATCCAGCAGCAGGCGCAGGGCCTCCTCACCGACATCGCGACCGACCCGGCTCAGGCCGGCGCAGCCATCGAAGAGGCCGTCAACGAGGCGTTCGGCGGGCCCGGGCCCGTCACCGGCGCCAACCGGCAGGAGCTGATCGACACGATCGTGGCGCAGACGGACCTGACCGAGGCCGAGGCGCGGGAGGCCGTGAACCAGTGGGAGAGCCAGTACGAGCAGGCGCGGCAGCAGGTCACACAGACCGCCGAGTCCGTGCGTGAAGGTGCGCCGACCGTGGCCGAGGACGCCGCCAACTACATCGGCACGGCCGCGCTCATCGCCTTTTTCGCCCTCCTCCTCGGCGTCGCCGCCGCCGCGGTCGGAGGCGCGGTAGGCTCGCCGGAGGACCTCCCCGCCGAGGCCGTCGGGCGGCCCGAGGCGACCGGGCGCCACGCCTGACCTACACCCGGCGTGCGTAGATTCGCAGGGGCGGCCACACGGTCGCCCCTGTTTCGTTTCTCGCCCCTCCGCCATGCCCGAGACCCCCGACGCCTTCCCCTTCGGCCAATCCGTCGTCTGGCGCCCCGACCCCGGCCAGCGCACGAACCTCCACCGCTTCATGGACCGCGTCGGCGTGGCCGGCTACGACGCCCTCCTCGATTGGGCGCGCGACGACGTGGGCCGGTTCTGGGATGCGGTCATGGAGGACCTCGACGTCGAGTTCTATCGGCCCTACGACCGGATACTCGACACGAGCGACGGCGTCGAGTTTGCGCAGTGGTGCGTCGGCGGCGAGATGAACATCGTCCACAACCTCCTCGACAAGTGGCAGGGCACGGACGTAGCCGCGCGCGACGCCGTCCGTCACGAGAGCGAGGAGGGCGAGACGCGGACGCTGACGTATACCGAGCTACACCGCGAGGTCGGCCGCTGCGCGTCGGCGCTCCGCACACTCGGCATCGGCAAGGGCGACGCGGTCGGGCTGTACATGCCGATGACGCCGGAGTTGATCATCGCCTTCCTCGCGGTGGCGAAGGTCGGCGGCGTGATCCTCCCCCTCTTCTCGGGGTACGGCGCGACCGCCGTCGCGACGCGCCTAGCCGACGGGGAGGCGAAAGCTCTTTTCGTCGCGAACGGGATGATGCGGCGCGGCCGGTCGATCCCGATGAAGCCGACCATCGACGAAGCGCTCGCCGACGTGCCGAGCGTCCAGCACGTGTTCGTCCACGAGCGCGTCGCCGGCCTCGACGTGCCCCACATGCGCGGTCGCGACCGAACGTGGGACGAGTTGATGAGCCTCGCGGAAGACACCGCTCCCGAGTCGGTCGAGACGGAGCGGACCGACGCTGAGGACCTCGTGATGCTGATCTACACGAGCGGCACGACGGGCAAGCCGAAGGGGGCCGTCCACACGCATTGCGGCTTCCCGATCAAAGCGGCGCAGGACATGGCCCACCCGATGGACCTCCGGCCGGGCGACGTGATGTACTGGATGAGCGACATGGGCTGGATGATGGGGCCGTGGCTCGTCTTCGGCACGCTCCTCAACGCCGCGACGTTCGTGATCTACGACGGCGCGCCCGATTTCCCCGCGCCGGATCGGACGTGGGCACTCGTGGAACGGCACGGCGTGACCCACCTCGGCATCTCCCCCACGCTCATCCGCGCCCTCATGGCGCACGGCACCGCGCCCGTCGAGGCGCACGACGTCTCCGGCCTCCGCGCCGTCGGCTCGACGGGCAGCCCGTGGGACCCCGAGAGTTGGACGTGGCTGTTCGAGCACGTGCTCGATTCGAAGAAGCCGATCCTCAACTATTCGGGCGGGACCGAGATCTCCGGCGGGATCGTCTGCGGCAACTTCCTCCGCCCGCTCAAGCCCGGCGCCTTCTCCGGACCCGTCGTAGGGATGGACGCGGATGTGGTGAACGAGCGCGGCGAACCGGTGCGGGGCGAAGTCGGCGAGCTCGTGATCCGGCAGCCGTGGATCGGGATGACGCGCGGGTTCTGGGGCGACCGCCAGCGCTTTCTCGACTCGTACTGGCACCGCCACCCCGGCCTCTGGACGCACGGCGACTTCGCCGCGGTGGACGCCGACGGGCTGTGGTACATCCTCGGCCGCTCGGACGACACGATCAAAGTCGCGGGCAAGCGGCTCGGCCCGGCCGAGGTCGAGGCCGTGCTCAACGCGCACCCCGCCGTCCTCGAGAGCGCGGCGATCGGCGTGCCGCACGACGTGAAGGGGCAGGAGGTCGTCGCCTTCTGCGTCCTCGCCGCCGGGCACGAGCCGAGCGACGGATTACGCGCTGAGTTGGTCGAGCGGATCGTGGACGCCCTCGGCAAGCCGCTCAAGCCGCGCGAGGTCAAGTTCGCAGCGGCGCTGCCGAAGACGCGCAACGCGAAGGTCATGCGCCGCCTCATCCGCGCCGCCTACCTCGGCCTCGACCTCGGCGACACGTCGAGCCTCGAAGACCCGGAGGCGGTGGACGCCGTACGCGCGGCGAGGTGAGCAGCGTCCCGAAGCGGCACGCGCAGACACAAAAACAGGGCGGGACGCCGAAGCGCCCCGCCCTGCCGCCAGGGTTGCTATCGCTGGTTAGACCTTAGTAGTGGATGTTGCGGGCGCCGTGGCGCTCCCACTCGCTCGCGAAGTATTTCCGGTCCTCATCGGTGCGCGGGTGCGCGCCGACGAAGATCCCACCCTCGTCGATCCCCTCTTTGTAGACCTTCGCCCGGTCCTCGGGGATGCCTGCGCCGACGAGCGCGCCGACGACGCTGCCCGCCGCTCCACCCGCACCTGCGCCCGCGAGCGCTCCGGCGAGGGGTCCCGCCACGGCGAGGCCCAGCCCCGGAATGATCGCGTTCGTGCCGATCGCGGCGATCGCGCCGAGGATGCCGCCGACGGAGCCGCCGACGGCCGCTCCGGCCCCGGCTCCCTCCATCGCCTTGCTACCCTCTTCGATGGCGACCTCGTCGCGGTCATAGTAGCGCTTGCGGGTGTCGTCGGACATCACGACGTGGATGTCGTCGTCGGAGTAGCCGCGCTCGCGGAGGGTGTTGTAAGCGCGGTCGGCCTTATCGCGGTCGTGGAACATCCCCGTTACGATGGGGCGGTCGTTGGTCGTGTTTGCCATGGTGTGCGTCCTGATGAGGTGAAGGAGAGAAGTGAACAGCTTGACGCTGTGTGTTAGATGAACACTGCGTACCCGGGGTTCCGATCCGACGCTGTCCCTCGCGGTTAGCCGACCAGGCCGCGCCTCGCGGTCAGCGCCCGGCCGGCGGCCTCCGCCCCGCGTACGAACGGGCGCGCGATCTCGTTACCTTGGTGCCCCCACGGGCGCCTCCCGCACCCCCGACCCTCCCCCGACCCGATGACGTCGTCCCGCCTCCTCTTCCTCCTGTTCCTCGCCATCGCCCTCGCCGGCTGCTCGGCCTCTCGTGACATCGCCTCGCCGCCGTCCACCGCGCCGGTCGTCGAGCGCAGCGCCCAACCGGCGAGCCCCGAGGACGAGCCGAGCGAGACGCCCGCTTCCGATCCGACGTCCCCCGAGACGGCCGCGCCCGAGGCGTCCGAGCCCGTGCCGGCGCCCCTCCAGCCCGGCGTCGCCCCACCGGAGTGGCTGCACCTCGACGAGACCGACGACAACGTGCGCGGCATCAGCATCGACCGCGCGTACCGCGCCCTCGCTCACCGCACGCCGCAGCGGGCCGTGGTCGTCGCCGTGATCGACTCAGGCGTGGACCTCACGCACGAGGATCTGGAGGGGCGGATCTGGACGAACGCCGATGAGATTCCCGGCAACGACCTCGACGATGACGGCAACGGCTACGTAGACGACGTGCACGGCTGGAGCTTCCTCGGCGGACCCGACGGCGAGAACGTGTTCCACGACACCTACGAGAGCACGCGCGAACTCGTCCGCCTCCGCCCCGTCTACCAGCACGCCGATCCCGACACGCTGACCGCCAGCGAGCAGGAGGAGTACGCGTACTACCAATCGCTGGAGCAGGTGCTCGCCGACACGCGCGCCGAGTACGAGCCGCTCCTCGACCAGATGCGCATGATCGAGACGGCCACGGACGAAGCCGTCGCCGCCCTCGAGCCGGTCTACGGCCCCGGCCCCTACGCCGACGACGTGCTCGCCCCCGGCATCGCCGACACGCCGCGCGTGCAGCAGGCGAAGCGGCTGCTGAGCTACCTCCGCGCGAACGGCCTCACGCCCGCCGACGTCAAGCAGCAGCGCATCCAGGTCAAGAACATGCTGAAGTACGGCTACAACCCCGAGTTCGACCCGCGTCCCATCGTCGGCGATGACTACGACGACCTCACCGAGCGGATCTACGGCAACGCCGACGTGACCGGCCCCTACCCCAACCACGGCACGTCCGTCGCCGGGGTGATCGCAGCGATCCGGAGCAACGACATCGGGACGGCCGGGGTGGCGCCGGACACCCTCATCTCGATCATGCCGATCCGCGCCGTACCGAGCGGCGACGAGCGCGACAAGGACGTGGCGAACGCGATCCGCTACGCCGTCGACAACGGCGCGTCGGTCGTGAACATGAGCTTCGGCAAAGCCTACTCGCCCGGCAAGGCAGCCGTGGACGAGGCCGTCCGCTACGCTGCCGAACGCAACGTGCTGCTCGTCCACGCCGCCGGCAACAGCGCCGAAAACATCGACTCGACGGCTAACTTCCCGAACCCGGTGTTCGAGGACGGGCAGCGCGCGCCGAACTGGCTGGAGGTGGGGGCGACCACGTGGAGCACCGAGACGCTCGCCGCCCCGTTCAGCAACTACGGCCCCGCGACCGTGGACGTGTTCGCCCCCGGCCAGGCCATCGACGTGTTGGAACCCGACGACCGCACGACGCGCGTCGACGGGACGAGCGTGGCGGCGCCCGTGGTCAGCGGCATCGCCGCCCTCCTCCTCGCCTACTACCCCGACCTCACGCCGCTCGACGTCCGCGACATCCTGCTCGACTCGGCGGTGCCCCACCACGGCACCCCGACGCTCCGCCCCGGCACGGACGAGCGCGTCGACTTCGGCACGCTCTCGGCGACGGGCGGCGTCGTCAACGCGTGGCGGGCGGTCGAGATGGCGGAGGCCCGCAGCGGAAGCTGATCGGCGGCGACCCACGACGCAGAGGCGCCGACGCACAGGGTATGCGTCGGCGCCTCTGCGTTTCCAGCGACCTGCAGAACTAGCCGTCGACGATCTCGACGAGCGTGATCTCGAACGTGAGGTCCTCGCCCGCGAGCGGGTGGTTCGCGTCGAGCGTCACGGCGTCGTCCTGCACGTCGACGACGCGGACGACGACGGACTGCCCGTCGGGCTGGCTGAGCTGGAGCTGCTGCCCGACCTCGGGGTCCATGTCTTCGGGGAACTGATCCGGCGTGACCTGCAGCATCATCTCGTCGCGCTGCGGGCCGTACGCCTCATCGGCCGGGATCTCGACCGTTTTCGTGTCGCCCGGCTCCATCCCGGCGACGGCCTGGTCGAAGCCGGGGATCACCTGCCCTCCGCCCGCCGTGAACTCGAGCGGCTCGCGCCCCTCGGAGGAGTCGAACGTGGTGCCGTCGGTGAGGGTGCCGGTGTAGTGGACGCGAACGGTGTCGCCGGAGGTGGCCTGTGCCATGGGATCGATACTTCGGGATGGAGGAAAAGAAGAGGGCGACCGCAAGGCAGCCGCCCTCGTAGGATGTGAAAGAGAGCCCGGCGAACGTGTTCCTAGCGGCGGCTCATGATTAGTTGAAGTACGTACCAAAACATCAGCGCGACGGAGGCGAAGAGCTGCAGCGCCGCGGCGACGTGGCGGTCCTCCGAGTAGTGGTGGAGCACGTTCGACGTGTCGTAGAGGATGGCCCCGCCGGCGAGCGCG
>CAYTJT010000092.1:0-10737 GCA_964438105.1 uncultured Rhodothermales bacterium | reverse complement strand
GAGATCATCTACTTCGGGATGGCGCTGAACGTCGCGGCCGGGCTCGGCGCGTTCCTCTTCGGCTTCGTCGACGACCGGGTGGGCGGGAAAAAGACGATCTACGCCTCGCTCGTGCTGCTCTGCATCGCCACGCTCGTGGCCGTGTTCGGGCAGACGAAGGCGATGATCTGGGCGGCCGGGCTGCTCGTCGGCCTCGCCGCCGGGCCGAACCAGTCGGCGAGCCGCTCGCTCCTCGGCCGTTTCGTGCCCGACGACAAAGAGACCGAGTTCTACGGCTTCTTCGCGTTCTCCGGCAAGCTGACGGCGTTCATGGGGCCGCTCCTCTTCGGCGTCCTCACGACGATGTTCGAGACGCAGCGGGCGGGCGTAGCCGTCGTGCTCGTCTTCTTCCTCCTCGGCGCGCTCGTGCTCACGACCGTCGACGAACGGGAAGGCATCGAACTCGCGGGCCGGCCGCGGTAGGGTCCCGTAGCTTTAGGAGGATCCCTTCAGGTTGGCAGATCGAGGCGTGGAAATTCCATAGTAACGATGGAGATTTGAGGACTCAGACATCTAGGGCATCTTCGACCGACCTCGCATCCGGCGGGGCTTCCCTCGGTTTTAGATAGAGCTTTCTCATGGCCCCGTTCTCGCTGCTTGCGCGCCTGCTGACCCCTCCTCGAAACGTATTCAGCACGGCGTTAGTCCTGCTAGTGCTGTTCTCCGTAACGGCCCCTGTATCGGAAGCACAGGTCACGATCCGCGAGCGTGTGGACCTGTCGGCGTCCGGTTCAGTGCCCACGGACGCAGGCAGTGTCGCAGCGTTGAGAAGTAACGGAGCCGGCGAAGAGGGCTGGACCTTCGTGCAGAGCGGGGATCTCGAAGTCTTTTGGGATGAGGCCTTAGAGACAAGTCACAGATGGACCAGCCAGGGGTATCAACTCCACCTCGCCCGAGAGCCCATCTCCGAGGACGACGCCCTCGTGTTCGAGTTCGAAGGAGCCGATAGCTTATGGGTCGTTACGGTCCCCCTGCTCCCTTTTGTCCAAGCGGAGCGGATAGTCGAGTGGGACCCCAGATACGGAGGCCCAGGCCCGTCGGACGGAATCGCCGGATACGTGTACGACCTCGGGGGGCGATTCAGCTTGGGTGCCGTCTCCGTCGGCACCGTGTTGACCCCGAAGCTCTACCTCTCCCGCCTCGACGGCTATGTCCCTCTCTACGGTTTGTACGGACCCGGCGAGGAGCACCCTCAGGCGAATCATAGCTGCCCCTGCTCTTGGAGCATGTTGGGAGCGGACTGGGAAGCGGGGTGGGCTTGGGGTGGGTACAACATTAATGGGTTTTATGGATGCAATTTGACGTCCGACAAGCTCTCTTACCTCATCCATCTCGCGCCGGAAGGACCCGACCTGGCCGCCGACAGCAACAATGACGGGGAGGTGGATGACGGCGACGAACTGCTGGAGTACGACGAGGACTTCGTCGGCGCCCTACTGCCGCTCAACGACGACGACGACGATGACGACGGCATCCCGGACTACGAAGACCTCGACGTCGTAGGTGAAGACGACCTCGAACCCCTCGTCCTGAGCGCTTCGCCCGACAGCTCCGGCCAAGCGACAGTCACGGAACTAATCCTGGAGGCACTGGAGGGGGCAGAACACGTGCGGATCTGGGAGGACTCGACGAGGAGTACCGAAGTCTCCCTTCCCAAAACGTTCGACTACTCCGAGCTACCGGTCACGTATCAGATGGAGGGCGTGGGGTGGGGAGACACCCCGACCGTACTCCGCCTCGCGGTCGTGGGGACGCCGGCTGGGGATCCAGTGGCCGACACGCTCCAGGTCTATTCCAGCCCCCTCACCCTCTCGCTGCCTCCCGAGATCGTCGCGGAGGGCGAGGCGCTCGCCGTCCTGACCGGCTTGCCCGATGACACCGACTTCGCCCTCCACATATATCGCAACGGCTACCTCAGACGGGTAATCCACACGCGGACGTCGGGGCCGAGCGCCGTGCTGGACATCTCCATCTGGGAATCGATGCAGTGGCCCGGCACCTCTTTTAGAGTGGACGCTGTCGTGGACGACGGAACGGGCGAAGGCGCACTCGTCACCTCCTCCGAGAACGCCGTCGTCGTGCCCGGCCCGGCCGACTGGGTGTGGGTCGATACCCCATTCGACGTGCTCCCCGCCGACGAGCACACGACGCTCGAAGTCACCGCCGAGGTCGAGGACGGGTACGGGAACCCCGTCGCCGACGGGACCCCCGTGTTCTGGGAGCTCGAGGGCGGAGGCGCCGTGCTCTCCTCGTCCAGTGAGACTGTAGGAGGGATAGCAACGGCCGTGCTCCAGCCGGGCTTTCAGGGCGGGGAGTTCCAGTCTATCACTGCCGAAGCCGGCACGGACTACGACTTCTGGGACATCGACAATGTGCCGGTCGCGATCGCCTTCACCACACCCTCGCCCACGCTCGAAGCCGGTTCCGGCCAGTCCGTACCGGTCTCCGTGACGGTGGCAGGGGGTGCCGCCGTGGCCGACGGGACGCCGATTACGTGGTTCACCCAGCGGGGTACGATCTCCGGTGACGCCGTCGTCACGGGCGGCCAGGCTTCGGCCACACTCACAGCGTCGGGTGGGGCTTCGCAGCCGGGCACCGGAGTGGTCGGCGCGTTCGTCGCAAACAACGTCGGGACGACGACGGCGACGTTCACTGCGCCAGCCACCGGGCTTCAGGTTGGCCTTGCCCACCCCGTCCTCATCGGGGATGCTACAGCCGACGGCTCCGTATCGGTCGAGCAGATCGACGGGACGACCACGTACCCTTACTTCGCCACCACGACGGGAACGATCACTGGAGGCACGCCGAACGGGCAGGTCGCGGTCGGGTTCACGACGGCGATGCCGCACCTCTCCATCGATGGTGCCCCCGCCGGGGACCCCGCGACGGTCTTCCTCGACGGGTTCGGGAACGGAACGTTCACGCTCGCCTCGATGGGCACGTTCACCGACGCGGCCTACCCCGACGCTGTCGCCGTCGGATTCGAGCTCACCGCGCAGGAGATGCCCCCGGGTGCCATCCGGCCGACGGCCGAAGGCTTCCGAACGGCCGTCGAGGCCGCAGCTCGGGGTGGGGATGACCCGCCGAGCGTACGCGGGGCCGCCGTGAAGAAGAGCTTCTGGGGTCAGGTGCGGGACCTCGTCAAAGTCGGGAAGGACTTCGTGTGGGGGAGCGACAACGCGGCCGGCGTGACGGGCGACCTCGTGCTCGGCTCGCTGCCGGTGACGGGGGTCTACACCGACGGGCGCGACCTCGTCCGGGAACTGGCGCGGCTGTGGCCCGGCGGCGACAACCCGGACTGGGCCGTGGCCGCGTTCGCGACGGCCGGGCTCGGGGCGGAGGTCTTCCCGGTGGGGGCCAACACCGTGCTCAACGGCGTCAAGACGGTGCTGAAGAACATCCCGCAGGGGAGCGCGCTCCGTGAGGGGCTCTTCCGGTACTTCAAGGATCTCGACCTCGACGCGATTCTGAAGGCGGGGCCGCTGATGGAGACGCTCACCACCGACGGCGCCTTCCGCACGCTCGCCAGCGACGCCCTCGTCCGCAACGCCGACGACTTCGCCCGCCTCGTCACGCTCTTCCACCGCCTCGACAGCGAGGACACCGCGGCGCTGATGACGAGGCTCTACGACGACCTCGACTTCAGCGCCGAGGAGGTCCTGCGCGCCGCCCGCGCCCTCGGCGACGAACAACTCGTCTCGGACCTCGTGCTGGGCAACCTCCGCTCGCGGGGGAAGCTGGAGGTCGCCATGCGCGGGGCGGCACGCGGCGGATGGGCCAAGCAGGGCGAAGACCTCATCGGGAAGTACCAGCGGACGGTGTCCGACGTGGGCGGGTCTCACCCCGGCATCGTCAAGTTCGACGAGTTCGCCGACACGCCGGGCTCAGGCCGCATCTTGAAGCAGAAGCAGATCCTCGACCAGGGCGTGCAGGACGAGCTCGACGTGGCGCGCCTCGTCAGGAGCCAGGACGGCGAGGTGACCGAGCTGGCCGTCGATCTCAGGGCTGTGAGCGGTACCCCAGGTGACATCGATGTCGTCAGCGCTACCCGTGCCGTCGAGGTCAAAGGTGGGCAAAGCCTCAGCGGGCTCGAAGGCCAACTCGCCCGGCTCAACCACTACGCCGCCGAGAACGGGAAGGCGGCCTGGCTCGCCGTCAACGCGAGTCGCTACCCCGACCTCGACGCACTCGGCTCCCGCGTCCGGGGCTACCTCGACGCCTATGGCATGAAGCAGGGCGGTGCCTACAACGTGATCTTCTTCACCCCCGCCGGGTCCCGCTCCGTACCGGCCTCTGTCCCGGTTCCCGGCGTGCGCCCGACGCTCCCCCAGACCCTCTCCGCGCAATGAGCGACCTCGTCGGCTCCGACATCTTCTACAAGCCCCCGGCCTCCGAGGCCAACGCCCGCGCCGTGCTCGAGGCGCTCCGCGACGCCGTCGAGGCCAACTGGGAGCGCTTCGCCGACCCGTGGAGCTCCGCCGAGCCCTATCGCCGGGTCGAGGTCGAGGCGTGGCTCGACGCCCTCGCTGATCCCGAGCGGTTCAGCTTCGAGCAGGAGTTTGATGAGCCCGAGCGGTTCATCGGGTGGGAGATGGCCGAGACCCACCGCCCTATTCACTTTGACTTCGATTTCTCTCCGACCTCATGTTACATCATGACGCTTGAGGTGCGCTACCACACCGACGGGCAGTTCTCTGTCAGCGTCTATGCTCAAGAGACTGCCTTCACAGAGTCCCGTTCGTACAGAGCGCAGATCCGCCGCACCCACGAACTTGGGCTTCGCTCGACCTCTCACCTGCCCGACGCAGAGGATAAGCGTATCTGGAAGGAAGTGCAAGCGAGCAGGCTATCGCCGGACGTAGGGGTTCAGAACTGGCGGTGCCTCCTCGCCATCACCGACGCGCTGCTCGGGGCACTTCCGGCGTGGTGGGCCGAAATCGACGAGAGGGCACGCAAAGCGTGGGGGAATCACTCGCGATGAAGGCGACCTCTGCCCGATCACCCCTCGTCCGCTGGCTCCTCTCAGCGCTCGCGCTCTGGGTCCTGCTCCTGGCCCCGGCCCATGCTGCTGCACCGATCCTGAAGGCGGGGCCGGTGATGACGGTGTTGGCATCAGACGGTGCGTTTCGCACGCTCGCCAGCGACGCCCTCGTCCGCAACGCCGACGACTTCGCCCGCCTCGTCACGCTCTTCCACCGCCTCGACGGCGAGGACACCGCAGCGCTGCTGACCACACTGAGCCAAGAGGTATTGGAATCAAAACTCCACCGGGCAGTTGCTTTGCTCGGGGACGGCCTTGACGAAGCCTCCGTTATCGCTCTGCGTGACGCCGGAAAAGCTGATGTGGTCGCCTACGCTGCGGCAAAGGCAGATTGGTGGACGGGAGCTAGCCGCCGGTACCGCGACGCCGTGCTCGCGCTCGGAGCCGAGCATTCGGCCGTGCTGAAGTTCGATGAGTTCGCCGACGTACCCGGCTCGGCGAAGCTCCTCAAGCGACGGAGTAGCCCCTCCGCTTCGCTCGAAGACGCCGGGGTCCAGTTCGAGCTCAGCATGGCCCAGCGCGTCCGGGGTCGGGGCGAAACCGTACAAAGGCTCGGGGTGGACCTCTCCCCTGGTGAGGTGGACGTGGTGACGGACCTCCACGCAATCGAGGTCAAGGGGGGCGACCCCAGCAACGAACTCGGTGAGCTCGCGGATCAGGTCGAGCGGCTCAAGGCGTTCGCGCAGGAGGCCGGAAAGGCGCCGCTGCTCGTGTTCTCGGGCGAGCACAGCCCGCTCGCCCCCCGCGTGGCTAAAGTCCTCGGCGAGGTGGACTACGAGTTCCTCATGCCTGAGCCAAACAGGGGTCGTGGCCCTCTTCCACGCGCTCGAAGCTCCTTCTAATCTTATTCCCCAGAACCCGCTATTCGCTATGCGTACGGAACAAGCCCCTCTCGACTGGAGCCCCAAAGAGGTCGCCGCTCTCTTCGGAGCCCCCTCCTCTACAGAAGAGGATGATCCTGACGAGATCTGGCGCGCTTATCGCGGGGATGTGCTCCTCTGGTTTGCTGTTACACCTGCCAACTCAGAGGTTAGCATCGGCCTTCATCATAACAAAGACGGTGCTGTCATCTTCGACGGGTCCTCGGTCCGGTGCGACCGGATCGAGCGTGTCCACAGCGAGCACCGCGGCGAGGGGCTCGCGTTGTGGCGCGACGGCCGGAAGCTCATGAACGTCTGGGTCCGCCCCCGCATCCGCGTCGAGCTCCGGGGGGTGTGGACGTGATCCACTTCGTTACCCTCTTCCTCGCGCTCTGGGCTCTCGCGCTGCCTCCCACCCGCGCGACCGCGCCGGAGGAACCGGACCTCGACGCGATCCTGAAGGCGGGGCCGCTGATGGAGACGCTCGCCGCCGGCGGCGCCTTCCGCACGCTCGCCAGCGACGCCCTCGTCCGCAACGCCGACGACCTGTTCATCCTCTTTCCCAACTACCCGCTTGATACCATGCGACGTCTTTCCTTTCTGTGCTGCATCGCTGCGACGATGTTGGCGGCTCCCCTTCCAAGCGCGTTCGCTCAACTCGTGGAAACCGGCACCGCTTCATCGTCGTCGTGCGCGCCTCCCCCTCCTCCCTCGCTCTACTCGGTGCCCTTCAGAAGCGCAGCAAACGAGATAGACTTGGTCGTCACCGGGTCACCCTCGCGCTTCGCCGATGCATCGATCCTCGTCCGACTCACCGAGTCCCCTACATGGACGGAATTCGCGACCTCAGAGATTGAACTCGGCCCTATCTTGGCTACGGATGAAGCTGTTGCCACTTTTTCCTTTGCACTCCTCGACAGCGCGCCCGTCGATGCCGCTGGCACCGTCCGGTTCGTCGTACTCGCAGTGGATGAGAACGGCGGTGGAGCCGCAGGAGCCGGTGCCATTCTGGGCGAACGCGTCGTACGACTGGAGGCCTCGCCACCGGAAACCTTCACCTTCCTCGGTGCTTACCCGAACCCTTTCGGCACTCAGGATCGACAGAGAGCAACCCTAGCCTACCTCCTCGCCGAAGAGGCTGAAGTTCGCCTCGAGGTGTTCGACATTCTCGGTCGCCGTGTGAGCGCGAGCGAGGCCGTGCAAGCACCGGGACGCCGCGAACTCGTGTGGGATGCGAGCCGGGCGGCTGCGGGCACCTACCTGTGGCACCTCGCCATCGACGGACCCGACGGGCAACACGTGGAGCAGGGACGTTTCACGCTCGTGAGG
Source organism: uncultured Rhodothermales bacterium (assembly GCA_964438105.1). Taxonomy (GTDB): domain Bacteria; phylum Bacteroidota; class Rhodothermia; order Rhodothermales; family JANQRZ01; genus JBBSMX01. The sequence goes on along the minus strand of CAYTJT010000092.1, from coordinate 3,468 downwards.
TAAAACATCCGGCGCTCCTACCGCGCGGCCCGCGACGCGTGGTAGCTTCGAGCACGCCCTCGTCGTTCACCTCCTCCAAACTCGCCTCTCGACATGACCGTCCGAGATCTTGCCGCCGCGCTCGAAGCGTGGGCCCCGCCCGGCTCGAAGCTCTCCTACGACCACGTCGGCCTGCAGGTCGGCGACCCGAACGCCGACGTGTCGTCCGTGCTCGTCGCGCTCGACCTCACGCCGGCCGTCGTGGACGAGGCCGAAGTCCTCGGCGCTGACCTCATCGTCACGCATCACCCGCTGCTCTTTCGGCCGATCAAACGCCTCGTCCCGACCGACTTCGTGAGCGCGCTGGCGGTCCGGCTGGCGCAGTCCGGCATCGCGTACTACGCCATCCACACGAACCTCGACGCCGCGCCCGGCGGCGTCTCGTTCGCCCTCGCCGAGCAGCTCGGGCTCTTCGACGTCCGCTTTCTCGAAGGGATGCGCGAGTCGCTCGCGAAACTGGTCACGTTCGTTCCCGCCGACCACGCCGACGCCGTCCGCGCCGCGCTCGCCGACGCCAGAGCCGGGCGCATCGGCGACTACTCCGAGTGCGCGTTTACATCCCCCGGCACCGGCCATTTCCGCCCCGGCGACGCCGCCGACCCGTTCACGGGCACGCCCGGTGAGCCGACGTCGGCCGAGGAGATCCGTCTCGAAGTCGAGGTCGCGCGGTGGGACGTGGGCCACGCCGTACGAGCGCTGAAGCAGGCGCACCCGTACGAGGAGATCGCCTACGACGTCTACCACGTCGAGCAATCCTCGACGCAAGCCGGGCTCGGCGCGGTCGGCACGCTACCCGAGGCGGAACCGCTCGACGCGTTTCTCGGCCGCGTCGCCGATCGCCTCGACGCCGCCGCGCTGCGCTACGTCGGGGACGACGGCGCGGCGGTCGAGACCGTAGCGGTCTGCGGCGGGTCGGGCAGCTCGCTCGTCCCGCAGGCGCTCGCCGCCGGCGCCGACGCGCTCGTCACGGCCGACGTGACGTACCACACCTACTTCCAGCCGCTCGACACGTCTGGCGCCCCCCGCCTCGCGCTCATCGACGCCGGGCACTACGAGACCGAGCGCATCACCGAGCGCTTGCTCACGGACTGGTTGGCGGAGCGCTTCCCCGAGCTCACCGTCCGCCCGACCGAGCACCGCACGGGCCCGATGCGGACGTTCGTTCCAGCGACGAGCGACGAGTGACGCATGGGGGCTGCTGGCTCGAACTCGTCGTTCGACCCTCGTCGCTCGCCCGGCCTCAACACCAAATTCTAGCGCGGCCGTTGAACTTCGACCCCGCCCCTGCCGTTAATCTCGTTGGCTCTAGCGAGAAACCCACCATTTACCGAGAGAACATGCCGACGACGGAAACATCGAGCAGCATCACCGATCAGCTCCGCGCGCTCATCCGCCTCCAGCACATCGACAGCAAGATCGACCAGGTCGAGAAGCTGCGCGGGGACCTGCCGGAGGAGATCCGCGACCTGGAGGACGAGAAGGCCGGGCTCCAGACGCGGATCGAGAAGGCGAACGACGAGGCCAAGCAGGCCGAGGTCCAGCGCCGCAAGCTCCAGATGGACATCACCGAGAGCGAGGGGCTGATCAAGAAGTACGAGGAGCAGCAGCTCAACGTCCGCAACAACCGCGAGTACGACGCGCTCACGAAGGAGATCGAGGCGCAGCGCCAGCGCATCGCGCAGGCCGAGACCGACATCGAGTCGTTCACGGAGCGCGACGGCGCGAACGAGCAGATCATCGAGCAGGCCGAGGAGCGCCTCGGCGAGCTCGACGGCATCCTCGAGGAGAAGCGCGGCGAGCTCGACCAGGTGGTCGAGGAGACGGAGAAGGAGCAGGAGTCCTACGTGACGCTGCGCCAGGAGGCGACCGAGGCCATCGAGCCCCGCTACCTCCGCGCCTACGAGCGCCTCCGCAACCGCCTCCGCGACGGCCGCGCCGTCGTCCCGATCGATCGCGGCGCCGCCGGCTCGTTCATGGTCCCGCCGCAGCGGCAGGTCGAGGTGCGCCAGCGCAACCGCATCGTGGTCTGTGAGCACACCGGCCGCGTGATCGTCGACGACGAGCTCTACAACGAGACGGTCGAGCAGATGGACGTCTAGCGAACGACGAATTCCGAACGACGAGCGACGAGGTTGGGCAACGCCCACTCAACATTCGTCGCTCGTCGTTCGTTACTCACTTTGCGTGCCGGCCGGACCGCCGCTTCGTCGGGTCATCGACTCGGCGGGGAGGAAAGTCCGAACACCGCAGGGACCCGTGCTTCCTAACAGGAAGGCTCAGCTTCGGCCCCGGCCGCGGCTGAGACAGCACGTGCAACAGAGAACAGACCAGCCGATGGTCCCGCCGCGCCGGCGACGGCGTACGCGGGACACAGGTGATGGGTGAAACGGTGGGGTAAGAGCCCACCAGCGCGCTTGGCGACAAGCGCGGCTAGGCAAACCTCACGGGGTGCAAGGCCAAACAGCGCCGCTGGAGCTTCGGCTCCGGCACGGGTGTCCCGCCCGATGGCGCGGGTAGGCCGCTAGAGGTCGTCGGCGACGGCGATCCCAGATAAATGGCGGTCGCCCCGACGCGGTCCTCGGCAGCCGCTCGGGCGCACAGAATTCGGCTTACAGGCCGGCACGCGCCGTACGCACGAAGCCCCGGCTCCCGCAACGGAGAGCCGGGGCTTCGCTGGTTTCTGGCGGGTCCCGACGAGCGAGCGCGGCCGGACTGCGCGCTACTCGACCGGAGCGGGCGCCGCGGGCGCGTCGTCGATCGTGCCCGGACCGGCGGGGAGCGGGTTCTCGATCGGGGCCTCCGGCGCGCTGCCCTGGATCACGCTCTCCTGCGCGGCTTCCGGGTTGGCGAAGAAGTTGGCGATGATGCAGAGCACGATGAACGCCGTGCCGAGCGTCCACGTCGCCTTCTCCAGAAAGTCCGGGGCCTGCCGCGCGCCGAGGATCTGCGTCGTCTGGCCGCCCGAGGCGATGCCGGCGAGCCCGCCGCCTTTGCCGCTCTGAAGGAGAACCGCGACCGCCATCATCAGGGCGATCAGGGTGATAAGGATGATCAGGAAGATGTACATGGCGTCGGGCTTGGAGAGCGGCCGGTTGGATGAGAGCAGCCCCCAATGTACTCTCGGAGACGGCCGGATCGCAACGCGCGGCGGCTCCGAATCTCCCAAGCCCGTGTGAAAACGCGCGCCCTAGTCGCCGCGCGCCGCCACCACGGCGCCGGCGCGGAGCAGCGCGACCGCGCTCTTCGAATCCAGAATCTCCCCGCGCCGCGCCATCGCCACGGCCTCGTCGAACGGGAGCCGGAAGGGCTCGACGAACTCGTCGTCCTCGGTCCCGGACTCGGCCGGGCTCAGGCCCTCGGCGAGGTACAGGTAGATCACCTCGTCGCTGTAGCCGATGCACGGGTACGTCTCCCCGAGCGGCGTCAGCG
>CAYTJT010000091.1:0-10865 GCA_964438105.1 uncultured Rhodothermales bacterium | reverse complement strand
GCTACGACAACCGGAAAGCCCGCGAGGCGCTCGGCGTCACGTTCCGCCCGTTCCGCGCCACCGCCGAGCGCATCGCTGCCGAACAGACCGTCTCCCCCCGCCCCTGACTGCCAACCGTAGGGACGCACCGTGTTGCGTCTCTACCGCAAGATCGACCATGCGGTACCGTCAGCGCGCGTCGAAGCCGAGGAGTGCGGGCACGAGCATCACCCCGACGCCGAGCAGGATCATCACGAGCTGCCACACCGACTTCGACGCCGGGTAGCTGTGCTTGTGGTGGAGCTCGGGGATGAGGTCGCTGCCGGCGATGTAGATGAACGAGCCCGCCGTGAGCGGCAGCAGGTAGGCCGCGTACCCCTCGACCTGGGACCCGATCGCGAGCGAGAGCACGGCCCCGACGACCGCCGCGAGGCCGGAGACGAAGTTGTAGAGCAGCGCCTTCCTCGGCTCGAAGCCGCCGTAGACGAGCACGCCGAAGTCGCCGATCTCCTGGGGGATCTCGTGGAGCATCACCGCCACGGTCGTCACGATGCCCGTCGGGATCGAGACGATGTACGCCGCGGCGATCACCATGCCGTCGAGGAGGTTGTGCGCCGCGTCGCCGACGAGGTTCATCATCGCGAACGGCTCGACGGGCTCGTGCACGTGGACCTCCCCCTCGGCCGCGACGGCGACGCCGTGGTCGTGCCGCCAGTGGAGGAACTTCTCCAGCATGAAGAACACGATCACGCCCGCGAGCACGAGCAGCCCCGCCGTGCGGTCGCCGAGCTCGTGGAAGGCGTGGGGGATGAGGTGGATCACCGCCCCGCCGAGCATCGCGCCGACGGCGAACGAGACGAGGAGGAACACGATCCGCTGCAGCCGCTCGACGTTGAACGAGAGCGTGAACACCCCGACGAGCGAGACGAGGCTGACGAGGAGCACGCTGGCGAGGGCGTAGAGCCAGACTTCCATGCGGAGCGGGGGTACGGAGGGGATGCAAAGGTACGGCCGAAGCCGGCCGAGCCGAGGACCTACCGATCAGCTCCTCGCTTGTTCTGCCCCGCCCCACGGTCCCCGCTCGGCCTCAGCACACGAGCCGCGCCGGGCTCAGCCATGCTCGCGCAGGCGGAACCGCTGGAGCTTCCCCGTCTGCGTGCGCGGGAGCGCGTCCAGAAACTCGATCGCGCGGGGGTACTTGTACGGCGCGATCTCCCCTTTCACGAAGTCTTGCAGCTCTTTCACGAGCGCTTCGCCACGCCCGACCCCCTCGCGGAGCACGACGAACGCCTTGACGAGCTGCCCCCGGTCCTCGTCCGGCACCCCGATCACCCCGCACTCACCGACGGCGTCGTGCCTGAGCAGGGCGCTCTCGACCTGCAGCCCGGAGACGTTGTACCCCGACGTGACGATCATGTCGTCCGTGCGCGCCTGGTAGTGGAAGTAGCCGTCCTCGTCCATGCAGTACGCATCGCCCGGATAATTCCAGCCGTCGCGGACGTAGTCGCGCTGGCGCGAGGGGTCGTTGAGGTAGCGGCAGCCCGTCGGGCCGCGCACGGCGAGCAGGCCGACCGTGCCAGGTTCGAGCTCGTGGCCGTCGTCGTCCACGACGCGTGCTTCGTAGCCGGGGATCGGCCTGCCCGTGCTGCCGGGCCGGATCTCGCGCGGGGGCGTGGAGATGAAGATGTGCAGCATCTCCGTCGAGCCGATGCCATCGATGATGGGGATGCCCGTCGCCTCGCGCCACGCGTGGAACGTCGGGGCCGGGAGGGGCTCGCCGGCCGAGACGCAGGTCCGCAGGCTCGACACGTCGAAGGCGTCGAGCCGGCCGAGCATCGCGCGGTAGGCCGTCGGCGAGGTGAAGCAGACCGTCGCCCCGTGCCGCTCGATCGTCTGCAGCAGGGCCTCGACGCCGGGCCGCTCGACCAGCGCCGCCGCGGCGCCGAAGCGCATCGGGAAGAGGAGGGCGCCGCCGAGCCCGAACGTGAACGCGAGCGGCGGCGAGCCGGTGACGACGTCGCCCGGCCGCAGGTCGAGGCAGAAGCGCGGGAAGGCGTCGCACGTCGCGAGCACGTCGCGGTGGAAGTGCATCGTCGCCTTCGCCCGGCCCGTCGTGCCGCTCGTGAACGCGATCAGCGCGACGTCGTCGGCCGCCGTGTCCACGGCCTCGAAGGAGTCGGGCCGGTGGGCAGCGCGCGCTTCGAGGCCGTCCGTGCCGAGGCCGTCCGCGTCGCCGGTGTGGAAGCAGGCGACGGTGTGGAGGATGTCCGTCTGCGCTTGCGTCCGGTCGAGTTCGTCGCGGAAGCGGGCGTCGCAGAGGGCGTGCGTGACGTGGGCTTTCTCGACGGTGTACGTCAGCTCGTACGCGCGGAGGAGCGGCATCGTCGTGACGCAGATGCCGCCCGCTTTGACGACGGCGAACCAGCACGCGGCGAGGCGGGGCGTGTTCGGCCCGCGGAGCAACACGCGGTTGCCGGGCACGACGCCCATGTCGTCCGCGAGCACGTGCGCGATCCGGTTGACCTCCGTCAGAAACTCGGCGTACGTCTGCGTCCCCTCGTCGGTGTGGAAGAGCACGCGGTCGCCGCCGCCCTCCGCCACGGTCCGATCGAGGAGTTCGACGGCGCAGTTCAGCCGCTTCGGGTAGTCGAACACGGAGCCCTCGGGGAGGAGGAAGTCGGGCCAGAGGTCGCGCGGCGGGAGGTGGTCGCGGGCGAACGTGTCGCGGTGGGCTGAGGCTTCCATCGGTCGTCGCATCTGAGTGGTCAGTCGTTCGGGAGCACGGCCGTAGCTTCGATCTCGACGCGTGCTCCGGGCTCCAGCAAAGCCGCCACCTCGACGAGCGTCATCACCGGGTAGTGGTCGCCGAAGACGGAGCGGTACGCCTTTCCGATCTCGCGCTGCGTGGCGAGATAAGCGTGCCGATCCGTCACGTACCACGTCAGCCGGGCGACGTGCTCCGGCCGTGCTCCGGCCTCGGCAAGCACAGCGGCGATGTTCCGTAGCGCCTGCTCGGTCTGCCCCGCGAGGTCGTCGGACACGATACGCTGCGCGGCGTCCCACCCGATCTGCCCGGCGACGAACACCGTCCGCCCTTCGGCGACGATGCCGTTGGCGTACCCCTTCGGACGGGGCCAGTCGGGGGGCTGGAGGATCTGCATCAGTCTGCGGCGTTGGCGAGCAGGTGGCGGGCGATGACGAGGTGCTGGATTTCGGTCGCCCCTTCATAGATACGAAGTGGACGGATGTCGCGGTAGAGCCGTTCCACGACGGCACCGCGCGTGACGCCGTGCCCGCCGAAGAGCTGCACGGCCGCGTCGATCACCCGCTGCGCCGCTTCGGTGGCGTAGGCCTTCGCCATCGCCGCCTCCTTCGTGACGCGCTCGGCGCCGCTGTCTTTGGTCCACGCCGCGCGGTAGACAAGCCCGGCGCTCGCGTCGATCTCCGTCGCCATCACGGCCAGCTTCTGCTGCACCACGGCGAGGTCGGCGAGCGTGCCGCCGAAGAGCTCGCGGCGGCGGACGTGCGCCAGCGTTTCGTCGAGCGCGCGGCGGGCGAAGCCGAGCGCGGCGGCCCCGACCGTCGGCCGGAACACGTCGAGCGTGCCGAGGGCAATCCGCATCCCCTGCCCCGGCTCGCCGATCAGCGCCGACTGCGGCACGCGGCAGCCGTCGAAGCGGAGCGTGCCGAGCGGGTGCGGCGCGATGAGCGGAATCTGCCCCGCGACGGTGAGCCCCGGCGCATCGGCGGGCACGACGAACGCGCTGAGGCCGCGGCGCCCCTCCGACGTGCGAGCGAACACGGTGTAGACGTCGGCGATGCCGGCGTTCGAGATCCACGTCTTCTCGCCCTCGAGCACCCACCCGTCGCCGTCACGCCGGGCCGTCGTGGCGAGCGCGGCGACGTCGGAGCCCGCCTCGGCTTCGGAGAGCGCGAACGCGGCGATCGACTCGCCCGACGCGACACCGGGCAGCCAGCGCGATTTCTGCTCGTCGGTGCCGAAGAGCGAGATCGGCCCCGCGCCGAGCCCCTGCATCGCGAACGCGAAGTCGGCGAGGGCCGAGCGGTAGCCGAGCGTCTCGCGGGCGACGCACAGGCTCCGCACCCCGATGGGTCGGGGCAGGCTGTCGAGCCGCTCGTCGCGTCCGGCGGGCGCGGGCACGCAGAGCCGCAGCCACCCGGCCTCGCCGAGTGCACGCACCAACTGCTGGCACGCCGCCGCTTCGTCGTCGGGCTCCTCGTCGACGTGCTCCGCCGCCCACGCGCCGAGATTGGCGGCGAGCGTCCGGTGGCGCTCGTCGAGAAACGGCCAGTCGAGGTGGGACGGCGGGAGCATCAGCCGGCTCCCCTCCCCCCGGCCCCCTCCCCACTCCGCGGGGAGGGGGAGAGGATGCTGGAAGCCTCGGCGGAACCGTTCGAGGCGGGCGAAGCGACGGACACAGGTGCCTCCCTCTTGCTCTCTCCCTCACCCTCGGGGGAGGGAGCCGGGGGGAGGGGCTGCCCGAACGAAGCCTCGATCGCCGCCAGCACCAAGTCTACCCCCACCACCACCTCCTCATTTCGAAAGCGAAGCACCCGTAGATTCCGCACCTCCAGCCAACGCTGCCGCTCGGCATCCGCATGAGCACGCAGCGGATCGTCGTGCGCGGCCCCGTCGAGTTCTATCACCAATCGCTCTGCGGCACAGTAGAAATCGACGACGGAGCGGCCGATGCTATGCTGCCGGCGGAACTTGCGTCCGCCGAGCCTACGTCGTCGCAGCCGCTTCCAAAGCATCGCCTCGGCTATGGTAGCCCGGCGACGCAACGAACGTCGGTGCCGTTTCAACGAGGATCGGTTGTGCAGTCGGTCCATGCTCCGCTCGCTCAGTCACCCTCGAAAACGGGTCGCTTTTTGTTGACGAAGGCGTGGTACGCCCGCCCGAAGTCGCGCGTCTGCATGCAGATCGCCTGTGCCTGCGCCTCGGCTTCGATCGCCTGCTCCACGCCCATGCTCCACTCCTGATCGAGCATCGTCTTCGTCATCATGTGGGCGAACGTCGGGCCGTGCGCGAGCGAGTGCGCGAGGTCGTGCGCCGTCGTGAGGAGGTCGGCCGACTCGACGAGTCGGTTGTAAAACCCCCAACGCTCGGCCTCGTCGCCGCGCATCGAGCGGCCGGTGTAGAGCAGTTCGGCGGCCCGGCCCTGCCCGATGATGCGGGGGAGGATCGCGCACGCGCCCATGTCGCATCCGGCGAGCCCGACGCGCGTGAAGAGGAAGGCGACCTTGCTCTCGGGCGTCCCGACGCGGAGGTCCGACGCCATCGCCATGATCGCCCCCGCGCCGACGCAGATGCCGTCGACGGCCGCGACGACGGGCTGCGGGCAGCCGCGGATCGCTTTGACGAGGTCGCCCGTCATCCGCGTGAAGCGGAGGAGGTCGGGCGTGTCCATCTCCGTCAGCGGCCCGATGATCTCGTGCACGTCGCCGCCCGACGAGAAGTCGCCGCCCGCGCCGGTGAGCACGACGGCCTTCACGTCGTCGGCGTAGACGAGCGCGCGGAAGAGGTCGCGCAGCTCGGCGTAGCTCTCGAACGTGAGCGGGTTCTTCCGCTCGGGCCGATTGAGCGTGACGGTGGCGACGCGGTCGTCGAAATCCCAGAGGACGTGCTGCGGCGAAAACGTGCGGGGGTCCATGCGCGGCGAAGCGAGGTTAGTGAGAGGTCCAACATATCGCACCGGACGCTTCCGAGCGCGAGAATCCCGCCGTTACCCGTCCGTCGCGCGCTGGCGCTCGAAGAGCCGTTCGAGTTGGCGCTTGCCGGGGACGTACTGGTTCGGCCACCACTGCTCGGTGTAGCCGAGGTCGGCGGCGGCGCGGAGCGTCCACTGCGGGTCCGAGAGGTGCGGACGGGCGAGCAGGCAGAGGTCGGCGCGGCCGGAGGCGATGATCGAGTTGACGTGGTCGGGCTCGTAGATATTGCCGACGGCCATCGTCGCGGCGCGCGTTTCGAGGCGGATGCGCTCGGCGTAGGGCGTCTGAAACATCCGGCCGTAGACCGGCTCTTGGTCGGGCGACACCTGCCCGGTCGAGACGTCGATGAGGTCGGCGCCGTGGTCGCGGAAGGCCGCTGCGATCTCGACGGCGTCCTCGACGTCGGTCCCGCCCTCGACCCAGTCGGTCGCGGAGATGCGGACGCTCATCGGTCGATCCTCGGGCCACACGTCGCGCATCGCGTCGAAGACGTCGAGCGGGTAGCGGAGCCTGTTTTCGAGCGAGCCGCTGTAGTCGTCGTCGCGGCGGTTCGTGAGCGGCGAGATGAACGCGGAGAGGAGGTAGCCGTGCGCGCAGTGCACCTCCAGCCAATCGAACCCGGCGTCGATCCCGCGCCGGGCGGCAGCGACGAACGCATCGCGCACGCAGTCCATGTCGTCGCGCGTCATGGCCCGCGGCGTCGGCATCGTCGGGACGTACGGGATCGCCGACGGCGCGAGCAAATCCCACCCGTCGTCGAGCGGGACCGTGTCTTTGCCGCCCGCTTCCCACGGGCGATGCGTCGAGCCCTTCGGCCCGGCGTGGCCGAGTTGTAGCGCCACCTTCGCCGGCGTGTGGGCGTGCACGAACTCGACGATGCGCCGCCACGCCTCGGCCTGCGTGTCGGTCCAGAGGCCGGCGCAGCCCGGCGTGATCCGCCCGTCCGGCGTCACGCACGTCATCTCAGTGAAGATGAGCCCGGCGCCACCGAGCGCACGCGCGCCGAAGTGGACGAAGTGGAAGTCCGTCGGCACCCCGTCCTCGGCCGAGTACATCGCCATCGGCGAGACGGCGACGCGGTTGGGGAGCGTGACGCCGCGCACGGTGAGGGGGAGAAACATCGGTGGGACGGGCTCGGCGACAGCCCCGTCGGTGAGCGCCCCGGCGAGCCAGCGCTCGTAGGCTTCGAGCCCGTCGCGGTCGCGGAGGCGGAGGTTCTCGTGGCTGACGCGTTGGCTCCGCGTGAGCAGGCTGTAGGCGAACTGCTCCGGCGCGAGGTGGCCCCGCAGCTCGACCGTCTCGAACCACTCGGTCGAGTTGCGCGCGGCGTTTTGCAGGCGCAGCACTTCGACGCGGCGCTCTTCCTCGTAGGCGTCGAGCACCGTTTCGAGCATTCCGCTAGACGCAGCATGCTGCGTCTCTACGGTGCCCTGCGGCTCGGTCTCCGGAGTCAGCTTGTCGGCGAGGGCAATCGCGCTCTCGAGGGCGAGCTTCGTCCCGCTGCCGATCGAGAAGTGGGCGGTCGCGGCGGCGTCTCCGAGGAGCGCGACGGGCGTGCCGCTCGGCAGGCGCGCGTGCCACCGCTCGTTCGTGACTTTGGGAAACCGGATCCACATCGCCGGGCCGTCGAGGTGCGGGCTGTTGTCGAGCAAGCTGTGCCCGTCGAGATCGTCGGCGAAGAGGCGTTCGCAGAAGGCGAGGCTCTCGGCTTTCGACATCCGGTCGAGCCCGGCGGCGCGCCACGTCTCCTCGCGGCACTCGACGATGAACGTGCTCGTCCCGTCCTCGAAGCGGTAGCAGTGCGCCTGAAACCAGCCGTGCTCCGTCTCCTCGAACAGGAACGTGAACGCCGGGAACAGGCGATGCGTCCCGAGCCACGTAAACCGGTTCCGCCCGACCTCGACGGTGGGCGCGAACTGGTCGGCGAGCGCGGTGCGGACGGCGCTGTTCACCCCATCGCCCGCGACGACGAGGTCGGCCCCGAGCGCATCGAGGTCACCGACGCGGTGCTCATAGTGGAGGGCGACGCCGAGCGCTTCGGCGCGGGCGGCGAGGATTTCCAGAAAGCGGTGCCGCCCGACGCCGATGAACCCGTGCCCCGAGGAGCGGAGCACGCGGTCGTGGACGTGCACCTCGATGTCGTCCCAGTGCGCGAGGCTCGCTTCGGTCTCCGCCGCGACGTGCGCATCGGCAGCGCGGAGGTTCTCGAGTGTCCCGTCGGAAAAGACGATGCCCCAGCCGAACGTGTTGCCGCGCGGGTTCTGCTCGTAAACCGAGACGAACCAGTCGGGGCGGGTTCGTTTGAGGAGGATCGAGAGGAAGAGGCCGGCGGGGCCTCCGCCGATGCAGGCGACGGTCATGGCAAGTGCGATGGGGGGTGGGGATGTTACGAACGACGCCGGACCCGAATCGGGGTTGCGCCGTTTCCCCCGCCCACCAACTCTCGACCGCCATGCCCGACATCGCCAACCCCTCCACTCTCGGCTACGACCTCACCCCGCTCCGCGGCGAGGCCCGCGACCGCGCCGCCGACGCCGCCGGGCTCGACGCCGAGGAGCGCCGCATCCTCCTCGACCACGGCACCGAGCGCCCCGGCTGCGGGCTCCTCCTCGACAACAAAGAGGCCGGGACGTACGCCTGCAACCTCTGCGGCCTACCCCTCTTCGAGAGCGGCTCCAAGTTCGAGTCCGGCACGGGCTGGCCGAGCTTCTTCCAGCCCGTCGCGCCGGACCACGTCCGCGAGATCGTCGACCGCTCCCACTTCATGGTCCGCGCCGAGACGCGGTGCGCACGGTGCGACGGCCACCTCGGCCACGTCTTCCCCGACGGCCCGCCGCCGACCGGCAACCGCTACTGCATGAACTCGGCCGCGCTCGCGTTCTACCCCGAGGGCGAGGCGCCCGAGCAGCGCACCGCCGAGCACCCCGAGGGCGCGTAGTTGGTCCGTCGGTGCGAGGCGGAGCGCGCTGGGCCGTGATCGGAGGCACCTGCGTTTGCTGCGTACAGGGGTAGGGCTCCCTCCGAGCCCGAACCTCCCCTTTCACCCGACGCCCGACGCCATGCGCCTCCGACTGCTCGCCCTCGCCTTCTGTCTCGCCGCGCCCGCCGCGCACGCCCAGGTCGCCCTGCTCCCCTACGCGGGCTACGACTTCGACGCGGAAAACCTGCTCATCGGTGCGGGCGTGGAGGTGAGCCTCCCCGTGGCGGCCCCCGTCGGGCTGTCCGTCCGCCCGTCCGGCGAGATCGTGCTCTCGAAAGACATCGACATCGCGGGCCGCACGTTCACCCAGAGCATCGGCCAGGCCAACCTCGACGTGGTCGCCAAGCTCGGCGCGCCGGGCATCCAGCCCTATGTCGGGGCCGGGCTCGCCGTCCGCGTCGTCGTGCTCGACACGTCGGACGACGACGCGGTCGAGGGCGACCAGGGCGTCGAGGAAGCGAACGTCGGCGCGAACCTCCTCGGCGGCGTGCTCTTCGGCGGCTTCGGGCCGGTGCGGCCGTTCGTGCAGGCGCGCCTCACCGTGAGCGACGGCGGCGCGTTCGCCGTGCTCGCCGGGCTCTCGATCGGCCTCTGACGGCACCCTGCGAACTTCACGCCGCCGTGCGCTCCTGGTCGGCGTACTGGAGCTCGTAGAGGCGGCGGTAGAAGACCGGCTACAAATGGACCCGAACCGCCTCGCGGTCCAGTTCCACGAAGCGGTGGTTCTGCAGTCCCGTTTCGAGAACTGGGAGCGCGTCGAGCAGAAGCCGTTCGAGGTCGCTGTTGCGAATGTTTCCCGTCGAGATCAGGAGGAGCTTGTACGGGAGGCCACGAACGAGCAAGGCATCGACGAAGTCCGCATCCTTCGTGATGACGACTCGCTCCTCCTCGACGGGGCGTCGGTTGATCTCCTCGTCCGTCGTGCGATTGCCCGCCGGTAGGTCGAGGGTGTGCAGTGCGTCGTGGCCGGCCTCGCGCAAGCCGTAAACCAGTCGGCGTGGGAGCTGAGCGTCGACGAGGAACCTCACGGGCGGACCGCCTGCACGCGCTTCACCCGACTCAGGCGCGCCGCGTATTCCAGCGCGGCCAGCACGTCCTCACGCTCCAAATCCTCGTAGTCCGCCAGAATCTCTTCCGTGCTCATCCCTGCGCTGAGCAGTTCGAGAATCGTTTCCACCGGGTAGCGGAGCCCGCGGATGCAAGGCTTTCCGTGGCAGACGGCCGGGTCGATGGTGATGCGGTCGAAGAGCGCCATAGATCAATATACCTCACGCCGCCGTGCGCTCCTGGTCGGCGTACTGCAGCTCGTAGAGGCGGCGGTAGAGGCCGTCCGCCGCGAGGAGTTGCTGGTGCTCGCCGCGCTCGCGGATCTGCCCTTTGTGCATCACGAGGATCTGGTCGGCGTCCTGGATCGTCGAGAGGCGGTGGGCCACGACGAGCGCGCTCCGCCCCTCCATCAGCGTCCCGAGCGCCGACTGCACGAGCTCCTCGGTCTCCGTATCCACCGACGACGTGGCCTCGTCGAGCACGATGATCTCGGGGTCGTAGACGAGCGCGCGGATGAACGAGACGAGCTGGCGCTGCCCGTGCGAGAGCGTCACCCCGCGCTCGCCGATCTCGTGCCCGAGCCCGTCCGGCAGCCGGTCGATGAATCGGTCCGCGCCGACGAGGTCCACCGCGCGCTCGACGTCGTCGATGTTTTTGGCCGGGTTGCCGAGCGTGATGTTCTCGGCGAGCGAGCCGGAGAAGAGGAACACGTCCTGCAGCACGAGGCCGATGTGGTTGCGCAGCGCGTCGAGCGAGAGCCGGTGGATCGGCACGCCGTCGACGCGGATTTCGCCGCGCTGCACCTCGTAGAACCGGAGCAGCAGGTTGATGATCGTCGACTTGCCGGAACCCGTCGCGCCGACGAGCGCGACCGTCTGGCCGGGCTCGACGGTGAACGAGACGTCGCGGAGCACCCAGTTCGGCTCGTCGGAGCCGGGGAGGTTTTCGTACGCGAACCACACGTTCTCGAACTCGATGCGGCCGAGGCACCGGCCGTCGCCGCCGGCGCAGAGCTCGATCGGCGTCTCGGGCTCGGCGAAGGCCTCGTCGTGGTCGAGCACGTCGAAGATGCGCTCGCTCGCGGCCATCGCGCTCTGGAACGTGTTGTACTGGTCCGAGAGGTTGC
>CAYTJT010000090.1:3806-11016 GCA_964438105.1 uncultured Rhodothermales bacterium | reverse complement strand
TCGGCAACGACTACGCCCTCATCGACGGGCTGGACGGCGTCACCGGCGGCACCGGCCACGACAGCGTCTGGAGCCTTCGCACCGGGCTGACGTGGTATCCCTTCGACTGAGGCTGAGGCGCGGCGTTCTTGCGGCTGGGGCGCTCGCCGAAGGGCCTCTTGGGCGTGATCGACGCCGTCGAGGAGAAGGCCGCGGCCTTCCGGTCGCTCGTAGACGGCTTCGACACGGCCACCGCGCATGGGCGGCTCGTCTTTCAAATCTTTGGGGCCGTCGCCGAGTTCGAGCGCGAACTCATCCGCGAGCGCACCCTGGCGGGCCTTCGCACGACGCTGTACCGCTACGTCGGCCCCGATGGGGGGCGGCGCCGCTCAAGCAAACGCTGCCGGCGCAGGCACCAATCGCTCCGATCCTTAGCGTATATTTTTTCACGAATGTGGGCGATACCCTTTCGTCACCGGCGCGCTCGCGATGACAAGCCCGGGTCTTATTTGCCTTCGTCCCTCGCGGTTCGTGCCGCACCGTATCCCGTTGCCCCGTCCACGGACCACCGACCGCTGACCCGTGACCGAACTCCTCTTCCTCGGCCTCGTCGTCGCCGTCGCCGTGCAGCGGCTGTGGGAGCTCCGGCTGAGCGCGCGCAACGAGGCGGCGCTCCGCGCGCGGGGCGGGGTCGAGGCCGGCGCCGGCCACATGAACGCGATGCGCCTGCTCCACACGGCGTGGCTGGTGGCGATGCCCGTCGAGGTCTTCCTCCTCGACCGGCCGTTCGTGCCGTGGCTCGCGGCGATTGCCGCCGTCGGGCTAGTCGCGGGGCAGACGCTCCGCTACGCCGCGATCCGCACGCTCGGCCCGCGCTGGACGGCGAAGGTCATGATCCTGCCCGACGCGCCTGCCGTATCGAGCGGGCTGTACCGGCGCATCCGCCACCCGAACTACGTCGGCGTCATCTTGGAGATCGCGTTCGTCCCCCTCCTCCATACGGCGTGGCTAACGGCCGTCGCGTTCACGGTGCTCAACGCCCTCTTGCTGCGCGTCCGCATCCGCACCGAGGAGCAGGCGCTCCGCGAGGCCAACGACTACGACGCCGCGCTCCCCCGCTCGCGCTTTTTGCCGGGGTGATGGTCGCCGCCGTAGGGGCTTGATTAATCAAGCCCCTACTTGATCGATCAAGCCCCTACACGTTCACCGGCTAGACCCGGTCGCGCAGCGCCCGCCGCGCCATCCAGCGGTTGAGCGCGAGGAAGAGCCCGAGCGCGAGGCCCCACTGCACGAGGCACGTCATCACGCTGAACGGCTCGAACGGGTCGTACCACGTGTCCGGCGCGTACACCGTCGCCGCGAGGCCGAGCCACCACACGAGCAGGACGGTCGCCTCCAGGGGGATGAGGACCGTGATCATCCGGTTCCACACGGTCGGCAGGCGCCAATCCTCCGGCGTGGCGATCTCGTCGCGCAGCCGCGCCGCGCCGTGGCGGAGCACGGCGAACGAGACGAACGCCCCCGAGATGATCAGCGCCACGCCCCACACGAAGTCCTGGTTGGCGAAGAAGTCGAGGTTGAGCGCGCTCGGCACGCCGAGGGTGAAGCCGACGCCCGCCACCGTCGCGACGGCGCGGCGGCGCTCCAGCCCGAAGTCCACGAGCGCCCGCGAGGCCAGCTCGATCATCGAGATCAGCGACGAGAGCGCGGCGAACGAGAGCGCGAGGAAGAACAGCACGGCGAGCGCTTTCCCGAACGCCATCTCGGCGAAGAGCTGCGGCATCCAGATAAACGTCAGCCCGGTCGAGGCCGGCCCGCTCGTCCGCATCACCTCCAGCATCTCGGGCCGGCTCATCTCCGCGCCGAGCACGGCGAAGACCGTCCCGAAGATCATCGTCGCCGAGAGGAGGGACACCGTGTTGTTGCCGACGCCCGTGAGCACGGCGTTGCGGACGACCCCGTGCTCCTTCCGCATGTACGCCGCGTAGCTGAGGATCAGCCCCCAGCCCGCGCCGGTGTCCCACGCGTTCTGCGTCAGCGCCTCCAGCCACAGCCGCGGCTCGGCGAGCTGGCTCCACTGGGGGGTGAAGAGGTACGCGAGCCCCGCGCCCGCGCCCGGCAGCGTCATCGCGCGCACGACGGCGATCACGACGATCACGAGGAGCGTCGGCACGAGCACGCGGTTCGCCCGCTCGATCGACCTCACCCCCTGCCAGCAGGCGATCGCGCCCAGCCCCATCGCGGCGGCGTGGAACACGAGCGGCCACCCGCCCGACTGGAACTCGTCCCACGTCCCCAGCGCCGACTCCGTCGTCAGCGGCAGCCCGGCGAAGAGCGACTCCGTCGTGTAGAAAAAGCACCACCCCGCGACGACGGCGTAGTAGAACATGATCGCCGTCGCGACGAACCCGACGAACGCGCCCATCCACGCGAACCGCTCGCCCGCCAGCTTCGCGAACGTCCCGATGACCCCCGCCCGCCCCCGCTGCCCGAGCGCGTACTCGGCGATGATGAGCGGGATGCTCCACACGAGCAGGCACATCAGCCACGCGAAGAGGAACGCCCCGGCCCCGTCGTCCCCCCCGCTCTGCGCCGCGATGCGCGGGAATCGCCAGATGTTGCCCGTCCCGACGGCGATCCCGAGCACGCTCAGGAACAGCGTCCAGCGGGAGGAAAAGCGGTGCGATGAGGCTTTGGACATAGACCGGCGGGTAGGAGCGAGAGGGAGGAAAGCGGAAGCGCCGGCCGTCAGACGGCGCTTACCACCGGTTCAGCGGCACCCACGCGTCGGTCGGCCGCGCGCCGTCCGAGTCGTCCGAGCGCGGGCTGGCGGGAGGAGCTCCGTTCGGCGCCGCTTCGTCCCGACGCGCGTGCGCACCGCCCGGGTTCGTGAGCGCCGGGGCGACGACGGACTCCGCCTCGGGGAACAGGCTGGGGCTGATCTCGTCGGCGGCGTTCGCGTAGTCGCGCGCGCCCCGCGAGGCGATGTCGCGGTCGAACACGGTCTGCCCCCCCTCGGCGCTCTCGGCGAGCGAGGCGCTCGTGCGGATCTCGCTCGCGAGCACGCGCTCGCCGTAGGTCTCGCGCAGGTAGGCGCTGTACGAGGCGTGGTCGCGCTTGCGGGCGTCCACCTGCGTCAGCAAGAACCGCGGTTCGCCGAGGCTCGGGTTCAGCTTGTCCTGCACGAGCCGGGCCGTCGAGTAGGTCTGCTCCCCGCCGACGACGGGCTGGTACTCCGGCGTCACCGGGATCAGCACGAGGTCCGAGGCCACGAGGGCGTTGAGGCTGAAGACGGTCATCGCCGCCGCCGTGTCGAGGAGGACGAGGTCGTAGTCGTGCCCCTGCTCCAGCGCCTCCTTCACCCAGAGCACGTCGGTCGGGCGGCTGAGCGTGCGGGCGGCCTTCGTCATGCTGTACGA
Source organism: uncultured Rhodothermales bacterium (assembly GCA_964438105.1). Classification (GTDB taxonomy): domain Bacteria; phylum Bacteroidota; class Rhodothermia; order Rhodothermales; family JANQRZ01; genus JBBSMX01. The sequence continues at coordinate 7,618 of CAYTJT010000090.1, read as the reverse complement.
CGCCGGGAGGAGTTCGAAGCCCCGCAGCGGGATCGTCTCGATCGAGCGGACGTCGCGCTCGTGGTCGAAGAGGGCGAGCGAGGACTGCGCCTCGTCCGGCTCCTCGACGCCGAGCAGCCGCGTGAGGAAGCCCTGCGGGTCGAGGTCGACGGCGAGCACGCGCCGGCCGCTCAGCCCGAAGGCCGCGGCGAGGTGGATCGCCGTCGTGGTCTTGCCCGTCCCCCCTTTGTGGTTGCAGATACTGAGAACGGGCATGCGGCAGGGGTAAGTTGGTGAGGGCGTTTCGGCGAGCGCATCGCCAGCCCGACGCGCTTCGGGCCAGCCCGACGCGCATCGGGGTCGAATTCATGAGTCGGTCCTGCGACCGGGTTCGAGATCGCGGGCCGAGGGAGCCGGCCCAAACTTAGCCGCCTCTCGCGAACGAAACAACCGCTTTAGTTTCACAGGGCGTGGTCGATACCGGAAGTGATTTCGCCGTCGTGCCTTGCGGCCAGCGTCTCCCCCCGCGCCTCCCCGTCCGACCTCGTCACTCGCCCCCGAGCCCAACCGTGACCGCTCTCAAACCTCGCCGGTTCATCGACGATTTTCACGCGCCGTTCTGGGTGCTGGTAGCGGGCGTGCTGCTCGGCCTCAGCTTTCCGCCCTCCCCGCTCTACGGGCTCGCGTACGTCGCCCTGGTCCCCCTGCTGATCCGTTGGAGCCGGCTGCCGCTCGGGTGGATGCTCCTCCGCGAGGCGTACTCCACGTTTTTGATCATGACGGCCCTCGCCGGCCACTGGGTGCTGCTGCACGAGAGCGCGCTGACCGCGCTCTCGTCGGGCCTCGGGCTGCTCCTCGTGCCCGTCCCGATGACGCTGCCCGTCGTGGCGTCGGCGCTCGTGAAGCGGCGGTTCGGGTTCGAGATCGGCTTCGTCGTGCTCGTCGCCTTCTGGCTCGCGATGGAGTACGCGATGGCCCACGGCCCCGCCGCGCTCCCGTGGCTCTTCCTCGGGCACACGCAGGCGTCGGCGTTCCCGTTCAACCAGATCGCCGACCTCGCGGGGGTGGGCGGGCTCACGCTGTGGGTGTGGCTCGTGAACGGCGCCATCTTCTGGACCTTCGAGTCGCGGTCCGCCTTCGTGCGCGCGGCGATGGTGGCGTCGGCCGTGCTCCTGTTCGCCGCCCCGTTCGCCTACCAGTCGTGGCGCCTCCCCCAGCTCGAGGAGCCGTCGGCGTACGCCGAGGTCGCGCTCGTCCAGCCGGCCGTCGCCCCGAAGGAGTGGGCCAACGTCCGCAGCGGGGCCCGCGTCGACCTGATGGCTTCCCTGGCGCAAGAGGCCCTCGCCGCGGACCGGACCGGCCTCACGCGCCCGAGCCTGCTCGTCTGGCCGGAGACGGCGCTCCCGGTCTACGCCGACGCCCGCCGCCAGCGCGCCCTCTACAAGCGGCTCGGGCGGTGGGCCGAGGACCAGGACGTCGCCCTGCTGACCGGGGCCATCACCCGCTACGACTCGGCCCCGGCGCTGACCGTAGACCAGGTGGTCGCGGAGAAGTACGCCGAGGTGACGCCCTACTACAACAGCGCGCTCCTCTTCAACGCCGCGACCGAGCTGCAGCAGTACGACAAGGTGCACATGATCCCGTTTGCCGAACGCGTGCCGCTCGTCGAGTGGCGCCCAGCGCTGGCCGCGCTCGGGGTGGCTGCGGGCGGCGTCGGCGGCTACGGGCTGGGCACGCAGCGGGGGCTGATGGACGCGGGCCGCTCCCGCTTCGGCACGCTGATCTGCTACGAGTCCCTCTTCGGCGACTACGCCCGGTCGCTCGTCGATCAGGGCGCCGAGTTCCTCGTCGTCCTCGCCCAAGACGGCTGGTGGGGGCGGTCGGCGGGGTACCTCCAGCACTTCGCCCTCACGCGGCTCCGCGCGATCGAGACGCGCCGCGCCGTGGTGATGAGCACGGTCACGGGGCGCTCCGGCCTCATCCACCCCGACGGCAGCGCGCCCGTCGTCACCGAGTGGATGGAGCAGACCGTGCACACCGCCTCGGTCCCCCTCCTCAACGAGTCGACCGTGTACACGCGCCACGGCGACTGGCTCGGGCGCGGGGCGCTGTGGGTCTCCCTCGTGGTCTCGCTCGTCTGGGGCTTCCTCACGCTGTTCTTCCCGAAGCGCCGGAAGCCGCAGCGGCGCGAGCGCTCGCCGTCGGGCCTCAGCCTCCGCAAGATGAGCAGCTAAGTAGGCCGGCACAGGAACGAAGGGACTGCTTCGATTGCACCGCCGGTGCCTCTGCGGGAGGGAGGCGCGCCGGGATGGAGGGAACGGGAGGAGTGGAGGGAGGCTCCTCCTCTTCTTCCTTCCATTCCTTCCACACCCTCCACTCGAAACGTACTACTGCCCATCTACTTAGGCCGCCGGGGCCGGGGGCAGACGCTGGCGGGCTCGCTTATCTTGCCGCTCGTTTGCTCACCCCGCCCGGCATGCTCCACCTCCGCGTTCCGCTCGTCCTCGCGTCTCGCTCCCCGCGCCGCCGCCAGCTCCTGGAGCGGCTGCGGATCCCGTTCTCCGTGCACCCGAGCGACACGGACGAGGTGATCCCGCCCGGCACGCCGCCGGCCGACGCCGTCCGCCTCCTGGCTCGGCAGAAAGCCGAGGCGGTCGCCCCGTCCTTCCCCGGCGCCCTCACGCTCGGCGCGGACACCATCGTGGTGCTCGATGACGAGGTGCTCGGCAAGCCCGCGGACGCGGGCGAGGCCGCCGCGATGCTGGCCCGTTTGAGCGGGCGGACCCACACGGTCTTCACCGGCATCGCGCTCGTGCACGGCGAGCCCTCACGGGTCGCCGAAGCCTACGAATCGACGGAGGTCACCTTCGCCCCGCTCCGACCGGCAGAGATCGACGCCTACGTCCGGTCCGGCTCGCCGCTCGACAAGGCCGGCGGCTACGGCATCCAGGACGACGCCGGCGCCCTCCTCGTCGAAGGCGTGCGCGGCGACTACTACAACGTCGTCGGGCTCCCCCTGCACCGGCTCTACCGCACGCTCCGCGACCACTTCCCCCACCTGCTCGCCCCCGCCCGCTGATTATGGCCCCTAGCTATGACACCCTCCGCGTCCGACTGATCCAGGTCAGGGAGCGGTCCGCCGTGATCCTCGAGGAGCAGTACACCTTCCTCGAGCGCTGCGAGCTGCGGCCCGACCAGCTCGTCGTCACGAACGCCCTCGCGGACTCGCTCACCGAGGAGCTGCTCGACGGCGTCGATGCGGTGATGATCGGCGGCGCCGGGGCCTACTCGGTCACGAACACGTACCCGTGGACCGCCTCGCTCGTCGACCTCGTCCAGGCCTGCTACGACCGCCGCGTTCCCCTTTTCGGCTCGTGCTGGGGCCACCAGTTCATCGCGCGCGCGTTCGGCGGGGCCGTCGTCAAGGACCTCGCGCGGGCCGAGATGGGCACCCACTCCGTCGAGCTGACCGACGCGGGCAAGGCCGACCCCCTCCTCTGCGACTTCCCGCCGCGCTTCCCCGCGCAGATGGGGCATCAGGACCGCATCAGCGTGCTCCCGGCCGAGGCCGTCGAGCTGGCCCGCAACGCGACGGCGCCGTACCAGGCCTTCCGCATCGCCGACCGGCCGATCTACGGCACGCAGTTCCACAGCGAGCTCGACGCCGAGCGCGAGCGGCAGCGCATCGTCGCGTACCGGTCGTTCTACACCGAGGTGCTCCAGAGCGAGGAGGCGTTCGAGCAGACCCTCGCGTCGCTCCGCGATACGCCCGAGGTGGACGGCCTGCTCGCCTCGTTCCTCCGGCGCTTCGCCGTCGCTCCGTAGGCCGCGCC
>CAYTJT010000090.1:0-3706 GCA_964438105.1 uncultured Rhodothermales bacterium | reverse complement strand
TCGTGGAGCGCGTCCATCAGCTCGGCCTTGACGAACGGCTTGCTGACGTAGGCCGCGAACCCCGCTTCGAGAAAGCGCTCGCGGTCGCCGGGGAGCGCATACGCCGTGCAGGCGAGGGCCGGGAGGTCGCGGTGCCGCGCCATCGCCCGGATGGCCTTGAACACGTCCACGCCCGTGCGCTTCTCCCCGAGGTTGATGTCGAGCAGCGCCGCGTCGAACGACTGCGACTCCGCCACGCGGAGGGCGGCGTCCGCGCCGCTGACGAGCGTCGCGTCGAACTCGTGCCGCAGCAGGTGGCGCAGCAACAGCCGCGACTCCGCGTTGTCCTCGAGCACGAGCACGCGAGGCTTCCCGGTCGAGGCCGGAGAGGGAGCGGAGGACGGCGCCATCGAAGAAAAAGTCATTGCGGAACGGGCAGGAGGCGGGGTTGGGCACGGGGGGTATCCCCGTTATCGGTCCATCCTTATCCAAACTTAACGGTCCATCCCTCTTCAAACTTAACCCCGACCGGGACCCCTACCCGTGCTGCCGGCGCCACGTCATCGGCCGCCGCGGATCCGCTCGTACGAGGCGTCGAGGTCGATCATCGGCGCGGGGTAGTCGTCCCCGATGACGGCGCCGTAGTCCTCTTGCTCGCTCCGGCTCATCTCGTGCGGCGCGTGCGCCCTGCCGGCCGGCACGCGTGCCAGCTCGGGGAGCCAGTGCTTCACGTAGTCGCCGTCAGCGTCGTAGCGCTGCGCCTGCGAGAGGATGTTGAAGTAGCGGTCTCTGGGGTCGTTGCCGACGCCCGCGACGTAGGCCCAGTTGCCCCAGTTGCTCGTCACGTCGTAGTCCACGAGCCGCGACTCGAAATAGCTGGCGCCGCGCCGCCAATCGAGGCTCAGGTTTTTGGCGAGGAAGCTCGCCACGTTCTGCCGCCCGCGATTCGACATGAACCCGGTGCGGTTCAGCTCGCGCATGTTGGCGTCGACGAAGGGGACGCCCGTCGTCCCGCTCGCCCAGCGCTCGAACGCCTCGTCGTCGTGGGCCCAATCGACCTCGACGACCATCGGCCCGGACGGGTAAAAGAGGCGGTCGCCGTACTTGCGGCCGATAAAGCGGAAGAAGTCGCGCCAGACGAGCTCGAACACGAGCCAGTAGGTGGACCGGTTGCTCACGCGCTCGTGCTCGTAGGCTTCGACCTCTTCGTAGATCGTGCGGGGCGAGAGGCAGCCGTGCGCGAGCCAGGCCGAGAACTTCGAGGAGTAGTCGGCGCCGAGGAGCCCGTTGCGGGTCTCTTTGTAGGTCCTCAGCAGGTCCTGCTCCCAGAGGTAGGCGTGGAGCCGGCCGAGGCCCGCCGACTCGCCGCCGCGGAACCGCAGCACCGCGCGGTCGTCGTCCGGCGGCTCCTCCACGCCGAGGTCGGCGAGGGTCGGGAGCTCGCCGGCGTCGAGACCGTCGGGCAGGCCGTCGAGCGACTCCGGCGCGGGGAGCGTGGCGCGGACCTCGGTGCTTTTCTCGACGCGCTTCCGAAACGGCGTGAACACGTCCGGCACCTCGTCCTCGCCGAACGGGAGGTCGTCCGGGTGGTAGAGCGTGTGGCCCCACCAGAGACGAAGCCGGGCGTCGGTGCCGCCGAGGGCGTCGCGGAGTCGGTGCTCGACAGTCCGCTCCTCGGACATCGGCTCCTCGTGCGCGTAAACCGCCGTCGCCCCGGTCCGCCGGACGAGGTCGGGAATCACGTCCTCGGGCCTGCCGCGCCGCACGACGAGGTCGCCGCCGAGGTCGCGGAGCCCCGCGCGGAGGTCGGCGAGGCTCTCCAGCAGAAAGCGGGCGCGGTGCGCGCCGGTCTTCTCGAGCCCCCACCGCGTCGTGCCGAAGTGGCGCGGGTCGAGGCAGTAGACGGGGATCACGCGGTCGGCGTCGGCGTCGGCGCGTGCGAGCGGTTCGTGGTCGCGCGTGCGGAGGTCGTTGCGGAACCAGACGAGGGCGGGGGCCATGACGGCGGGGAGAGAGGGTGGGCAAGTCGGAGCCGCGAGCGTCAGCCGGACGCGTCAGCCGCGAGCGTCGGTCGGCGGTTTCTTCGAGCGGCGGCAGCGTTCGCTGCAGTAGACCACGCTCTCCCAGTCCCGCGCCCACTTCTTCCGCCACGCGAAGGGGCGGTTGCAGACGGGGCAGACCTTGCGGGGGAGATCGGCCTTGGAGCGATGACGCGGCATGAAACGGACGGGGGGTTACCGGACCGAGTGCCGCAACGACCGCAGGGGGCCGATCGTTTCCTACCCGCCGGGCACGACCTCCTCGATGCCCGCCTCGTCGGCGTCGTCCGGGATGCCGTCGTCGGCGCTGAGGAAGGACAGCAGGGTGTAGGCGAGCGCCAGCACCAGCACGATGGCGATGACGATTTTGGTTGACGGTTTTCCGGCCATCGTTGCGAGCGCTTAGTCGAGGTGCGAGGGGTTGAGAAACTGTTTGGTAAGCAGGTTCGAAGGCGAGAGCGCGTGAGCGGGACGGTTGCCAGGAGCCCGAAGCAGGCGATGCGCGAGCATCGGCGATGGAGGGCGACGCCGCAGACGCGCCCGCGTAGCCGCTCGCAGCCCGGAATTCGTCTTGCCGAACAGTTTCTGAAATGGGGCGCCCTCGGCAGGATTCGAACCTGCGACCTACGGTTTAGGAAACCGTTGCTCTATCCTGCTGAGCTACGAGGGCCCTGCTGAGCTACGAGGGCGAGCGGCTGAAAGATAGGCGCTCCCGCCGTGTCGGGGAAACCCAGATCGGATGAGAACGCGCGAGCGCGGCAGTCTGCTGCGCGCTACCTTGCGCGCACTTCCGACTGATGCCCCTGCCATGCCCCCCACCCGCTACGACCGCCGCGCCGTCTGGAGCTGGGCGCTCTACGACTTCGCCAACAGCGCGTTCACCACGCTCGTCGTCACGTTCGTCTACGCGACCTACTTCACCCAGGCGATCGCGGCCGACGAGATCACCGGCACGGCGCTCTGGACGCGCGGCGTGACGATCACCGCGATCGCCGTCGCCGTGCTCTCGCCGTTTCTCGGGGCGATGGCCGACCGCGGCGGCCTCCGCAAACGCTACCTCCTCGTCGCCACGGTCGTCTGCGTCGGGGCGACGGTGATGACGTTTTTCGCCGGGCCGGGCGAGGTCCTGCAGGCGCTCGTGTGGGTCGTGATCGCCAACATCGCCTACGAGATCGGGCTCGTGTTCTACAACGCGTTCCTCCCCGACCTCGCCCCGCCGGACCGCATCGGGCGGATCTCGGGCGCGGCGTGGGGGCTGGGGTACGCGGGCGGGCTCATCGCCCTCGCCGTCGGGCTGTTCGGGTTCGTGCTGCCGGAGGTCGCGCCGTTCGGGCTCGACCGGGCGACGGGCGAGCACGTCCGCGCGACGAACCTGCTCGTGGCCGTGTGGTTCGCCGTGTTCGCGATCCCCGCGTTCCTGTTCCTCCGCGAGGAGCGGCCCGCCGAGCGCCGCAGCACGCTCAGCCTGTTCACCTCGACGGCGCGCGAGATCGGCGGCACGTTCCGCTCACTCGGCCGCTACCGCCAGATCGTCCGCCTCCTCGTCGCGCGGCTGTTCTATAACGACGGGCTCGTCACGATCTTCGCCCTCGGCGGGATCTACGCCGCCGGCACGTTCGGCTTCACGACCGAAGAGATCATCTACTTCGGGATGGCGCTGAACGTCGCGGCCGGGCTCGGCGCGTTCC
>CAYTJT010000089.1:0-11231 GCA_964438105.1 uncultured Rhodothermales bacterium | reverse complement strand
CGGTGCCGTCGACGGGGTTGTACATGATGAGGTTCACCTTGCTCGGCGCCCAGCGCGTGACGGCGGCGAGGTGGCGGGCGTCGGCCTCGCGGTCGTTGATGCCCGCGAACATGCAGTACTCGTAGGTGATGCGCTTGCCGGTTTGGGCGTGGTAGTGCTCGACGGCGTCCCGCAGCGCGCCGAGGTCGGTCTTCTCGGAGCGGTTGACCGGCATGATCGCGCTGCGCTGCGGGTCGGTCGGGGCGTGGAGCGAGAGGGCGAGGCGGAACGCGGGGACTCGGCCTGCGGCCTGGTCGTCGGCGAGCCGGCGGATGCGGCGGGCGAGCCCGACGGTCGAGACGGTGATGCGCTTCGGCGCGAGGCCGAGCGCCTCGGGGTCGGTGAGGAGGGCGGTGCTGCCCGCGACGGCGGCGTAGTTCTGCAGCGGCTCGCCCATGCCCATGTACACGACGTTCGTGATCCCGCGCCCGTAGCGCTCCTCGGCGAGCGCGTCCATGCGGAACGCCTGCTCGTAGATCTCGCTGGATGTGAGGTTCTGCCCGAAGCCCATCAGCCCCGTCGCGCAGAAGTGGCAGCCCATCGCGCAGCCGACCTGGCTGGAGACGCACACCGTCAGACGCTTCGCCCGGCCCGACGCGTCGAGGTCGGGGATGAGCACGGTCTCGATCTCGCGCCCGGACGAGAGGCGGAACAGCGACTTGACCGTGCCGTCGGTCGCCGTCTGCCGCTGGACTTCGTCGAGGGTCGAGATCGTTGCCTGCACTTCGAGTGATGCTCGAAGTGACTTCGGCAAGTCGGTCATCTCACCGAAGCTCGTGGCGCCTTTGCCGTAGAGCCACGCGAAGAGCTGCCGCCCCCGAAAGGCCGGTTGCCCGAGGCGCCGGGCGAACGCTTCGAGCTCGGCGCGGCCGAGCGCTTTGAGGTCGGTGGGGGGAGCGGGGCGGGGTTCCATGCTCGTGGAAGCGCGGAAGAAGGCGCGAGGTTCGCGTCGGCGGGCCAAGCCCCGGTGAAAACGAACGCTGCCGCGCGCTATAGACCGGGTCATATGATCGTATATCCCGCGTCATCCCGAGCGTAGCCGAGGGATCTCTGGTGGCACCCCCGTTAGAGATCCTTCGACTGCGTCCCTGCGGGACTCCGCTCAGGATGACAAGGGGGGACTTTCGACCAGACGTCTCTCACGCTAGTCGGTTCGCGTGTTGGCGTCGTGAGCTTCCGGGATGGAAATGACCCCTTCGACGCGGTCACGGAGGGACGGGCTGAGGTAGGGCTCGCCGCGTCGCACGCAGTCGAGCCCCTCGACGAGCTCCGACGGGCTGCCCTTGGCGACGTAGCCCCGCGCGCCCGCGTCGAGCGCCCGCACGACGTACGAGGCCTCGTCGTGCCCGGAGCAGACGAGGCAGACGAGGTCGGGCCAGCGCGTGCGGATCGCGCCGATGAGGTCGATCCCGTTCATCCCCGGAAGCGAGATGTCGACGAGCACGAAGTCGGCGGTGCCGGGGAGATGGTCGAGCGCGGCCTCGGCCGTGGGCACGGACCCGCATACGCGGAGGCCGGGCAGGTCCGCGATGTACTTCGCCATCATGTCCCGCATCAGCGGGTGGTCCTCGACGATGAAGATGTGGTGGGGCATCGCGTGGGGGGTTAGCGCTCCTGAGGCGGAGCGAGGATGTCGGGGATGATGGCGGTCATGCGCGCGCCCTCGCCGGGGGACGAGTGCATCTCCAGCCGCCCGCCGAAGAGTTGGAGCCGCTCGCGCACGCTGAAGAGGCCGAAGCCCCCTTCCGGCCTGGGCTCGAGCGCGTCGGGGTCGAAGCCGTCGCCCCCGTCGGCGACGGTGATGCGGAGGCCGCCGTCGACCTCGACGATCGACACGGAGGCGCGGTCGGTGCCGGCGTGCTTGACGACGTTGAACAGCAGCTCGCGGATGATCTGGAACAGCAGCACGCGCATCCCCTCCTGCGGGATGACGAACGGCTGCTCGGCCCGGAGCTCGACGGTGAGCCCGTGGACCACCTCCATCTGCGTCGTCAGCCACTCGAGGGTTTGGGAGAGGCCGTCGCCGGCGAGCACGGGCGGGCTGAGGTCGACGGTGAGCTGGCGCGAGACCTGGATGGCGCGGTCGAGGAAGTCCTCGCTCTCGGCGGCGTGCTCGGCGAGCGCGGGGGCGTCGGCTTCTTCGGCGCCTTTGCGGATGAACGTCATCTTGAGCTGGATGCCGAAGAGGAGCTGCTGGAGGTCGTCGTGGAGGATCTGGGCGATGCGGCGGCGCTCGTCCTGCTCGGCCACGGCGAGCGTGGAGGCGAGGGTGCGCACCTGCGCGGTGCGCTCCTGCACGCGCTCTTCCAGCGTCTCGTTGAGCTCGCGGAGCTGCTCCTCGCTCTGGCGCAGCTCGTCCTCGGTCCGCTTCCGGTCGGTGTTGTCGCGGAGGACTTTGGCGAAGCCGCCGAGGCTGCCGTCCGGCCGGTGGAGCGCCTCCATCACACCGTTCGCCCAGAAGCGGGACCCGTCCTTGCGCATGTGCCAGCGGTCGTTGAGCGCGTGGCCGGTCTCGGCCGCGACGCCCATCTCGCGCTGGAGCGCCCCGGCCGCGAGGTCCTCGTCGGTGAAGAGCCGCGCGACGTCCTCCCCGAGGATCTCGTCCTCGTTGTAGCCGAAGATGCGCTCGGCGCCCGGGTTCCACGACACGATCCGGCCGTCCGTGTCGAGCATGAGGATGGCGTACTCCGTCGCGCTATCGACGAGGAGCCGGTACCGCTCCTCGCTCCGGTGCAGGGCGTCGGTAGCGGCCCGCCGCGTCGTGATGTCGACGAAGGTGATGACGACGCCTTCGATCCGGTCGTCGGCGGAGCGGTAGGGGAGCACGCGCGTGAGGTACCACCGGCCCTCGTCGTCCTCGACTTCGCGCTCGACGGGCACGAGCTGGTCGAGCACGCGCTGCGCGTCGGCGTGGAGCTCGTCGTAGCCGAGGCGGTGGGTGAGGTCCGCGAGCGGCCGGCCGCGGTCGGCGGGGCGGACGCTGAAGAGCTCGCCGATGCGCGGCGTGAAGCGGAGGATGCGGAGCTCGCGGTCGAGGAAGAGCGTGGCGATCTTGGTCGCCGCCATCAAGTTCTGGAGGTCGCTCGAGAGCTGCGCCAGCTCCTCGACCTTGTGGAGGTTCTCCTGGTTGACCGTCTGCAACTCCTCGTTCATCGACTGCAGCTCCTCCTTCGAGGTCTCCAGCTCTTCGAGCGTCGAGCGGAGCTCTTCGTTGGCGGACTGCAGCTCCTCGTTCGAGGCCTTCAGCTCCTCCTGGGTGGTGTCGTACTCCTCGATGACGCCCTGGAGGCGCTGCCGCGAGAGGCCGAGCTCCGTCTCCATGTCGTCCCGCTCGGTCTCCAGCCGGGCGCGGGACGCGGCGTCGGGACCCGCGCCGTCCGCCTCGGGGTCCGCGGCGCCGCCCTCGGCCTCGGGCTCGCGCTCGTCGAAGATGACGAGGACGAAGCCCTGCTGATCGGGCTCCGGCGTGGGGCGGGCGTGGAGGACGACGGGCCGCTCGCGGTCGTCGAACCGGACGGCGAGGGGCTTCGAGCGAACCGGCTGCTGCCGCCGGCGGGCGTCGTGGAGGAGCGCGCGCAGCTCGATGCGGAGCTCTTCACGGACGAGCTGGAACGCGCTCGTCGTGGGCTCGCCGCCGGGGTGCGTGAGGTAGCGGCCCGCGTGCTCGCTGAAGTGGACCACCTTATCGTCGGGGCTGACGAGGACGCTCGGCGGGGCGTAGCGCTCCACCATCCGCTGGTGGAGCACGCCGTACGCGATGGGCTGCCCGCCGCGCTCGGGCGGGGCGGGATCGTCGGGATAGCGGGGTCGGGTGAGGGGGAAGACGGGGAGCCGGGGCTCGGGCGCGGGCACGTTCCGCTTCCGCCACACGCAGGCCCGCTTGTCGACGGACTGGAAGAAGTCCGAGCCGTCGATCGTCTCCGACGTTCCGAGCGCGAGGATGCCGCCGGGGTTGAGCGCGTAGTGGAACAGCTCGACGACGTCGCGCTGCACGTCGCGCTGGAGGTAGATCATCACGTTGCGGCACGTGATGAAGTCGAGCCGCGAGAACGGGGGGTCGCCGAGGAGGTTGTGCGGGGCGAAGACGACGAGCTCGCGGACCTCCCGCTGGATGCGGTAGCCGCCGTCCTCCTGGTGGAAGAACCGACTCAGCCGCTCGGCGCTCACGTCGGCGGCGATGTCGCCGGGGTAGAACCCCTCGCGAGCCTTCGCGAGGGAGTGCTCGTGGAGGTCGCTCGCGAAGATCTGCAAGGTGGGAACGGCTTCGTGCCCGGCGCCGCGCCGGGCGGCCTCTTCGAGCAGGAGGATCGCGAGGGAGTAGGCCTCCTCGCCGGTCGCGCACCCGACGGACCAGAGGCGGACGTGGTCGTCGGCGTCTTTGCCCTCGAACAGCTGCGGCACGATCTCCGTCTCCAGCACCTCGAACACCTCGGGGTCGCGGAAGAAGCTGGTGACGGTGATGAGCAGGTCCTCGGCGAGGGCGTGGACCTCGTCGGGCTGCTCGCGGAGGAGGGCGAGGTAGGCCGGGAACTCCTCGACGAAGCGGAGCTGCATGCGGCGGCGGATGCGGCGGAGGATCGTCGAGCGCTTGTAGCGGCTGAAGTCGTGGCCGGTGCGGGCGCGGATCTGGGCGAACACCTTGTGGAGGATCTGCCGCTCCTCGCCCCCGACGTCCGTCTCCTCGATGGGGATCGGGAGGCGGGGCCGGGTGCCGGCGTAGCGCTGGATGGCCGCCGGGATCTCGGCGAGGGGGAGCACGAGGTCGACGAGGCCGGTGGCGATCGCGCTCTGCGGCATCCCGTCGTACTCGGCCTCGGCGGGGTCCTGCACGACCGTGAGCCCCCCCTTCGCTTTGACCTCCTTCAGCCCGAGCGTGCCGTCGGCGCCGGTGCCGGTGAGCACGACCCCGACAGCGTGGCCGTCGTGGGTCCGGGCGAGCGTGCGGAAGAAGTGGTCGATGGGGGCGCGCTCGCGCCGCCGCTCCTCGAGGTCGGAGAGGCGGAGGTGCGTGTCGATCGTGTTGAGGTTGGCGCCCGGCGGGATGACGTAGACGGTGTCCGGCTTGAGGGGCACCTCGCCCTGCACCTGCTGCACGGCCATGTTCACGTGCGGCTGGAGGAGGTCGGCGAGGTGGCTCTCGTGCTCGGGCGAGAGGTGGACCACGACGACGTAGGCGAGCCCGCTGTCCGCGGGGACGTGTTCGAAAAACGCCCGCAGCGCCTTCAGCCCGCCCGCCGACGCCCCGATCCCGACGATGACCGGCCCCTCATTGGGGTCGAACTGCTCGGGGGCGTGCTGGTCCGGGTCGTGCTCGTCCGCGGCGGGAGCGCCGGAGCGCGCTTCGGCGTCGTCCTCGGGGGCCGGGCGCTCCCTATCGTGATCGTCTCTATTCATGGGGTCTGGTATCGTACGTGCCGCGGCGAGTGCGGCCCCGCATCCCCGAAGTAGCTATGGGGGATTCCACTAGGTGCGGGGGGGGTAATTCACTGTGTGACGAACATACGAACGGGCCTCCGCCGCCGTGAGAAAAACTAACCGGTTCGCTCCCCTCGTTCGGTTCGCGGTCGCTGCGCTCCCGGCTTCACCGAACGGTCCCCCTCGAAATGAGGGGGACAGCTTCTCGCGCCCCGAACGGAGTGATGGCGCGAGAAGCGGGGGGAGCCGACCGCGGCGTCAGAGCAGCCCGGCGATCAGCAGGTACCGCCCGACGCGCAGCGGGATCACGACGGCGACGAAGAGGGCGAACGACACCCGCGCCAGCCCCGCGACGACGGTGACCGGATCGCCGACGACGGGGAGCGGGGTGAGGGCGAGGCTCCACCGCCCCCACCGGTCCATCCACCCGAGCGCCCTCCGGCCCGAGCGCGACGCTTCGGTGCGCGGCTGCACGCGGTCGCGGAAGAACCGCCCGAGCCCGTAGTTCACGACGCACGCGAGCGCGTTGCCGAGCGAGGCGGCGACGAGGGCCTCGGCGACCGGCACGCCCGCCGCGAGGGCCGCCACGAGCGCCGCCTCCGACGACAGCGGCACGAGCGTCGCCGCGAGGAAGGCGGCGAGGAAGAGGCCGAGCGCGCCGTACTCCAGCGCCCATTCCGTCATGCCGGCCTCTCCACGCCGTACCTGCGCACTCCCGTCGGGAGTCTGTGAGCGAGAGGGCTTGTCACCCCCTCCATATCCCTGTCATCCCGAACGGAGTAGTCTATCATCGCCCTCACACCTCTGTCATCCCGAACGGATGTGAGGGATCTCCCACGCTGGAGTATGCAGCGACGTGGGAGATTTCTCGCTGCGCTCGAAATGACAAGGGGAAGAGCGGGAGGCATTTAGCGGTCGAGGTCAGCGGCGAGGTCCTTGAGGTCCGGGTTCTGAGAGCGGACGAGGGCCAGCTTCTTTTCCCGTCGCCACCGCTTGATCTCCTTCTCTCTTGCGATGGCATCGTGTACTCGGCGATGCTCCTCGAAGTAGACGAGGTCGCGGACGCGGTAGCGCGTGGTGAAGCGGCTGCCCGTCCCCCCCTTGTGCTCGACGATGCGTCGCTGGAGGTTGTTGGTCATGCCGGTGTAGAACACCGTGCGGAAACGGTTCGAGGCGATGTAGACGAAGTAGCTCCGCACGGTCCCTTTAGGCCTGTTCAGCGTGTACCCGAGAAGGCAGCCCCGTCATCTCAAGGTAGAGAACCTGTCACCCTGAACGAACGGGAGGCCCCGGCAGGTCGGAGAATCCCATCTCTTGCGTTGCGGAATGGTCCAGCGGGGAGATTTTTCGCTGTGCTCGAAATGACACGTATAGACGGAGCGGACGAGGCACGGAGTGGGCGAGGCACGGAGCGGGCGAGGCTACGTCTCGGAGGGAAGCGAGTGCCGGTCCTCCTCGTCGCGCGTGAGCAGCCGCGCCACCCAGCCCGCGCCGTCCACGTGCTTCGAGGCGAGGACGAGCGCGGCGGTGATGGGCACGGCGATGAACGCGCCCGGGATCCCCCAGAGCCAGCCCCAGAACGTGATGGCGAGGAGCACGACGAACGCGGAGAGCTCGAGGTAGCGCCCCTGCAGCTTGGGATCGACGTAGGAGCCGAGCACGAGTTGGATCGCCGCCAGCCCGGCGAACACGACGGGCGGCTGCCACGCCAGCCCGAACTGGAGGAGGGCGAAGAGCACCGGCGGCACGATCGCGACGATGCTCCCGAGCGTGGGGATGAAGTTGAGCACGCCCGCGAGCAGGCCCCACACGAACGCGAAGTCCACGCCGAGCGCCCAGCAGAACAGCCCCGTGAGGATGCCCGTCAGCACGCTCGTGAACGCCTGCACGAGCAGGAACCGCTGCACCTGCTCGGTCACCTGCGTCGCCGCCTCGATCGCCTCGCCCGAGACGGGGTCGCCGAAGCGCGTTCGGAGCTTGTGCTTCCACCGCGGCACCTCGATGATGCCGAGGGCGAAGAGCGCGGTGATGAGCACGAGATATCCCAGCACGCTCCACACACTCGACGCCACGCGCTGCGCCAGCGACGCCACGCGGTCCGACGACAGCGAGAGCCCGCTGCTCGCCCCGTCGCCGTCCGCCGCCGAGCCGCTTTCCCCGCCGCCGCCCGAGACCGTATCGGTGAGCGAGCCGAAGAGCGACTCGACCCGGTTGCCGAGCTGCGTCACCTCCTGCTCATAGCGCGAGGCATCTTCCACCACCTCGTCCGTCGCCTCGATGACGGCCCAGAAAAACCCGCCGATCACGGCGAGAAAGGCGAGGAGCGTGACGAGGAGGGCGATCCCGTTCGCGACGCGCTCGTGCAGCCACCGGTAGAGCGGCCAGAACAGGATGATGGCGAAGAGCGCGAACGCGAGCGGCATCGTCACCGGCTTCGTCGCCTTCAGCGCCGCGAAGACGAAGATGACGACGAGAGCGGTGACGAGGTGGCGGAGGCGCGGCGAGGAGCGGTCGGGAGACATGCGAGAGGCGGAAGGCGAGAGGTGCCCTCCGTGTACCGCGCAGCGCCGCGCCGGGTTCGCTGGTCCGACTGGTTAGAACTGGTCCGGCCGGTTAGAAGTAGACCGTGGCCGTGACCGCCGCGCCCGTGTTGACGTTGACGTTGCCCGGGTTCCCGAAGCGCGCGGACTCCTCGGCCGAGATCGTCGCGTTGAGCTGCGCCTCGACGCCGAGGCTGAACGACGGCAAGACGAACGCCTCCGCGCCGAACGCCCCGCCCACGAAGAAGTCGACCGCCGAGTCGAGCTCCGGTCCGTTCTCCCGCTCGGCGGGAGAGAAGAACAGCACGCCGCCGCGTAGCCCGAAATACGGAGCGACTTCGGCCACGCGGCGGTAGAAGCGAGCGGCGAGGCCGAAGCGCAGGTCCGTCCCCACGTCCTGGGCGAAGTCGAACCCCACGCTCGGCACGACGGCGAGGCTAGGGCCGGTCCACACCGGCACGGCGATGTCGAACTGGCCCGCCTGCACGGACGCGCTCAGCCCGACGCCCGGAGCGGGCTCCGTCTGGGCAGCGGCGAGCGGGGTGAGGAAGAGGGCGGCGAGGAGGAAGATCGAAAAGCGCATCGGAGGGCGTTTAAGGTTGGAAGTCGGGAGCGTAGAGCACGTCGGTCCACGCAATGACGTACGGCGTCTGGGCGTAGACGCGGTAGTAGCCGGGCGGGAGGGGCCGGCCCTCGGGGTTTCTGAAGTCGAGTTCGACTCGGTAAACACCTGCGGCAACCGGTCCCTCGTGGAGCACGGCGACGGGGAAGCCGCCGGGGCGAATGCTCCAACCGCCGCTCGTGAGCGTTCCGTCAGGGGCTGGCGTGCTGCCCGGCGGAAGCGCCGCGACGACGAACACGGACAGTGGCGTCGCGCACCCCACCGACAGTTCGATCGTAGATACCCCGCGCGTCGTCGGGTTGGGGTAGGCGGACGAAAGCACGAATCGAGCAGGCGCTGGAGCTTCGCCGGGCGCGGGGGTGGACCGGCAGTCCTCGGGCGTAAGCGTGCCGAGGTAGCCATTGCTGACGGGACCGGAGCCTAGCCTACCCAGCAAGAGGTTGCTATCGTCGCGGACTTCGATGGCTCCGGCGACGGGCGTGCGTCCGTCGGGGGCGCGGAGGTCGGAGACGTCGGGGGCATCGCTGCTGTCGCAGCCACTCACGACGAGGAGCAGGCCGAGGAGGTAGAGGGTGCGGCGCATCGGTCGAGCGGATGACGAAAGGCCCGAAGGTATCGCCCGGTCCTAACGTCGTCCGCGCGCTTCGTGTGAAACCTCAGCTCCCGAAGAGCGGGCGGCGCACGGTGTGGACCGCGAGCGCGAGCACGCCCGCCGCGAACGCCACGCTGACGCCGAGCGTGAGGGCGAGCGGAAGCTCGACGCCCGGCGCCTCGGCGGGGAGGTACAACCCCTGCCGGATCGCGGCGACGCCGTAGAACGCCGGGTTCGCGTACATCACCCACTGCAGCGCGGCGGGCACGCTCGCCGCCGGGAAGAACGCGCCCGAGAGGAACCACATCGGGAGGAGGAACAGGTTCATCACCGCGTGGAAGCCGCGCGTCGTGTCGAGCCGCCACGCGATCGTGAAGCCGAGCGCGGTGAAGGCGAGCGCCGTGGCGACCGTCGCCGTGAGGATTACCGCGAGCCCCGCCAGACTCGGCACGAGCCCGACGAGCGGCGCGAGCAAGAGGAACAGCACGGCCTCGGCGACGGCAAGCGTCGCCCCGCCCGAGACGAGCCCGAGCACGATCGTCCACCGCGACACGGGCGCGACGAGCGCGGCTTGCAAAAACCCCTCCTGCCGCTCCTGCACGACGGAGATCGTCGAGAAGATGGCGGTGAAGAGGAGGATGAGCGCGATGATCCCGGGGTAGAGGTATTCGAGGTAGCCCACCTCCACGTCGCCCGGCATCTGGAACGTGCCGTAGAACCCGAGCCCGAGCAGCACCCAGAAGCCGAGCGGCTGCACGACCGCGCCGATCACGCGGCTGCGGTCGCGGAGGAACTTGGTGATCTCCCTCAGCCAGAGGGCGCGGACGATGGCGATCATAATTGGAATCCGACAGTGATAATGTGAATCGTACGGCCGCGGGGGAAATCGTACGGCCGCGGGGGAATCGTGCGGTCGGGGTGGGAATCGTAGGGGCGACCCTCGTGGTCGCCCTGTGGGGAAGGCCGCGGGTGCGGCCGGGCACCCACAAGGGATGCCCCTACGGGTGTTCCGAGACCAAGGGAGCGCGGAGGTCGAAGGCGACGCCGGTGCGAGCGGCGAACACGTCGTCGAGCGTGGGGCGGCGGACCGTCGCGGAGACGACGAGGTCGGGCAGGGCGGCGTAGACGCGCCCGAGCGCGGCCGGCGCATCCTCCACCTCGGCGAGCACGGACGCGCCGACGCGTCGCGTGGCCCACCCGAACTGGTCGCGGATCGACCGGGCGAGCGCGTCGGGCTCGCTGGACTCCAGCCACAGCGTCTCGTCGCCGAGCTCGGCCGTGAGGTCGGCGGGGGCGCCGAGGGCGACGAGGCGGCCCCGGTCGAGGATCACGACGCGGTCGCAGCGCTCGGCCTCTTCCATCAGGTGCGTCGCGACGACGACCGTCGTGCCCTCGTCGCGGCGGAGGCGGGCGAGGGCGGCCCACAGCTCGCGGCGGGCCGTGGGGTCGAGGCCGGTCGTGGGCTCGTCGAGGAGGAGGAGCGGGGGGCGGTGGAGCAAGCCGCGCGCGAGGTCGGCGCGGCGGGCGAGCCCGCCGGAGAGGGTCTTCACGCGGCTTCCGCCGCGGTCGCCGAGGCCGAAGGCGTCGAGGAGCGCGTCGATCCGGTCCGCCAGCGGGCGGCCCCTCATCCCCACGAGGGCGCCGTGGAAGCGGAGGTTCTCGCGCACGGTCAGCTCGGCGTCGAGCGCCGGCTGCTGGAACACGACGCCGAGGCCGCGGCGGACGGCCGCGGGATTCTCCGTCGTGCGGTGCCCCAGCACCTCGGCCGTGCCGGCGCTTGGCGGCATGAGCGTGGTGACGATGCGGAAGAGCGTGGTCTTCCCGCCGCCGTTGGGGCCGAGGAGGCCGAAGAGCTCGCCCGCGTGCACCTCGAACGAGAGGCCGTCGAGGGCGCGGTGGTCGCCGTAGGCGTGCGCGAGGCCGCGGACGGCGAGGGCGGGGGGCGGCGTCACAGGGGGCAGAGCGATTAGAGGGCGTTGAGGTTTGGGATTCGTGAGCGAGCGAGAGCGGATGGAGCCCTTTC
>CAYTJT010000088.1:0-11271 GCA_964438105.1 uncultured Rhodothermales bacterium | reverse complement strand
GCATCATCATGCAGAGGTGCTGCGCCTCGATCACGACGGCGACGCCCTGCGGCTCCAGCACTTCTTCGATCGCGTCGCGGATCTGGATCGTGAGCCGCTCCTGCACCTGCAACCGGCGCGCGAACACGTCGACGACGCGGGGGATCTTCGAGAGCCCGACGATCCGCCCGTTCGGGATGTAGGCGACGTGGGCCTTCCCGAAGAACGGCAGCATGTGGTGCTCGCAGAGGCTGTATACCTCGATGTCGCGGACGAGGATCATCTCGTTGTAGTCCTCTTCGAAGAGCGCCGAGCGGAGGATGACGTGGGGGTCGAGACCGTAGCCGTGGGTGAGGAACTGCTGCGCCTTCGCCACGCGCTCGGGCGTCTTGACGAGCCCCTCGCGGTCGGGGTCCTCGCCGAGCAGGCGGAGCGTCTCGCGGGCGCGCTCGGCGAGGCGGTCGGTCTTCTCGGCGTGGTAGATATCGCGGCGCTCGTAGTGCTCCGGCGAGTAGAGGTCGGCCGCGAGGTCGGACGCGCCGGGACCGAAGTCGGTGTCGGTGTTCGTGGGATCAGCCATGAGGGAAAGGGGAAGGAGAGCGCGGAAGGAGCGGGGGGGCATGGACGGAGAGGCCACGCGGAGAACATCGGGGGCTGCTTGCTGTCTGCCCTCTCCTCCCTCCACGCGCCCACGCTGGAAGCTACTCGCCTCGGTATTCGGCCACGTTGTTCCGGGTCTCGTGGAGGCGGACGCTGTGGAGCTGCCCGCTCGACGCCTCGGCGACGGCGTCGGCGATCTCGTCCCAGATCGCGACGGCGACGTTCTCGGTCGAGGGCAGCACGCCGTCGAGGAAGTCCACGTCGAGGTTCATGTTGCGGTGGTCGAGCTCGTCGACGACGCGCTCGTTCAGGATCCGCTTGAGGTCGCCGAGGTCGATGACGTAGCCCGTCTCGGGGTCCGGCTCGCCGGCGACGGTGACCTCGAGGGTGTAGTTGTGGCCGTGCCAGTTCGGGTGGTTGCACTTGCCGTAGGTTTCGCGATTCCACGCGTCCGACTTCGCGGGGTTGTGGAGGCGGTGCGCGGCGTTGAAGTGCACGGTGCGGGTGACGTAGACGAGGGGCATGGTCGGCGCGGCGGCGATCTGAGGGCGTAGCTGAACCCGCCGCCTCGGCCGTTCGTTCCTCCGCCGACACCCCGCGCTCCGCAAGCGACACCTCCGCGCGCGGTACCGCGAACACGACGCGCTCGCGCACTGTTTACCCGCCCCGCCCGCGACGCACTCTCTTTGCACCCCTCGCCTCACCCGCCATGAGCAAAACCCTCTTCCAGCAAATCGCCGACGGCGAGATCCCGGCCGACGTCGTCTACGAGGACGACCGCGCCGTCGCCTTCCGCGACATCAACCCCCAAGCCCCAACCCACATTCTCATCGTCCCCCGCGAGCCGATCCCGCGCGCGGATGCGATCGAGGCGGCGGACGAAGCGCTCGTCGGGCACCTCTTCGTCGTCGCCAAGAACGTGGCGGCCGAGGAGGGGCTGAGCGACTACCGCCTCGTGATGAACAACGGCGAGGGCGCGGGGCAGTCCGTCTTCCATATTCACCTCCACCTCCTCGGCGGGCGCTCGATGCAGTGGCCCCCCGGCTGATTTTAGACTCCGGATTGGGGACTGTGGATTTGCTCTCGTCTGGAATCCAATCCGCCATCCACAATCAGCAATCCCCAATCGCATGATTCACGTCCACAACGTCCGCGTCGCGTTCGACGGGAAGCAAGTGCTGCACGGCGTCTCGTTCCACGTCGCGGCCGGCGAGATCGTCGGCTACGTCGGCCCGAACGGCGCCGGCAAGACGACGACGATGCGCCTGCTGACGGGCACGCTCGCGCCGGACGCCGGCCGCGTCGAGCTCGCCGGCGTGGACGTGTCGGTGCACCCCCTCGAAGCGAAGCGCCGCTACGGCTTCGTCCCCGAGCACGGCCACCTCTACGAGAGCTTTACACCCGAGGAGTACCTCCTCTTCATCGGGCGGATGTACGGGCTCGATGAGGCGCTCGCGGCGACGCGGATGACGGCCCTCCTGCGTTACTGGAAGCTCGGCGAAGACGCCGAGCGGAAGATGGTCGGCTTCTCGAAGGGGATGAAGCAGAAGGTGCTCCTCTCGGCCGCCCTCCTCCACGCCCCGCCCGTGCTCCTGCTCGACGAGCCGCTCTCCGGGCTCGACGCCGAGGCCGTCCTCCTCGCCCGCGCCCTCCTCCGCCGCTGGGCCGACGGCGGCCACACCGTCCTCTACTCGTCCCACATCCTCGACGCCGTCGAGCGCATCGCCGACCGCGTCGTCGTGATCCGCGACGGCCGCGTCATCGGCGAGGGCTCGCCCGACGACCTCAAGACCGAGACGGCCTCGGCCTCGCTCGAGCGCGCCTTCAGCCAGCTCACCTCGACCGAAGACGTGGCCGCGCGCACCGAGCAGCTCATGGCCGACGGCTTCGGCCGCACCGCCACGCAGTCATGAAAACGCTCGGCGTCACCGGCGGGATCGGCAGCGGGAAGTCCGCCGCGTGCCGGATGTTCGAGGACCTCGGCGCGTGCGTTGTCTACGCCGACGCCGAGGCGAAGCGGCTGATGGCCGAGGACCCGATGCTGCGCACCGCGATCACGGAGGCGTTCGGCGAGGAGAGCTACGACGCGGCGGGCGCGCTCGACCGGCCCTACCTCGCCGCGCGCGTGTTCGGCGACGAGGCCGAAGTAGCGAAGCTCAACGCGCTCGTCCACCCCCGCGTCCGCGAGGCGTTCTTCGCGCTCCGCGACGCCGCCGAGGCCGAGGGCTTCGACCTGTTCGTCTACGAGGCCGCCCTAATCTACGAGTCCGGCGCCGACCGCGTGCTCGACGCCGTCGCCGTCGTGGATGCCCCGCTCGAGACGCGCATCCGCAGGGTGATGGACCGCGACGGCGTCCCGCGCGAGGCCGTGCTCGCCCGGATGCGCCACCAGATGCCGGCCGACGACCTCCGCCGCCGCGCCGACTTCGTGATCGAGAACGACGGCGATCTCGACGGGCTTCGCACCCAGGTCGAGGCGCTCTACGACTCGCTCGTCTCGACGGGGTAGCGGGACGCGCCGGCAAAGTGGCCGCCGCCGAAACGGGCGTGCGGCGCCCTACTGGCCCGTCTTCATCTCGTAGAGCGCGCGGTGCTTCACGGCGTCGGCGAACACGCTCAGGCTCGCGTTGAGGCACACGAGCGCGAACGTGCCGTGCCAGAAGTAGGGCCGCCCCATCGCGCGCTTGGTCGCCGCGCGGGCCACGGCGCTCGCCCCGAACCCGACGCCGATCAGCCCGGCCGGGGCCATCCACAGCCACTTCGTCCGGTGGTGCTCGGCGGGAGTCGGGGCGGCGTCGGAAGCGGGAGCGGGGCGCGGGTCGGTCATGGAGACGGGCCGATGGGAGAGGAGTAAACGGAGCAAAGCGCTGGCACGAAGCTACGGAAGTTCGCCCCCGCGCGCCGTCTCGAAGAGCGCGTACCAGTCCTCTCGCGAGAGGCGCACGTCGGGCGCCGCGCACGCCTCGGCGATCCGCCCCGGGTTCGTCGTCCCGACGACGGGTTGGATCCCGGCCGGGTGGCGAAGCAGCCACGCCAGCACGACAGCCAGCGGCGTGGTATTCATTCGGTCCGCGACGGCGCGGACGTGCCCGGCGAGCGCGGCGTGCTCGGGTGCGGGGTCGGGACGGGAGACGGCGCCGCCTGCCGTCGGTGCCCACGCCTGAATCCGGAGGCCGCGCTGCCAGCACCCGTCGATGAGCCCGGCCGCGTGGGACGACGGGCCGGGCCGGTTGACCTCGACGCCCGCATCGACCGGGCCGTGGTGGAGCAGGCTGAGTTGGATCTGATTCACGACGAGCGGTTGCTGCACCACCGCCGCGAGCAGGTCGATCTGCGCGACCGAGAAGTTGCTCACCCCGAACGCCCGCACCTTGCCCGCCGTGTGGAGGTCGTCGAAGGCACGGGCGATCTCGGCGGGCTCCACGAGGGGATCCGGCCTGTGGAGCAGGTACGTGTCGAGCCGGTCCGTGCCGAGACGGCGGAGGCTGCCTTCGGCCGAGCGGACGATGTGCTCGTAGCTGAGGTCGTAGCGCTTCGGCGTTCCGGCCGGGGCGTCGGCGTAGCGGATCCCGCACTTCGACTGCAACACGATGCGCTCGCGCAATCCGGGGCGGTCCGCGAGATACTGACCGAACACTTCTTCGGAGCGACCGCGTCCGTAGATGTCGGCGTGGTCGATGAGGGTGATGCCGCCGTCGAGTGCCGCGTCGAGCGCCGCCGCCACGTCCGCCTGCCGGTCGAGCCCACCGAGCGTCATGCACCCGTAAGCGACGCGCGAGGTCGTGAGGTCGTCGCCGAGCGAGATCGATTTCATGATCGGATACACGGTTCGGGCGAGCGGGGTAGCCTCACCGACAGGGCCATGACGGGTGCTAAATGCGGGACCGTTCACCAGCGCCCGGCAACACGAGCATCAAGGGTGGCGAAGTCGAAGCCGGGGCCAGTGCGAGCGGAGCGGTGAAGCCCGGTGCCGGCGTACTACAGCGGGCCTGCTACAACAGGTTCTGCTGCGCCCACTTATGAGTCCGGGGCGAAGAACTCCAACTGGCCACACTCCTCACAACGGTAGGAGACAACAGGCAACACGCGACGTTCCCGAAGGTCTTTGCCGGCCGAGAAACGTCGCGGCTCCGGATCGCCCTCGACCCATGCCTCTGTGTCTTGGTACGCGCTTTTGCGTTCAATCACGTAGCCGGCTTCGAGGGCACCGCCGCATCGGCGGCAGGCCAAGTCCGATTTTTTCTCCGGTAGAGACATAGGAAGTGGTCGTCAAAGTTGAAGCGCGGCGTATCAGGTTGCGCCTCAGCGGCGCAGGGAGCGCCGACGATGGAACGGGTTGAAGACCGTGACGGCGCTCGTGCGAGGCAATACCGTCAAGCCCTGCGTCCGCCGGCGGCTGCGGGCTATACGGCGGGCTTGTGGGCTGCACCGTCCTCACGTCCTTTCTGGTATGCCTTCTCGATCCCTGCCGATAGAATGCCGAACAGGATACCGACAACAAGGACGTCGTAGGCGAACCAATCCTCAACCGCCGGAACCACCACCGTGAGAACACGAGCGAGGACGATGAGCAGGAAAGCGATCCCAAAGAGTTGGAGGCGGAGCTTATTCGTCGTGCTCATGAGGCAGGGAAAGGATTGGGGGAGGCGAGTGCAGACGTACGCGCCCGCCTTGTAACAATGGTTGTGTAAATTACCACCCTACCTATTCACAAACGGAAGCGGCACGGATCATCACTCGTCGCCGAGGATCTCGCCGAAGACGGCGCGGTCGTGGTCGGTGGCGTCGGCGAGGATGAGGTGGCCCATCCGGTCGCGCTTCGTGCGGAGGTACTCGGCGTTGTCGGCGTTCGGCGGGATCTCGATGGGGACGCGGTCGACGATCTCGAGCCCGTAGCCGCCCAGCCCGATCCGCTTCGTCGGGTTGTTCGTCATCAGCTTCAGCTTGCGGACGCCGAGGCTGCGGAGGATCTGGCAGCCGATGCCGTAGTCGCGGTGGTCGGGCTGGAAGCCGAGCGCCTCGTTCGCCTCGACCGTGTCGAGCCCCTCCTCCTGCAGCTTGTACGCGCGGAGCTTGTTGATGAGGCCGATGCCGCGCCCCTCCTGCTTCATGTAGAGCACGACGCCCTTCCCCTCGTGCTCGACGCGGGCGAGCGCCGTCGCGAGCTGGTCGCCGCAGTCGCAGCGGTTGGAGCCGAAGATGTCGCCGGTGACGCACTGGCTGTGGACGCGCACGAGGACGGGCTCCTCCTCGTCCCACTCCCCTTTGGTCATCGCGAGATGGTTGTCGCCGGTGAGCACTTCTTCGAAGGCGTGGAGCCGGAAGCGGCCGTACTTCGTCGGCATCTCGACGTCGACGACCGGGCGGACGAGCTGCTCATGCTGCATCCGGTACGCGATGAGGTCCTTGATCGTGACGAGCTTCATGTCGAACTCGTCGGCGATGCGGCGGAGGTCGGCGACGCGCGCCATCGTCCCGTCGTCGTTCATGATCTCGATGAGCACGCCGACGGGCTTGAACCCGGCGAGGCGGGCGAGGTCGACGGCGGCCTCGGTGTGGCCCGCGCGGCGGAGCACGCCGCCGGTCTGGGCGCGGAGCGGGAAGATGTGACCCGGCCGGGCGAAGTCGGTCGATTTCGCCGCGCCGTCGGCGAGGGCGCGGATCGTCTTGGCGCGGTCGGCGGCCGAGATGCCCGTCGTCGTGTCGCGGTTGTAGTCGACGGAGACGGTGAAGGGCGTGTCGTGGAGCGAGGTGTTAACCTGCTCCATCATCGGGAGGTCGAGGGCGGCGGCGCGCTCGCGCGTGATGGAGACGCACATCAGCCCGCGGCCGTGCTTCGTCATGAAGTTGACGAGTTCGGGCGTCATCGCCTCGGCCGCGCCGATGAAGTCGCCCTCGTTCTCGCGGTCCTCGTCGTCGACGACGATCACGAGGCGGCCCGCCCGGAGGTCGTCGATGGCGTCTTCGATGCGGTCGAACAGAGGGGATGCGCTCATAAAAAACTCGTTCCGCTGGTTTCCGACTCTAACGGGAGCGGCGGTGGGAGGGTTCTATGAGCTTTGCGCTGAGCCCCCGCAGGCACCGTAGCGCCGATTCGCCGCGCGCCGATTCGCCACGGCGTCGTCAGTCCTTCGTCTGGACCGACGCAATCGCGTTCTTGTCGAAGCGGAGCTTGACGTTGTCGTCCACCTGGGCGAGCACGCTCGTGTCGTCCACCTTCGTCACCGTCGCGTGGACGCCGCCGATCGTGACGACGCGGTCGCCCTTCTTGACGGCTTCGATCATCGACTTGCGGGTGTCCTCGCGCTTTTTCTGCGGGCGGATGATGAAGAAGTAAAAGACGATGAAGACGAGCAGGAACGGCAGGAACAGCGAGGCGAGGCCGCCGCCGCCTTCGGGCGGGGGGCCGCTGAGCACGAAGATTTGAAGGGCGAGCACGGGGGTCATGGGGCGAATGCGGGTGGATGGGGTGAGCGGCCCCAAGATACGCCCCGGCCCGGCCTGCCGGTCTGCCAACGGAGTCCGCTTCGTGTGTAGAAACCGCTGGCCGCGGCCAGCTAGCTGCCGGCGTGCGCACGATACGTTTCCATCCCGGCGGATTAAAGCGCCAATCCTTCGGATCGCGCCGGGCTTCCGATAAGGGCCTGTACCCACCGTTCGCCCAGCGCGCGCGGGCCTACCCCTACCCCCTCATCACCTGCCCTGACCCATGCGTTTTACCCTATTTACCCTAGCCCTCGGGACGTTCTTACTCACCGGCTGCGCCGACGACCTCACCGGACCGGAGGCGAGTTTCACCTCCGCGGAACGCGTTGAGGCGGACGACCTGAGCTCGGCCCGGCTGCCGGAGGCCTACCGGCACCCCGTCGATGCCGACGACATGCTCTTCGCCTCGTGGGTCGGCGGGAACGAGAAGACCTATGCCTTCGACTTCGCCTTCGAGCGGGCGGCCGTGGACGCCTCCCTCGATTTCCACGCGGTTTCCAACCGCCTCCACTTCGAGGGCAAGGGCTCCTACGAGTTCTTCGGCTCGAAGCACCCCTGCAAGATCGTCGACGGCGTCTACGAAGACGGCCTGATCCGTTTCGACATCGCCGACAAGACGGGCGTCGTCGCCACGTTCACGGGCGCCTTCTCCGCAGACAACACCGCGTTCAAAGCGGCCATGAAGCACGCCGACGGCTCCACGCGACTGGTGCGCTTCGACCGCAAGGAAGCAGGCATCGTGGCCGTTAAGTAGAGAGGCCGTTTAGCTTGAAGAACCGGATTGTCCGGTCGAGCGCCCGCGACGCGTGTCGCGGGCGCTTCGTCGTGCACGCGCGGTGCTGCCCGACGACTACGGCAGAACGCTCTCTGATACGGATTCTGTTTGTCGATGTCGGTATGATTTCAGCTCGACCGACGGTAGAGACGCTGCGTCTCTACGGCGATGAGGACGGCCTCGACGGCGGCGGGTATCCTGACATCGGGGACCGAAATCCGTATGACGCATCGAACACCGAAGACGACGGCGCGCCCTTTTGCACGAGCCTCTGACGCGGCACGGAGTGAGCGCTCAGCCCACGGTGCAAATGCGCGCAGGACGCGAGCACCCTGCACGATTCAGCGATTGGAGTGCACGGGCCTCTCGCGACGCTAACCCGCCCCGCACGTCGCTCGCTCGGACGGAGCGCTACCCGGCCGGGGCGCCCTCTGCGATGCGGGGACTCCTGGCCTTTTTCGTCCCGCGCGACCGCCACCCGCCGTACGCGATGAGCCGCGACGCCAGCCGCCGGAGCCACGGCCGCGCCATCAGCCAGCGCTCCGGCTGCGGCAGCCGCGGCGCTTCGGCGCCGAGCATCGGCGCGAGCACGCGGCGGTGGGCGACGACCTGAACCCACTGGATCAGTCGGACGGCCGACTCGCGCTGCCGCTGCACGTCGCGCAGCGCGGACGGATCGGCGTGCCCGGCTCGCAGCCCGTCCGCCAGCACGTCGGCAGCGCAGACGGCGTCCTGAATGGCGAGGTTGATCCCGACCATCCCGACCGGGCTCATGGCGTGCGCCGCGTCGCCGATGCAGAGCAGCCCGGGCCGCGACCACCGGCGGAGCCGCGCTACCTCGACGCCGAGGAGGGCCATCCGCTTCCAGTCGGTGAGCGCTTGCAGCCGGTCGGCGAACTCGGGCGCGGCCCCGGCCACGTCGCGCCGGAACGCGTCGATGCCGCGCGTACGGAGCGCGGGGAAACTGCCTTTCTCGATGATCGCGCCGACTTGCCAGTGCGCCCCGGCGTCCATCAGCGCGAGGAGGGCGCCGCGCCCGAAGCGGAAGTAGGCCCCGGCCTGCTCGTCGTCGGCGTCGGAGCGCGGGACGGTGAACCACAGCACGTCGATCGGCGCGCCGTAGCGCTTCAGCGGGAGCCCAGCCTCGGCGCGCACCGCCGAGTTCCGCCCGTCGCAGGCCACCACGAGCGGCGCGCGGAGCTCGTGCCGCTCGCCGTCCTGTTCGTAGATCACGCCGCGTACCTCGCCCTCCTCTTCGATCAGCGATCGCACGTCGGCGCCGAGGACGAGCCGGGCGTGCGGGTAGCGCGCGACCTCGTCGAAGACGAGCGGCAGGAAGTCGGCCTGCTGCACGAGCGCGACGAACGGGAACGCCGAATCGAGCGTGTCGAACTCGGCGAAGCGGACGGCGCCGTCGGTGTCGACCGCCGTGAAGTGCGTCGTCTTCGCGTGCGGGAGGTCGAGCGTGCGGTCGGCGAGGCCGAGGTCGTCGAGCAGTTCCAGCACGGCCGGGTTGAGCGTATTCCCGCGGAAGCTCCGGTCGAGGTCGGTGTGCTTTTCGAGCACGGTGACGGGCACGCCGCGCCGCGCGAGCAGGAGCGCGAGCACGGCCCCGGCGGGGCCGCCGCCGACGATGATGCAGGAGGGGTGGGGAGACATGGGGCTGTGGTACGCCCCGCGCCGCGTCGGTTTCCATACCCCCCGCCACACTTGCAGTCGCTCGCTACGCACACTCCAGGCTGCGCGTGGCTGTCCCCCTCGACGAGGGGGACAGCTTTTCGCATGTGGGAGCGCAGCGACTGTGCGAAAAGCGGGGGGTCCGCAGCAGGAGGCTGCTACGCCGTCAGCACGCGGAGGTAGAACAGCGGCGAGATCAGCTTGCGGCGCTGGCTCTCGTCGTCGAACATCGCGGAGATCGCGTCGGCGAGTTCGGACGAGCGGCTGGCCTTGCGGATGACCGTGTTGAGCAGCCACTTGAAATTGCCGAGGCGCTGCATCGCGTGGCTCAGCTTGAGCTCGTCCTGAAGGTAGTCGAGCACGGACTCTTCGTAGCCTTTGAGGTGCGCGGCGGAGTAGTCATTGAACGACTTCGCGTAGCCCGCCCACTCGGCGGCCTTCTCGCCCGAGACCATCGCGTTCCCGATCCCCTCGCCCGTGAACGGGTCGATGAGGCTCGCGGCGTCGCCGATGAGCAGCCAACCGTCGCCGTGCATCGTGCGCGGCTTGGAGCCGAGCGGCAGCCCCCAGCCCTGCACCTTGCCGACGCGCTCGGCGTTCTCGAAGCGGTGGCGAAAGCGCGGGTGATCGACGAGCAGGTCGAGGAGCGGCTTGAGCTTGATGTCCTTCTTTTTGATCACGCTCGACAGCATCCCGACGCCGACGTTCGCCATCCCGTTCGCCATCGGGAAGATCCAGAAATAGCCGGGGATCGCCTCGTCCACGAAGTGGAGCTCGACGTGGTTGCGCTCGTGGAAGCCGGTCACGCCGGTGTAGTACGAGCGGAGCCCGGCGCAGTAGTGGCTCTCGTCGAGCTGGTCCATCCCGAGCGCGCGGACGACGACCGAGTACGGCCCGTCGGCGCCGATCGTGAGCGGGGCGCGGACTTCTTTCGTCTCGCCCTCGTGCTGCACTTCGACGCCGAGCACGCGCCGCCCGCCGCCGTTCTCGTCCATGATGAGCCCCGTCACGCGTGCGTTCTGCCAGATCTCGGCGCCGGCCTTAACGGCCTGCTCGAAGACGACCTGGTCGAACTCCATCCGCGCGCAGACGAAGCCGGGCGCGACGGGCTGATCCATCATCTTCGTGAACGGGATCGCGACCTCGTCGCCGTAGGGCCCGCTGAAGGTCACCCCCCAGCTGCCGATCTGCTCGGCGGCCACCATGTCGTCGATCATCCCGAGCCGCTTCATCACGTCCACGCTCTTGCCGGAGATCGCGTCGCCGCAGATCTTGTCGCGGGGGAACGTGTCTTTGTCGAGGAGGAGCGGGCGGAGGCCGGCGCGGGCCATGAACGCGGCGGCGGTCGCGCCGCCGGGGCCGGCGCCGACGATGATGGCGTCGTAGTGGGACATAGGGCGGGGTGTTGGGGTGGGAACGGGCGGCCCGAAACTACCGACCGGCGTCGGCGAAATCCACAGAAACGAAATAAGGGCAAGCGACCCGCATCGCGCCGCTACGACCCTCTACCGCTGCTGCCTTCCGGCCCTGACGGAGTTCGAGGGGAGCTGGCCGTACGGGACTTGCCCTTATTCCGCCGACAGGCCCATCTAAGGGCGGTCGGCTGAAAACCATTGATCGCAATATACGAGGGCCGTGCGCCGTCGGGTTCCCGTCATGCAATCTTCGAGGAGGGGCGAGAGGGCGGAGTCGTAAAGCCGAGGGGACCGATGGTCTGTAAGTTTTTTCTCTCGGCACTTGACCGGGGGGGGGGG
>CAYTJT010000087.1:0-11355 GCA_964438105.1 uncultured Rhodothermales bacterium | reverse complement strand
TCGAGCAGATCGAGAAGGACGCCGACCGCGACTACTTCCTCTCGCCGCAGGAGGCGAAGGCGTACGGGCTGATCGACAACGTGCTCGAAGCGGGCCACGGCGACCCGAAGAAGCCCGCCGACCAGCAGGACGCCGAGAAATAGCCGGACCGGCGCGTTAGTCCAGCGGGCGTACCTCTCGGGGTGCGCCCGCTTTTTACACCTCGTCCTCGGGGTGGAGCGGGGGCGCGGCTGCGGCGCGGTGGCGCCGCCGGGCTTCGAGGAAGCGGACGAGCGCGACGGAGAAGACGAGCCACGCGGCGCCGGCGAGCCAGCCGCCGAGCACGTCGGTCGTCCAGTGCACGTCGAGGTAGATCCGGCTGAGCCCGACGCCGATCGTGGCGAAGACGGCGAAGACGACGGCGAGCGCGCGGGCCCACCCCGCCGTCGTGATCTGCCAGACGAGGTAGGCGAGGAGGCCGTAGAGCACGAGCGCGGTGAACGAGTGCCCGCTCGGGAAGCTCGCGCCGTGGGCGTCGTAGGCGGTCCCCTCGACGGGGCGGGCACGGTCGAAGATGAGCTTGAGCGCGTAGACGAGCGCCGAGCCCAGCCCCAGCGCGAGGGCGAGCATCCACAAATAGTCCCACAGCCTGCGGATCGCGAAGTACGCCGCGAGCCCGAGCGCGACGGCGACGACGAGGAGCGGCGCGGCGAGGTCCGTAACGGTCGCCATCGTCTGCGCGATCTCGGGTGTGGTGATCCGGGCGGCGAGGTCGCGCACGCCCGCATCGAGCGCGCGGACCTCGGACTCGGTGGCGTAGGCGTCGACGAGCGCGACGAAGCCCCACAGCGCGAGGCCGATGACGACGAGCGCGGCGAGCGCGGCGAAGAGGTAGGCGGGGACGTCGCCCGCACGCGTGCGGAGAAACGCAACGAAGTCTCGGGCGTCGCGGAGGGAGTTGGAGAGGAGCATGGCGCGTGGGAGAGGGGAGACCTACTCTACCGACCACACCGGCCACGGGTTCGGCGAGGCCGTCAGCCGTCGATGCCGAGGCGGGCGGCGAGGGCGTCGCGGCGCGCGCGGCTGACGCGGAGGCGCGTGCCGTCGGCCAGCTTCACGGCGTAGTCGCCGCCGCCGGCCACGAGGAGCGACTCGACGCGGTCGAGCCGGACGATCGTCGAGCGGTGGATGCGGAAAAACTCCGCCGGATCGAGTCGGTCTTCGAGCGTCTGCATTTGCTCGCGGATGACGAACGTCTCGTCGCCCGCGTGCACCTCGGCGTACGGCCCGTCGGCCGCGATGTAGTCGATGCTGCCGACGGGCACGATGCGGATCTGCCCGCGCATCTCGACGGCGATCCGTTCGAGCGAGTCCGTCGGCGGCTCGGGTTTGGCGGGCTCGGCCGGTTCGGGATCGAGGAGGGCGCGGAGGCGAGATTGCAGCGCGTCGACCTGCCGGAGGCGGACGGTGTCGCGCGCCCGTGCGAGCGCGGCGCGGAAGCGCTCGTCCTCGAACGGCTTGAGGAGGTAGTCGAGCGCGGCGAGTTCGAACGCCTGGAGCGCGTGTTGGTCGAACGCCGTCACGAACACGGTCACCGGCATCGCCTCCGGCCCGATTTCCCGCACCACGTCGAGCCCGGTCAGCCCCGGCATCTGCACGTCGAGAAAGACGAGGTCCGGCGACTGGCTGCGGATCGCCTCGACGGCGTCGCGCCCGGTGCCCGCCGTCCCGACGACCTCGACGCGGTCCTCGGCGGCGAGCAGGTCGAGCAGGCGCTGGCGGGCGAGCGGCTCGTCGTCCACCACGAGCACGCGAAGGTGGGCCGTTTCAGTCATCGGTTCGGGCGACGGTGCGGAGGTCGGCGGCGGTGTGGTAGGGGAGCGTGACGCGGGCCTCGGTGCCGCGCCCGTCGGTGGGCGCGAGGTCGAGCCGGGCGGCGTCGCCGTAGAGCGCGTCGAGGCGGGCGCGGACGTTCTTCAGCCCGACCCCTCCGTCGCGCTCGTCGCCGGGGTCGAGGCCGAGGCCGTTGTCGCGGATCGAGATGAGCAGGCGCCCGGCCTCGCGCCGCGCCGACACGGTGATCCGCCCGGCATCGGTTTCGAGTCGGCTCACGCCGTGCTCGACGGCGTTCTCGGCGAGGGGTTGGAGGATGAGGTTCGGCACGAGCGCGTCGAGCGCCTCCGGCGGCACGTCCTCGGCGATCTCCAGCCGGTCCTGGAACCGCACGCGCTGGATGTCGAAGTAGCCCCGGAGGAAGTCGAGCTCGTCGCGGAGCGGCACCTCTTGCGGGGTCGATTCGTCGAGGGCGCGGCGCAGGAGCGTGCTCAGCCGCGCGACGATGCGGCGCACGCCCGACGGGTCGCGCTCGACGAGGGCGCTGACGGCGTGGAGCGTGTTGAAGAGGAAGTGCGGGTTGAGCTGCATCCTCAGCGTTGAGAGCCGGGCGGCGGCGAGCTGGGCCTGCAGCCGCGCGGTCTCGGCGAGGAGGCGGGCGGCCTCGGCCTGCCGCTCGCGGAAGCGGAGGAAGTAGTCGCGCGCGAAGCCCGTGGCGAGGATCGCGAGGTAGACCACGAGCTCGTCGAGGAACTGCAGGTTCGCGAGCGCGTGGCCGGGGTCGATCCGGCGGGCGAACCGGCCGCGCCCCACGCGCGGAAACTCGGCGACGAGGAGCGGCCGGGCGATGAGGATGCGGACGACCTCGACGGCCGCCGCCACGGCGAAGGCGATGAGCAGGTGGAGGGCGAGCCGGCGGACCCAGTCGGCGCGCTCGAGGGGGACGCGGCGGACGAGCGCGAAGACGAGCGGCGTCAGCGCCATCCACAGGGCGTACTCCGAGATCGTCAGCAGCAGCTCCGGCGTCGAGAGGCCGAGCGGCCCGCGCGGGTCGAGCGCGCGGCGCACGAGCGAGAGCGTGCCGAGCAGCACCCAGAACCCGAGCACGGCGACGAGCTCGGCCGAGCGCGGCCACGGAGGCGAAGACGGGGAGGGGGGCGAGGGCACGGGACGGGGGGCAGGGGGCGTGTTCGCACGGACGCTGCCGGGTGAATCGATGCCGCCGGAGCGAATCGAATGCCGTAAGGGCGAATGGCGTTCGCCCCACCCGGGCGGCGTTCGCTCCGTTCGGGCGGGGCTCAGGACGGCGGGCCCCCACAAGGTAGCAGCCTGCGCTGTGACCGTCGCCGCCCGTCGTCGCGCCGCGCGTGCCGTTCGTGACGCCCCGGTGCTGCTCGTGTCGGCGGGCGAATCTGCGGGGGCGCCGCGTGCGAATATCCCCCCGGCACCGCACTTCAAAGCGGCTCACCCGGCCCTCCCGACCTCAATCTGTTCACACCAACCCCCGAACCGATGAACCCCCTCCCGACCCCCCGACCGCAGCGCTGGCTGCTCCTCGCCCTCCTCGTGCTCCTGCCCCTCGCGGCGTCGGCCCAGAACCGCGCCGACCGCGCCGAGCGGCTGCAGCAGGCCCTCGACCTCACCGACGCCCAGGTCGCGCTCGTCACCGACGCCCTCGGCGACCCCGCCGAGCGCGGCGATCTCTGGGACGTCGCCGTGGCGCTCACCCCGACGCTCACCGACGCCCAGCGAGAAAAGCTCTTCGCCCAGCCCGAGCGCCCGATGCGCAACGCCCGTGGTCCACGCGACGCACGCGGGCAGCGTGGCGAGCGCGGGCAGCGCGGCGAGCGCAGGGGCGGCCTCGACGCCGAGGCCCACGCGGAACGCCAGGCGGCGCAGCTCGAAGCGATGACCGACGCGCTCGACCTCGCCGACGCGCAGGTGCAGCAGATCGAAGCGTTCCACGCCGAGCGACAGGCGACGCGGGAGGCCCACCGCGCCCTGCGCGAAGAGCAACGCGCGCAGCTCCGCGCCGAGCGGCCCGGCCCCGGCGAGCTCCCCGCCGAGCTCGAAGCGATCCTCACGCCCGAGCAGCAGGAGGTCGCGCGCGTGCACCGCGCCCTCGCCGCCCGGATGATGCAACGAGGCATGCAGCGCCGCGGCGTCCGACGGTAGGCACGCGCCGAGTGCCCCCACCATCAATTTTCGATGGCGGGGGCACTTTATCTGTTGCAACGCCTACGA
Organism: uncultured Rhodothermales bacterium; assembly: GCA_964438105.1. Taxonomy (GTDB): domain Bacteria; phylum Bacteroidota; class Rhodothermia; order Rhodothermales; family JANQRZ01; genus JBBSMX01. Next base: position 7,299 of record CAYTJT010000087.1, on the reverse strand, counting down.
GGTCCCCTCTTTACTTCCTACACCTCTCCCTCCGATGTTTCGATTCCTACTCGCCGTCCTCGCCGTGACGCTCGTCGCGCTCCCCGCCGAGGCGCAGCAGCGCAGCGGACGCCCCGGCGGCTCCATGCCCACCGGCACCATCACCGGCACCGTCGTCGACGACGCGGGGGTGGCCGTGCCCACGTCGAGCGTGGCGGTGTGGCGCGTGCCGATGCGGGCCGACCGCGACACCAGCCTCGTCACCGGGACGATCAGCGAGGTCGACGGGACGTTCGAGATCGCGGGCATCCCGCCCGGCCGGTTCTACGTCGACGTGAGCCACGTCGGCTACGTCTCGACTCGCATCGAAGACGTGCAGATCAACCGGCAGGCGCGGCGCGTCGAGCTTGGCGAGGTCATGCTCGCGGCGGACTTCGAGCAGCTCGACGGCGTCGAGGTCGAGGCCGAGCGCGAGCAGGTGGCCGTGCAGATCGACCGGACCGTCTACAACACGGCCGACGACCCCGTCGCGGCGGGCGGCACGGCGACGACCGTGCTCGAAGCGATCCCCTCCGTCGACGTCGACGTCGACGGGAACGTCAGCCTGCGCGGGAGCGGGAACGTCGCGGTCCTCATCAACGGGCGGCCCGCGCCGGTGCCGTCGGACTTCGTCGCGGCCTACCTCAAGACGCTCCCGGCCGGGACGGTCGAGCGCGTCGAGGTGATCCCGAACCCCTCGGCGCGCTACGAGCCCGACGGGATGAGCGGCATCATCAACATCGTGCTCAAAGAGAACGTCGACCGCGGGATCGGCGGCACCGTCGCGGTCGGCGGCGACACGCGCGGCGGCTACAACGGGACGGCGACGCTGAGCTACGGCAAGGGCCCGTGGAACCTCTCCGGGTCGTACGGCTTCCGGCAGGAGGAGGGCTTCGGCAGCGGGAGCTCGCTCGCCGAGAACCTCTTCGCCTCGCCCGTCACGTTCCTCGACCAGGTCGAGGACGAGGACGAGGAGGAGACCTCGCACAACGCCACGCTCGACGTCGACTACGCCCTCTCGAAGCGCACCTCGCTCAACGCCTCGGCGCAGGTCGGCACGCGCGACGAGACCGAAGTCGAGGCGAACTTCTTCCGCGAGCTCGACGCGGGCGAGGACCCGACGCTCGCCTACGAGCGGATCGTCGAGGAGCTCAGCGACCGGACCACGGCCGACTTCCGCCTCGGCGCCCGCCACGACTTCGGCGCGCGCGGCGAGACGGCCCACACGCTCGACGTCGAAGGGCGCTACAACACGTCGGTCAACGACGGCGACGAGAACTACGACCAGCGGCTCGTCGACACCTTCGGGAACGGCAGCCCGGACCTCGCCCAGCTCCAACTCACGACGCGCGAGCGCGACCGCGAGGAGGTCTCGCTCGAGGTGAACTACGTCCGCCCGCTCGGCGATTTTCGGATCGAAGCGGGGTACCGGGGCGACCTCGAAACGAACTTCCAATCGCTGTTCTCGGAGACGTTCAATCCTGATAGCAGCAAGTTCAAGCCGGACGACGACCTCAACAACACGTTCGACTTCGAGCAGCAGATCCACGCGGGCTACGTGCAGGCCGCCCGCGAGTTCGGCCCCGTCGGCGTCCAGGTCGGGCTCCGGGCCGAGACGGCGCAGACGACGTTCTCGCTGCTGACGACCGACCAGGCGTTCGACAACGATTACCAATCGCTCTTCCCGAGCGCGTTCCTCAGCTACGAGGTCACCGGGACGACGACGCTCAAGGCCAGCTACAGCCGCCGCATCAACCGGCCGCGGACGTGGTTCCTCAACCCGTTCCCCAGCCTCGACGACCCGAGCAACCCGCGCATCGGCAACCCCGCGCTGGAGCCGGAGTACGTCAGCGCGTTCGAGCTCGGCGTCGTGCAGTTCACGCCGTGGGGCTCGCTCACGCTCACGCCGTTCTTCCGCCGCACGACCGATGCGATCCAGCGCATCAGCGCGATCTGCGCCGACGGCCCGCCCGGCGTGGCGGGCGACCTGTGCGGCCCCGGCGTCGTCACCGTCCGCACGGTCGAGAACGTCGCGACGAACGACTCGTACGGCGTCGAGCTGATCCAGTCGCTCAGCGGCAGCGGCGCCTTCGAGGGCCTGCGCGGGTTCGTCAGCGTCGAGGGCTTCCGCTTCGTCAGCGACGGGCTGACCTCGGCGGGCGACCTCGCGAACGACTCGTTCGGCTGGGGCGGCGGGCTCAACGCGAGCTACGCGCTCGGCGACCGCCTCGGCGTCGGCGGGCTCACGGTGCAGGGGAACGTCCGCTACCGCGCGCCGCTGGAGACGGCGCAGGGCCGGCGCGGCTCGTTCACGTTCATCAACTTCGCCGCGCGGAAGTCGCTGATGAATGACAGGGCCAGCCTCACGCTCAGCCTCCGCGACCCCTTTGACCTCGCCGGGTTCAACTTCACGATCGACCGGCCGACGCTCTACCAGGAGTTCGAGCGGAAGTGGGGCGCGCAGCAGATCGGGCTGACCTTCCAGTACACGTTCGGGCAGCAGGACGAGCGCCGCGACCTCCGCGGCGGCGAGCGCGGCGGCGGCGACTTCGACGACGGCGAGATCTAGCGCCGCGGTCAGGTTATCGTGAGCCTCGCCCACCCCCCGCTCGGACCGCACATCGCTGGCGCTCAGGCGCGGCCTGAGCTGTCCCCCTCAGCGAGGGGGACAGTCGCGCGAGGGCGGAGCACAGCGACCCGAGCGTGACGGGGGGTCGGCTTACGAATGCTCGGCCCTTGCATTAGCGCCGACCGCGAGCGCACAATGGAGCACCGGGGCTGACCGAAAGCTTCGGCGCTCGTCGTTTGGACCTTCGACGCGCGTCGCTCCGTACGAACCTCCGTCGCCCGATTCGGCTGCTCACCTCTCCCTTCACCTCTCATCTCTACGCTACCCATGGACCTCGGAATCACTGGGCGCACGGCGCTCATCACCGGCGCCGCCGGCGGCATGGGCCTCGAAACGGCCCGCCTCCTCCTCGACGACGGCGCCGCCGTCGTGCTCACCGACATCGACAGGGACGAACTGAGCCTCTCGGCCGACCTCCTCGACGCGCCGAGCGACCGCGTCCGCACCGTCGTCGCGGACCTCTCGCACAAAGCGGGCGCGGAATCCCTGCGGAACGCGGTCGAGGGCGACGTCGACATCCTCGTGCACACCGCCGGCGTCACCGGCGCCAAAGGCGACCCGCTCCGCGACATCACCGAAGACGACTGGGAGCACGCGTGGCAGTCCGACTTCATGTCGGGCGTCCGCGTCGCGAAGGCGTTCGTCCCCCCGATGCTCGACCGGGGGTGGGGGCGCGTCGTGTTCGTGACCTCGGAGAACGTCGCACAGCCGTACTCGGACGAGGTCGTCTACAACGCCGCGAAGGCCGCCGTGCTCACGTTCGTCAAGGGGATGGCGCAGGTGTACGCCCCGAAGGGCGTGCTCATCAACTCCGTCGCGCCCGCCTTCATCGCCACCGACATGACCGACGGCATGATGGAGAAAAAGGCCGAGGAAGAGGGTAAGAGCGTGGACGAGGTGATCGACGAGTTCCTCGACGAGGAGCGGCCGCACCTCGTACTCGACCGCCGCGGCCAGCCGGAAGAGGTCGCCGCCGTGATCGCGTTCCTGTGCTCCGAGCGGGCCAGCTTCGTCGTCGGCTCGAACTACCGCGTGGACGGTGGCTCCGTCCTCGCCATCGACATCTAGCCGTGGCCGACCTCCGCAGCGCGTACGACGCGCCGTTCTCCGGCCGCGTCTCGTTCGAGGATGTGGCCGAGCGGATCAGAGCGCACGACCTCGGCGACACGCCCGAGGCGATGCGCGCCGCCTTCGCCCGGCTCGTGCGCGGCGCGGCGGCTGGCACGCCGCCGCCGTTCGCGACGCCTGCGACGTGGGGTGGGGTGGACGGACTCACGGTCGCTCCGCCCGATGTGGACGCCGACACGCCGGCTCGCGTCGTCTGGTTTCACGGCGGCGGCTACGTGTTCGGGTCGCCCGAGACGCACGCGCGGGCGGCCGCAGCCCTCGCCACGCGCCTCGACGAGCCGGTGTTTCTGCCGCGCTACCGGCTCGCGCCCGAGCACGTCTGGCCGGCGCAGCGCGACGATGCGCTCGCGGTTGTCCGCGCGTTGCAAGGATCTGGACGAGTCGTCGCGCTCGTGGGCGACAGCGCGGGCGGGCACCTCGCGCTCGTCGCGGCGCTCGCGCTCGCCCGAAGCGGAGCGCCGCCGGTCGCGCTCACGCTCCTCTCACCCAACACCGACCGGACGGGGCTCAGCGACACGCGCGAAGCTAATACCCCGCACGACCCGATGAACGCGGACGACGACGACCGCGAACTCGCCGAGAGGACGTTCGGCGACCGCCCCGACGGCGATCTCGACGTGTCCCCCGTGCTCGGCGACCTCTCGCCGCTGCCGCCGACGCACGTCGAAGTCGGCGACCGCGAGGTGCTGCTCGGCGATGCCCGTATTCTGGCCCGGCGCGGCCGGGCCGCAGGCGCGGAGGTGACGCTGCACGTCGAGGCTGGGGCGTTCCACATGTGGCAGCTCTGGACGCCGTGGCTGCCCGAAGCCGACGCCTCGCTCGACCGCGTCGCGGCGTTTCTTCGCCACCGCCTCGCCGCATAAAAAAAGCGCCGACGCTGCACTCAGCGTCGGCGCCGACGCTTGGTACCGCGTACGGGATTTGAACCCGTGTTACCGCCGTGAGAGGGCGGCGTCCTAGACCCCTAGACGAACGCGGCGTGTGGAGCGAGCATCGAATATAACGCAAGAATCGGCCATTCCGGTACGCTACACCGGTTTTTCACTCCGTCCCGTCGCGGCGGATCATGAGGACGTGCGGGATCCCCGCCTCCTCGAACATCCCACCGACGGGCTCGAATCCGCGCGACGCGTAGAGCGCTTCGAGGTGCGCTTGCGCATGCAACACGAACGCGGCGAAGCCTGCCGACTGCGCGTCCGCAATCGTGGCGTCGACGATCGCCCGGCCGAGCCCGCGACCGCGCCACTCGGGGAGGACGGCGAACCGTTCCAGCTTCGCCATCCGCTCGCCGTCGTGCGTCACGGGCCGCCACCGCGCGACCGCCACCGGCGTGCCGTCCACGAACCCGAGCAGGTGGTGGCAGGTCGCCCCGCGCGCCGAGGTTTCGTCGTGGGCGTCCCACTCTTCCTCGGGCGGGCACGCCTGCTCCTCGATGAACACGCGCGTGCGGATGCGCCGTGCGGCGGCCCAGTCGGCGTCGGTTTCGATGGGGCGGACGAGCATCGGCGGGGGAGGGGAACGCGGGGTGGCAACATACGCGTGGTGCACACGGTTTTTGCGGATCGGCCGGCGCCGCGCCGCGTAGCAGACGCACCATGCCCCGACCGATCTACCTCGACTACAACGCCACCACGCCCGTCGACCCCACCGCGTTCGACGTGATGGCGCCGTATTTCACCGAGCACTTCGGCAACCCGTCGAGCGGGCACGCCTACGGGTGGGTCGCCGACGAGGCGGTGACGATCGCCCGCGAACGACTCGCCGGGCTCCTCGGCGCGCGGCCCGACGCGCTCACGTTCACGAGCGGCGCGACCGAGGCCGCCAACCTCGCCATTCGCGGCGCGGCGAACGCCTACCGTGGTAGGAAAGACCACGTCGTCACCGTCGCGACCGAGCACCGCGCCGTGCTCGATCCGATGCGGGAGTTGGAGGACGAGGGCTACCGCGTCACCGTCCTCGGCGTCGACGCCGACGGCCGCGTCGACCTCGACAGACTGCGCGACGCGCTCACCGACACCACCCTGCTCGTCGCCGTGATGTGGGCGAACAACGAGACGGGCGTGATCCAGCCGATCCCCGAGATCGCAGCCGTCGTGCGCGAGCGCGGGGCCCTCTTTATGACCGATGCCACGCAAGCGGTCGGCAAAATCCCGGTCAGCGTCGAGCACGCCGATCTGCTCGTCTGCTCGGCGCACAAGGTCTACGGACCAAAAGGCGTCGGCGCGCTCTACCGCAGCCGACGGCGCCCGCGCGTCCGCCTCGACCCCGAGATCACGGGCGGCGGGCAGGAGGACGGTTTGCGCAGCGGCACGCTCAACGTGCCCGGCATCGTCGGGTTCGGCAAGGCCGCCGAGGTCGCGGGCGACGGGCGCGAAGCCGAAGCCGCCCGCCTCGCCGCGCTCCGCGACCGCCTCGAATCGGCCCTGCTCGACCGCATCCCCGACGCGTTCGTCAACGGCTCGACGGACCATCGTTTGCCGAACACGACGAACCTCACGTTCCCCGGCACGCGCGGCAAGCTGCTCGCGAAGCTCCGCGGGGTCGCCGCCTCCGTCGGCAGCGCGTGCCGCACGAAGTCCTCGCGCCCGAGCCACGTCCTCACCGCCCTCGGGCTCGAAGACGACGATGCGTTCGACGCGCTCCGCCTCTCGCTCGGCCGCTTCACGACCGCCGACGAGATCGACCGCGCCGCCGCGGAGATCGTCGACGCCGTCGAAACCCTCCGCGGCGAGCCGGCCGCCGTATAGTCCTCCCGCATCACGAGCCACGCATCACGCTCATGGAACCCATCGTCAACCGCGTCGCCGAGAGCGACATCCTCGTCTACAACCTCGAAGAGCTCTGGGACGGCAAGCCCGTCGTCGAGTTCGACCTCGCGCCGCACCTCGTCGAGGGGCTCGTCCTCCGCGAGAAGCCGTTCCGCGAGGCGATGAAGACGCACGACTGGCAGCAGTACCGCGACCGGCACGTCGCCGTGTTCTGCTCCACCGACGCCATCATCCCGACGTGGGCCGCGATGCTCGTCGCGTCGAAGCTCGTCGGCGTCGCCGCGTCCGTCGCGTCGGGCCGCACGGCCGACCTCATCCGCGACCACTTCACGCGGGCGCTGGAGGCTGAGGACTGGGCGCAGTTCGAGGATCGGATCGTGGTGATCAAAGGCTGCGGGAGCAAGGTCGTTCCGGCGAACGCGTACCTCCTCGCGACGCAGCGATTGCAGGGCGTGGCACGCAAGCTGATGTACGGCGAGCCGTGCTCGTCCGTCCCGCTCTGGCGCAAGCCGAAGCCGAAAGCGGCGGGCACGGCGAAGGCTGCGACGGCGAAGGCAGCGAAGCCCGTCGGGCTCAAAGCGAGCCTGCCGACGAGCAAGTAGATGGCGTATGTGATCGACCTCGCCGGGCTGAACGTGCTCGTCACGGGGGCGAGCCGCGGGATCGGCCGCGCCGCCGCCGAGGCGCTCGCCGCCGCCGGCGCGACCGTCGGCGTGCACTGCCACCGCAACGCAGCCGCCGCGCACGAACTCGCCG
>CAYTJT010000086.1:0-11378 GCA_964438105.1 uncultured Rhodothermales bacterium | reverse complement strand
GAAGGCCGAGCTCATCCGCGACACGAACGTGGCCGAGGCGACGAAGGACAAGGAGCTGAAGGTGGCCGCGTTCAAGCAGGAGCAGGACACCGCCAAGGCGTCGGCCGACCTCGCCTACTCCGTGCAGGAGGCGAGCAGCCAGCGCCAGGTCGTCGAGGAGCAGATGCAGGTGGAGCTCGTTCGGAAGCAGCGCGAGGTCGACCTCGAGCAGCTCGAGATCGAGCGGCGCGAGCGGGAGTACGACGCCGAGGTCAAGAAGAAAGCCGACGCCGAGCGCTACCGCGTCGAGCAGGCCGCCGAGGCGGACAAGAGCCGGCGCATCCGCGAGGCCGAGGCGCACCAGTTCCAGATCGAGGCCGAGGCGAAAGCCCGCGCCGAGGGGGCCCGCGCCGAGGGTACGGCCGAGGCCGAGGTGATCCGCGCCAAAGGCCTCGCCGAAGCCGAGGCCAAGGAGAAGCTCGCCGAGGCGTTCGAGAAGTACGGCGAGGCCGCCGTGCTCGACATCCTCGCGAAGATGCTGCCCGAGTTCGCCGGCCGCATCGCCGAGCCGATCGGGAAGATCGACCGGATCTCGGTCGTGGACACGGGCGGCGGCCAGGGCGCCGGCCGCGTCGCGGGCTACGTCACCGAGCTTATGGCGTCGTCGAACGAGATGCTCGGGAACGTTGCGGGCATCGACATCAACGCGCTCGCGAAGCGGCTCACGGGCGCCGGGAGCGAAGCCCCTCCCGTGCCGCCTCAACTCGCTAAGCCGCCTCGCCCCGTGCGCGGCGACGGCGATTCGGTCGAGCACGAGGGGCAGGGCGACCCGGCCGAGTAAATCGAGGCGGAGGGTTGCGCCCAGCGCGCAGCCCTCCGCTGAGCTCATTCTGGTTCCGAGGGGTGAGCGGAAGCCGTCTCGCTCCCGCATATCTTGACGCTGTGTCCGTTTCCGAATCCCCTACCGTCCTGCTCCTCATCGGCGTCTCCGGCGCGGGCAAGACGGCGGTGGGGAAGGAGGTGGCCGAGCGTCTCGGCTGGGACTTCTTGGACGCCGACGATTACCACCCGCCGGAGAACGTCGCCAAGATGGAGCGCGGCGAGGGGCTGACGGACGCGGATCGTGCCCCGTGGCTCGACGCCCTGCGCCGTCTCATCGAGCGGCGGCTGGCCGAGCACGCCCCGGCCGTCCTCGCGTGCTCGGCGCTCAAGGCGAGCTACCGCGCCCGGCTGCGCGGCGGAGACCCTAGGGTCGCGACGGTGTGGCTCGACGTGGACTCGGGGGAGCTGGCCGAGCGGCTGGCCGAGCGGGAGGGGCACTTCGCCGGGCCGGACCTGCTGGCGAGTCAGTTCGACGCACTCGAGCCGCCGACGTCTCACGAGGCGGTGCGGGTGGCGGCGGAAGGCCCCATGACGGAGGTGGCCCAGCGCGTGGTCGATGCGATCGAGGCGGAAGTAGAGAAGGGGCGGCGCCGGTAGCGGATCGTCCCCGACTACTCCGCTTTGACCTTCTTCGTCTCGGCGTCCTCACTCTGCCCGAGGTGGTCCTTGCCCTGCTCGAAGAGTTCGAGGTACGACGTGACGGGGTAACGGTCCCCGTAGATCTCCTTCATCTTCTGATAGCGCAGCTTGCACGCCATCTTGAACGCCGTCTCCTCGCCGTACTTGCGGATCGAGAACGACGTGCCCCGCGCCTCGCCCGGCTTCGGGTTCCACGACACGGCGTAGACCTCGTGCCGGTGCCCGTGCCGGTCCCGTTTGAACGTGCGCGAGACGCCGAGGACGCCGGTCGCGTTGTTCTTGTTGTGCCGGATGAGACGGCGCTTCGGCTCGCTCTCCGGCATGGCGTCGACCTCTTCCTTCAGGCTCTTCCGGTACTCGACGGCCTGCTGGAACGCTTCTTCCTTCCCCCCGCACTTCCGGTCGCTGAATAGCTTAGAGTACGTTCGACCGTGGCGGTAGACACGGACCTGCCATCCGTGGGTCGAGTCGGAATCGATACGAATAACTCCTTTCGCTCGTGGCATGCGGATGTAACCCCCTCAGTTGTTTTTGGATAGGGGGCAGACAGCACCTGTCGTACCCCCTCGTAGTATACGGGATGTACCCCAGGAGTGCACGACGAGTTGCACGACCTTTAAAACTTTAGGTAAGAGAGCGGATTTAGATTAGGCAGGAGAGCGGACGAGGAGTCCCCGAACCTCTACGGTCTCAAGAGCCGGCCGGGATCCTCCGGTAGCGAGCGTTGACCCCGCAGTAGATGCCGTAGCCGACGAGGCCGAGCGCGACGAGGCCGAGCAGATACGGGCCGTAGGGCTGCGCCGCGAGCGTGTCGAGGGCCCCGCCGAGGCCGCGCGCTTCTTGGGGATTCGCGTTCAGCGCGGCCTGGATGAGGAAGAAGCCGATGATGCCGAAGACGACCCCGCGTGCGGCGAGGCCGGCCCGCCCGGTCCGCTTGGTCCATGTGCGCTCGGTGGCGCTCATTTCGCCCGTCTTGAGCTTCTCGAAAAAGCTCGCTTCGTACGCCTTGTAGAGCTGGTAGAGCCCGACGCCGATGACGATGGCTCCGACGATGCCGACGAGCCACAGCCCGAACGGCTGGGCCATCAGCTTGGCGGTCCAGCTGTCCGCGTTGCTGCCGCCTCCACCGCCGCTCCCGAGCAGGAGGCGGACCGCCGCGACCCCGAGGCCCGCGTAGATCACCCCGCTGGCGAAGTACCCGACGCGCTTGACGATCCCCTCGGCGTCTGTCCCTTTGTTATCAGGATCGACGAAGGACTGCACGAACCGCCAGAGGGCGTAGCCGAAAAGGCCGATGGCGATGAGCACGAGCAGCACTTGTCCGAAGGGGCCGTCCGCGATCGTGCCGAGGACGCCGCGCGAGCCGCTCGTCTGGCCGCCGGAGCCGAAGGCCGCCATCACGGCCAGCACGCCGATCAGTCCGTACACGACCCCTTTGACGGCGTAGCCGAAGCGGGCGAGTTTCTCGACGGTGTCGCTGTGCGCGGCGCGGTCGGCGGTGCGTTGCGGAGAGGGAGTAGCCATGATACGAGGAGGGGAGAAATGAGGGGGCTGCTGGCGGGTAGGCACGCCGGCCCCGGAAGAGGAGTGAGCACCCTCTATTAACCCGTTTTCTCCCGTCGGGTTCGGCTCTGCATCTTCCGCACGGCTGCCCCTGCCCCCAGCTGTTACCTGTACGAGCGGGTTTGGCCCGGCAGACTCTGACGACCGGCGCCGTGCCTCACTGGAGCTGGCGCGACCCGTCGGGCTGAAATAGGTAGCGGAAGGTGTAATAGCGGAAGCCCTCATCCGGGCTCAACGCCTCGGGCGCGGGCGCCCCCTGGTAGTAGCTCTCGATCGCGACCTTGGCGTAGAGACCGTCGGCGGTGCGGATGACGAGCACGCCCGGGCGGGGCGCGACGATGCCCGTGGCGAAGTCGTAGTCGTACCACCCATTCCCGGCGCCACCGGGGATCGCCGTCTCGGTCCGCCCGGTGCCCCGGTCCACGGCGAAGGCCTCGGGCGGTGGCGCTTCGGTGACGGCAGCGAACGAGGTGTCGTCGAGGACCACGGCGCCGCCCATGCCGGGGCCGGACGCGCCGCCGTTGACGAGGATCGTCGTCGCGTTGAAGGCGAGGTCCCAGTCCGTCGATGCCGAGTCGGCTGCGGGGACGATGCTATTCTCGCGCAGGCTGAAGAAGGTGTAGTGGCCGTCTTCCGCCCGGGCGTCGAGGTCGCTGACCGCGACGACGTCGGGGGGCGGGGCCGTCCGCGACGACACGCAGGCCGAGAGCAAAAAGGAGAGGGCGACGACGGAGGCGAGGGGCAAACGCATGGCGGCGAGAGTCTGGGGAAAGGAGGCGGTACGCTACGGGCCGGGATGTCGCGTGATCGCACCTGGGGAGTGAATTTTCCGTTGACGCTGGTGGCACGGATCCTGCAGGCATCCCGCTGTGGAGGAAACGCTCGCCGTTCTCGCGCGTCGTAGATGCTCTGATTCCATTCGTCCGATAGCCCTTCCCACGTCATGCGCCGCATCGCCGTCCGTAATCGCCTGCTCGCTCGTCGCTCGCGGCGGCGGATGCGTCAGGCGCGCGCCGTGCTGGCAACGCAGCGGCAGCGGCTGCGCGAGGAGATCGCCAGCGGGGTCACGCACGGCATCGGGTTGCTGCTCGCCGTGGCGGCCGTGCCGGTGCTGATCGTGCTCGGCGCGATCCGGGGCGACGCCGTCCACATCGCCGGGTTCACCGTCTACGGGTCGTCGCTCGTGCTCGTCTACGCGAGCTCCACGCTCTACCACGCCTTCCAGCAGCCGCGGCTCAAGCACGTCTTCCGCATCCTCGACCACGCGGCGATCTACCTGCTCATCGCGGGGACGTACACGCCGGTCACGCTCTTGAGCCTGGACGGGCCGCCGGGGTGGACGCTGCTCGGCGTCGTGTGGACGCTCGCCGTCGTCGGGTGCGTCTTTAAGCTGTTCTTCGTCGACCGCTTCGAGGGGTTCTCGACGGTGCTCTACCTCGTGATGGGCTGGCTCGTCGTGATCGTCCTCGAACCGTTTCTCGCGTCGGTGCCGCCGGACGCGCTGGGGTGGCTGATCGCGGGCGGGTTGAGCTACACGGTCGGGGTGATCTTCTTCGTGTGGGAGCGGCTGCCCTACAACCACGCCGTGTGGCACCTCTTCGTGATCGGCGGCAGCGCGTGCCACTACGTCGCGATGCTGCTCTACGTGTGGTAGCTGCCGCGTGGGCGTAGCTACAGCTTGCGGTCCTTCCAGTTGATGCGCGGGAAGAGCAGGAGGACGCTCGGCAGCGTGATGAGGTAGAAGAAGACGTACGCTTCGAGGAGCGGGAACGTGCGCAGCAGCCCGCGCCGCCGGCTCGGCCCCAGCGACGCCCAGAGCACGGCGAAGTCGGCTCCGGCTTTAGCCGCGATGGCGCCGAGCGCGAGCCCGGGCGCGAAGAACAGCCCGACGATCGGGAGGAGGTGGGCGACGTGCGTCAGCGCGAACGCGGCGTAGACCCACGGCTTCGCGTTCGTCCCGCCGCGCGCCCAGCGGCGGCGCTGCTGGTAGACGTCGGTGATGCTGTTGAGCGGGAGGGTGTAGTTGCGCAGCGCCGGGGCGGAGGGGTAGCGGAGGCGGTAGTCGGTCTGCTCGGCGATACTGCGGAAGAGCATGTAGTCCTCCGTCACGGAGAACGGCAGCGCGGGGTAGCCGCCGACGGACTCGTACACGCTCTGCCGGAACGCCATGTTGTTGCCCATCGCCGTGAGCGGCTGCCCCGACTCGACGAGGGCCGACGAGACGGCGAGGAGGTACGCCCAGTCGAGCGCCTGCAGCTCGCTCAGCCAGTCGCCGTGGGTTTCGACGTAGGTGTGGCCGCAGACGACGCCCGTCGAGGGGTCGTCGAAATAGGCGACGAGGCTGCGGGCCCACTCGGGCGGCGGCGCGCAGTCGGCGTCGGTGACGAGGAGGATGTCGTGGTCGCAGGCCTCGACGGCGGAGTGGATGGCGAGCGCCTTACCGCGGACGTGATCCGTCGGATCGGGGACCTCGACGGCGTGGACGGCGGGCAGGGGTCGGAAGCCGTCGCCGCCGATCTCGTCACCGTCGTCGAAATCGACGCCGGCCGGGACCGTTGCGGCCGTGCGCCGCCGGTAGCGCTCGATCACCTCGGCCGTCCCGTCCGTCGAGTGATCATTCGCGACGAAGATGTCGATGCGGTCGGCGGGGTAGTCCTGGGCGAGGAGGGCGTCGAGGCAGCGGTGGAGCCGGGCCTCCTCGTTCCGCGCCGCCACGAGCACGGCGATGCGGGGCAACACCTCGGCCCCGGGCCGTGGCCGCCGCGCGATGCGGACCGTCGCCACGGCGATCCCGAGCATGAGCGCGGTGTAGAGGAGGGTGGGCAGGAAAAGGTAGAACCACATACGGAGAGCGAGCCGCTAGAGGCGGGCGAAGCGATAGCCGTCGGCGAGGAGGAGCGGGAGCGCGCGGACGAGCGCCGGCGGCGTCACGCGGCGCGCGTGGCCGCCCTCGTGCAGCACGAGCACCGAGCCCGGCCGGACGAGCCGGAGCGTGCGGCGGAGGATGTCCGGAGCGGTGCTCGAAGAAAGGAAGTCGGCCGGCATCACGTCCCACATCGCGATGCGCTGCCCTCGGTCCCGGCACCACGCGCGCATCGACGAGGTGAAGCGGCCGTAGGGCGGGCGCATCCAGCGGACGGCTTCGCCGGTGAGGTCTTCGAGCGTCGCCGTTGCGCGTTCCATCTCGGCGACGACGGCGGAAGCCGGAGAGCGCCACGCGTCGGGGTGCGTGTCGGTGTGCTGCCCGATCGTGTGGCCGGCCGCCGCGATCGCGCGGACGAGGTCGGGCCGCCGCCGCGCCTTCGCGCCGATCAGAAAGAACGACGCGTCGATGCCGTGCCGATCGAGCAGGTCGAGCAGGGCGGGCGTCGACGCGTCGGGGCCGTCGTCGAAGGTGAGGTGGAGCGTGGGCGTGCCGTCGTCGCGCCGCCAGAAGAGGTCGGGGAAGAGCGGCGAGAGCGCGCGCGGGACGTGGTTGCCGAGGAGCGTGGTGAGGGCGCCGTTCATCGCTCGATCCTCCGCCCTTTCCACTCGTAGCCGCCGAGCGCCCCCGCCGCGCCGATCACGACGACGTAGGGCAACTGCAGGAATTGTGCGGGAAGGAAGTAGGCCATCAGCCGACCCCGGCCGAAGTGGCGGCACGCCGGGCCGAGCAGAGCGACCTCGGGCACCACCTTCAGCGCAAAGCCCGCCGCGAGCGGACCTGCGAGCGCCGGGACGAACGGCAGCGCCACGAGCCCGCCGAGGAGTGCCACATAAAACGCGTAGATCGCCGCGACGAGGGCCACGAGCGCCGGGTGGGGGTAGTGTGCGCCCTTCGACGCCCAGCGGCGGCGCTGCTCGAAAAAGGCGCGCGGGGTCGCGGGCGCTTCGGTCAGCACGGCGGCGGCGCGGTCGGCGCAGAAGCGAACGCCCCAGCCCGTCGTATACGCGATCTTCTGCATCAGCAGCTCGTCGTCGCCCGAGGTGAGGTGGTCGATCCCGCTGAAGCCGCCGAGCGACTCGAACACGTCCTTCCGGTACGCCACGTTCGCGCCGTTGCAGAGATTCGGGCGGCCTGCGCCGATGGCCCCCGCCCCGACGGCGACGAGCCCGAGGAATTCGAGCGCCTCCACGTTCGCCGCCGCGCCGCCTGTGGGGTAGAGCACGGGGCCGGAGACGAGCGCCGTCTCGTCGTCGAACCGGGCGACGAGCGCGCGGAGCCAGCCCGTCGGGACGAGGCAGTCGGCGTCCGTCGTGCAAATGATCTCGCCACGCGCTTCGGCGATGCCGCGTTCGATCGCGCGTTTTTTGTGTGCACGGGCGCGGTCCTCCTCGTCTGAGATCTGGACGAGGCGCAAGCGCTGCTCGGGCTCGTCATCCTCGAAGCCTGCGAGGACGGCCACCCGGTTGAGGCGCTCCATCTTCCGCCGCACGACGGCGGGCGTCGCGTCACGTGAGAGGTCGTCCACGACGATCACCTCGAAGCGGTCCGCCGGGTAGTCGCCCGCAAAGACTGAGTCGAGGCAGAGACCGATGGCGGCGGCTTCGTCACGCGCAGGGACGATGACGGAAACGAAAGGGAGGGAGGGCGTCTGGTTTACCGGCCGTCGTCCGCTGTCCACCATCCTCTCTCCACCGTCCGACGTCTCCCGAACGACGCGCTGGAAGCCGACGGCGAAGGCGCCGATGGCGAAGGCGTAGCACAGCCCCGACGCGAGCAGGATCGCCACGAACACCGCCATCATGCCCGGACCTCCGCCGCAACGGGGGCAGGCTCGGCCGCGAAACGGAGCTTGAGGATCAGCGGCGTCCCGGCGATCGACGGGAGCAGGATGTTGACGCAGAACAGCAGGAACGCCGCGTTGAACGCTGCCGCGCCCGCGATCCCGAGCGCGCCCATGAAGTAGACCGCCGCGCCCTCGCGGATGCCGAGATCGGCGAGGGTGAAGCTGGGGATCGCGCTCTTGGCGAAGAACACGAGCACGACCCCGCCGACGGTGAGCAGCCACCCCGCCGCCGGGGCAAACGCGAAGACGAGGCAGACGAACTGCAGCGAGAAGATGCCGTAGCGGACGGCGGAGAGGCCGAGGAGCGTCCGCGCGTCGTGCCGGTCGAAGGCGTCGAGAAACGAGAGGTGCGGCGCGAAGCGCGCGGGGAGGACGGCGTCGAGGAGGCGCCGCGCCGTGCGCGGGTGGAGGACGAGGTAGACGAGGAGCCCGGCGCTCGCGAGCCCGGCCCACAGCGTCGTCGCCCACGCGAACGTCGGCACGTCGGTGCGCGTCGCGAGGAACGGCACGAGCGCGGCGAAGCCGACGACGAGGCTGCACGCGAGCGTCGCCATCCGCTCGGCGAACGTGAGCGCGGCGAGCTCCACCTTGCCCGCGTGGCGGAGGTAGAACGCGCGCCCCACGTAGTCGCCGACGCGGCCCGGCGTGACGAGGCCGAGCGGGTACCCGCTCAGCACGGCGGCGAGCGTTTGCGAAAACCGCACATCGGGCGCGATCCGCCGCACGAGCCGGTGCCAGCGGTACGCCTCCAGCCCGATGTTCGCAGGCATCAGCAGCAACGCAGCCGCGATCCACCACGCGTCGGCCGCCTGCATCGCCGCGACGATCTCGTCCCACGCAACCGTGTGCGCCACGTACGCCACCGTCGCGGCGGCGAGGAGCAGCTTCAGGGTGAAGAGGGCGAACGTGCGCACGCAGGCAGCGGGGTGGGTGAAAACGCGGTGGGGCGGAGCGACGGGCGAAAAGATAGAGCCGGCGGCCGGGGCGGGGGGTGAAGAGCGGGCGGAACACCGGCTCAGCGCACGAGCGGGCGCCGGTCGCGGAGCTCGTACGTGAACCGGAGCGTGGCGAGGCGCAGCCCCTCCGGGTCGATCCCGACCTGCCCACCGATCACGGCGTGGC
The DNA here is from genome assembly GCA_964438105.1 of uncultured Rhodothermales bacterium. Lineage (GTDB taxonomy): Bacteria > Bacteroidota > Rhodothermia > Rhodothermales > JANQRZ01 > JBBSMX01. The sequence goes on along the minus strand of CAYTJT010000086.1, from coordinate 2,424 downwards.
CCCGGTCGAGGTTCACGATGCTGCCGCCGAGCGCGAGCGCCGGGCGGAGCGGCGTCCGCTCGCCCTCGTCGGTGAGGTCGCCGGAGAAGGTGAGGCCCGGCTCGAACTGGTCGAGCAGGCTGTCGTAGGCGTTCGCGGCGCTCACCGAGACGTGCGCGTCGAGGCCGTACCAGTCGTACAGCGTGACGAGCGGGAAGCGGTAGCCGGCCGAGATCGCGAGCACGTCGTTGCCGATCAGGCGGTGGCCGGGGTACGCCCCGATGAGGTCGTCGTCGACGACGGGCAGGGCGAAGTAGGGGAGCGGCTCGTCGCCGATGCGCCGCGTCGACGCGACCACGGCGCGGGCGAACAGCACGTGGCGGCCGGTGATGGGGACGAAGCCGAACGCGCTCGCCGTCCCCGTGTAGTGCCGGAAGGGCCGGGCGTCCAGCCCGTCGTAGCGCCGCCCCGTCAGCAGGAGGAGGGCGCCGCGGGTGGGGTACAGCGGCCGGTCCCGGCCGTCTAAGGCGAGTTCGAGCCCGTACGTCACCCCCGTCGCGGGACGATCGACGGCCTCGAAAAGTGCGCGCTGCGACGCCTCGTCGAGCCGGACGAAGGCGTCCTCCCGGCGGTCGCGGAACGAGACGACGCGGGTGTGGAGCAGCCGGACGACGGGCTGGACGAGCAGCCAATCCCGGTCGAACGGGCGCCACCCGAGCCGGACCTCGCCCTCGACCTCCCGAATGTGGACAAAGACCTTTCTGGCGCGGCTCGTCTGCGGCCCGAGGCCGTAGTAGCCGCGGACCTCGTTCGTGAAGTACTCCCCCAGGATTCCCGCGAACAGGCGCGCCTCGAACGGGTCGCCCGTGAAGAACGACGTGCGGTACCGCCGAAACCGCTGCATCACCTGGCCCGTCAGCCGGAACTCGGTGCCGGGCGCGATGAGGTGGTCGAACTCGACCCCGGCTCCGACGCCGAAGCCGCGCGTCGGCGAATAGAACCCGCTCGGGATGACGAGGGGGCTGACGCCGAGGTCGTCGTCGGTCGTATCCGCGACGGCGGCGTGCGACCGCGCGGGGAGCGTGGCGTCCGGCGGGGCGGCGAGAGAGACGAGGAGCGCCAGCAGCAGGGCGAGCGGCATCGGGGAGCCTACGTTCAGCAGAGAGGTGAGGGGCGCGGGGCGCGCCTCCTGTCCCCGGAAGATAGGGGCGCCGGGACCGCGGCGGTGGGCGGACTACGGCGCGCCAGGGCGAGCGTGTACTACCTCGCTCCCCCCGTCCGAGCGTCCATCGCTCCGCTCAAGGACGCTCAGGCTGTCCCCCTCGACCCGAGGGGGACAGCCCCGCGCAGCAGGGAGCGGAGGCGTAGCCTCTGCGACCGCAAGCGGGGCGGGGGGAGCGCGGACCGACATGCGTTCGCCCTGTACGGCGCGCCGTACAGGGCGTGGCGCGAGGGCGCGTCCCCTATCTTGCGGCCTACTCCCTCTTGCCATCCCGTCTCCACCCATGCACGTCCTCGTCATCGGCGGTGGGGGGCGCGAGCACGCCCTGTGCTACGCCCTCGCCCGCAGCCCGCGCCGCCCCACGATCTCCTGCGCTCCCGGCAACGCCGGCACCGCCGCGCTCGCCACGAACGTCCCGATCCCCGTGAGCGACCTCGACGGGCTGCTCGCGTTCGTCCGCGACGAGGGCGTGGACCTCACGATCGTCGGGCCGGAGGCGCCGCTCGTAGCCGGGCTCGTAGACCGCTTCGAGGCGGCCGGGCTCGCGGTCGTCGGGCCGACGGCGGCGGCGGCGCGGCTCGAAGGGAGCAAGAGCTTCGCGAACGACTTCATGGCGCGGCACGGCGTCCCCACGGCCGCGTCGCGCACCTTCACCGCGCAGGAGTACGACGCGGCCGTAGCGCACGTCGAAGGTGGCGCATTTCCCATCGTGCTGAAGGCGGACGGGCTCGCCGCCGGCAAGGGCGTCCACATCTGCGCCACCGTCGACGCCGCCCGCGCTTCGCTCCGCGAGATCCTGCTCGACGATGCCTACGGCGAGGCCGGCGCGCGCGTCGTCGTCGAGGAGTTCATGGAGGGGGAGGAGGCCAGCGTCTTCGCGCTCACCGACGGCACCGACTACGTCCTCCTCGCCCCGGCGCAGGACCACAAGCGCATCGGCGAGGGCGACACCGGGCCGAACACGGGCGGGATGGGGGCCTACGCGCCCGCGCCGCTCGTCACGCGCTCGGTGATGCGCGCCGTCGAAGAACGCGTCGTGCAGCCCGTCCTCCGGGGGATGGCCCACGAAGGCACGCCCTACCGCGGCGTGCTCTACATCGGGTTGATGATGACGGACGAGGGGCCGAAGGTCGTCGAGTTCAACTGCCGCTTCGGCGATCCCGAGGCCCAGGTCATCCTGCCGCTCGTCGCGTCCGACCCGCTCGACCTGTTCGAAGCGCTCG
>CAYTJT010000085.1:0-11380 GCA_964438105.1 uncultured Rhodothermales bacterium | reverse complement strand
GCCCCCGCTCGCGTACGCGCTCAGCTTTCGATGCCTCTGAGGTGCGATTGAGGCCACGGCGGCGACGCCGGTCGTACCCGAGCCCATGAACTTTCGATGCCTCTGAGGTGCGATTGAGGCGAGGCGACGATGGAGGCCCTCACCACGGTGTTGAGCACTTTCGATGCCTCTGAGGTGCGATTGAGGCCTGGTGGAGGTGCCCGTGCCAGACGGCGACGATCTCCTTTCGATGCCTCTGAGGTGCGATTGAGGCCGGCGATGGCGGTCTTGTTGAGCGCGACGGCTTCCTTTCGATGCCTCTGAGGTGCGATTGAGGCCCGGCCTTCGTCGTCGGCGACCGCTCGCTCGAACCCTACTTTCGATGCCTCTGAGGTGCGATTGAGGCGCTCCTCTCGAAGAACTACACCCAGAGCCACGACTACCTTTCGATGCCTCTGAGGTGCGATTGAGGCAGCGCGGCGTGCCCGCGCCCCACGCCGCCATCCCGTTCTTTCGATGCCTCTGAGGTGCGATTGAGGCCCGGTGGTGACGGGCATGATACCTTGCTACAGGACGTCAAAGAGCCTGCGGCGAAAGAATTCGCCCTTTCCGCTCGCGTCGCGTCGCGGTCGTGCAAGATCCCCCAGGGGGCGACGACGTGCAAACTGGCTCGTCTAGCGCGTACGAGCGGGGACGGACCGCCGGCGCTCCGAACGGACGTGCAGGCCGTCGAGGACGACGACGTGCGATAGCGGATGACGCCGTCGCAGCCGCTCCGCTCCTACACGAAGGGACCGGCCGAGGCCCGTTCGGGCCCGATCGTCCGCCGCTCCATGTACGCCGTCGTCCGCATCTCGTAGACGATCACGGCATCCTCGCCCTCCAAGAGCGCCCGCGCTGCTGCCTCAAGCTCGGCCAACTGCGCCTTCGTCAGCTCCCCCTCGAACACCGAGTTCTGCACCCACGAGAGGTAGCGCCGGAACAGCTTAAGCGCCTTGGCGACGCGGTCGGTCGAGACGTCGTAGACGGCGATGACGTAGGGCATTGCGCAGACGGGTCGGATGAGGAGCCAGGCTACCGCCAGGCTACGGCCGGGTTACCACCAGGCGCGGAAGCCCCGGTAGGGGTCGCCGGCGTCGGTGAGGTGGCGGACGAGGCGGTAGGCGTCGAGCCGGACGAGGCGCTCGTACGAGACGTGGCGGCCGAGCCCTCGGTGCTTCACCGTCCGCCGCAGCCGCTCGTCCCACGCCTCGACGAACCGCCGCCGCCCCGCCTCCGTGAGGTAGACCCCGCCGAGGTGCGGCTCGAAGTGCTTCGGCTGCAGGCGGCCCGTCTTGAGGAGGCGGAAGATCGCGCGGTCGACGAGGAGCGGCTTGAACACCTCGGCGAGGTCGAGAGCGAGGCTGTAGCGGCGGTCGCCCGGCTCGTGGAGGTACGACACCGTCGGATCGAGCGCCGTCCGGTAGAGCGCCTTGAGGCAGGCGGAGTAGCAGAGCGCGTTCCCGAACGAGATCGCCGCGTTGAGCGCGTTCGACGGGGGCCGCCGGTGCCGCCCCTCGAAGGGGAAGTCGGATGCCTTCGGGCCGAGGAGCGCGGGCCACGCGCGGTAGTACGCGTCGCGGGCGCGGCCCTCCGCCGCCATCAGCTCGGGGACGTCGGGCTCGTCCGGGGCACGGGCCGCCTCGCGCTCCACGACGGCGAGCGCCTCGCGGACGGCGCCGGCGCCGGCGACCCGCTTCTCGTAGTAGAGCAGCGTCCGGCGGATGTTGAAGAGGGAGGCCTCGACGAACGCCTGCGCGAGAGCGATCCGCTTGCGGGGGCGGAGGTAGTGCTCGACCTGGGCGACGGTGAGCCGCCCGGAGAGGAGGTACTCCCGCGGGTAGAGCGTGGCCGAGTAGTTCCCGTAGTAGTCGTAGACGTGGACGGGGATGCGCTGCTGGGCGAGGAAGACGACGAGCTTGCTGTTGAGGTCGACCTCGCCGAAGAGGTGGAGGGCGTCGACGGCCTCGACGGGGAGGACGGCCTTCTCGCCGGTGAGCGCGCCGGAGGGGGCGCCCGTATCGGCCGCGTCGGTGGCGGGCGTGCGATCGTCGTCGGCCTTCTCGAACCAGAGGGTGTTCTGGCGGCGACGGAGGCGGCCGTTCGAGAAGAGGTAGTGGTCGCGGGGCATGAGCGGGCGGGCGTCGGTCCGGGTGGCGCGCAGGGTACGACGCACGGCCCGCGCTACCGGCCACGCCTGTCCGCTTCTGCCGGGGCGACCACCGGGGCGGGCTCAGACGGCGAGGCACCGCCAGCGTTCGAGGAAGGCGCCGAGGTGGTCGTCCCCCCGCTCGGCGTGGCGTTCGAGCAGCGCCTCCACCCTCCCCTCTTCCCCGGCGTGCTCCGTCGCCGAGAGGAGCCCGGCGAAGCGGGCCGTGCGGAGCCAGAGGAGGTACGTCGTCACAGCGTCGCACTCGTTATAGCGGCGGATGTCGTCGCGGCGGCCGGCGCGCCATAGGTCCGCCACGTCGCCGCCAGAGCACGGGCCGTCCCCATGCGTCTTGGCCGGGATGCCCGCGAGCACCGCGAGGTCCCGCAGCGACGGGCACGCCGCGCCGCGTCCGCCGACGGCCCGCATGAGGTCAACGTTCCAGTCGTTGTGGGGGTGGAAGTAGTCCGGCCCCTCCCACGGCCGGTCCGGGCGCCGGCAGAGGCCGGGCGCGGCGAGGCCGAGCACGAGCCCACGCTGGGCGAGGATCGGGAGGTCGGCCCCGTGGGAGTTGAACCCGACGAGCTGGGGGCGGCGGCGGTCGAGCCCCTCGAAGAACGCCGTGAGGAGGTCCGACTCGGTGTCCCCTCCCTCTCGTGGGAGGGAGCAGAGGCGGAGGGCGATCTCGCTGCCGGCGGAGCCGGAGGCGCACACGCGGCGCTCGACGACGGCGACGGAGGCGAGGCGGCAGTGCAGGAGCTTGAGGAACGGCCGCGGCTGCTCGGGCGAGGCTCCGGCGGCGGTCCACATCGCCTCGAAGACCTCGGGCTCGGGGGTGTCCGGGGCGAGGGCGAGGAGGCGACGGCCGGCGTCGGCGTCGGGGACCCACTCGCAGTCGAAGGCCCAGACGGTGGGGGCGATGGTGCGGAACATGGCGAAGGGGAGGGAGGCTTCCGGGGTGTGCCCCAGCATAGCCTCACCGCCTGTCGCTACCGGCCAGATGCGTCCGCGTCCCGCGCGAAGTCGTCGATGGAGACGGCCACGTCGGCGCACGCCTTCAGCACCCGGCGGTCGTCCGTCACGAGCGGCACGCCGAGCTCCTCGGCGAGCGCGACGAACTCGGCGTCGTAAGACGAGAGCCCGTGCTCCAGCGCTACGTCGAGGACACGTGCGGTCTCGGGTGCTCGCTCGTTGTGAGCGAGGAGGGCCTCGGCGTCCGCCGATGCAGCGTCGGCCTGGATCCGCGTCATCGTGCCGCCGCGGAGGCTCTGGACGAGCACGCTCCGCAACTCGGATCGCCAGAGCGGTGGGACACCCCACGTCGGATCTCGAAGGCGTACGGCCTCGGCCGCCTCGCTCCGTCCGCTAGGCACGAGGAGGTAGGCGACGAGGTTGGTGTCGGCGACGATCACGGCCGCCCTTCCTCGGTGGCCTCGAGGAGCGACTCCTCGGTGAGCCACACCCCCCGCTCGACCATGCGGGCTCGGTTGGCGCGGATGCGAGCGAGGAGCGCCTGTTCCTCGATCCGCTCGTCGGCGACGGCCTCTTCGAGGCAGCGGATGGCCTCGCGGTTGAGGCTCCGGTGGTGGCGCTCGGCGCGCTCCTTCAGCCGGCGGTGGAGCTCGTCGGGGACGTTCTTGAGCGTGATGGTCGGCATCGGGGCACGGGGTATGGATCCGTAATGGATGCAGAACGATGCCACGCTCCCATCGGTTTCACCCGTAGCACAGGTCCTCGAAGGCGCAGCGGCGGCAGAACGTCCGGCGCGGGTGGCGCTCCGGTGGCGTCGTCTGCTCGGCCAGCCGGGCGAGCGCAGCGACGGTCGCCGCGAGTTCGGTCTCGTGCTCAGGGGTGAGCGTGACGGGTTCGGTGCGGCGGAGGGCGGGGTAGTCGAGCTGCCCGGTAAGCGGGGCACCGTCGGCACGGGTGACGCCGCCGAGCGTGAGGACCCAGAGGTAGAAGCGGAGCTGGAGGTAGTGGGCGTCCTCGCAGGACCGGCCCTTCTTCGTCTCGTGGAGGACGCCCGCGCGGAGGTCGGCCCCGTCGATCTTCGCCACGAGCGGCGTGCCGTCGGGGGCGTTGGCTGTGATGAGGGCGGGGCGCTTGCGGCGTCGGTAGCTGGTGCGGTCGAGGAGGCGGCCGAGCGCGACGGCCTCGGACTCCTGCTCCATCCAGAGGCCGCGCATGGAGTACCACGCCTTCCGTGGGCAGACGGCGTGGTAGCCGACGAGCATCCCACCAATGCGAGGGGCCGTCAAGGCTCGAACTGGTAGAGCGTGTGGCGGACACCTCGCACGGTCAACGTAGGCTGCGCCCTAAGCGTGAGTGCTTCGCGAGGAGGGCGCTTAGTCGTATAGACATTGACACCATCCCAAGTGGCTCCGTCACTGTAGTCGTCGAGGTCGAATGCCATGCCTTCGGAAGGTTCCGGCGGTGGCTCTGCCTCATCCTGCCCTACGAATTGCACGAACGAACCTCGCTTGCCGAAGTAGTTCACGCGGGGCGGGAGTTCCTCTATGCCGTCGAGCGAGTCGATGTAAATGTAGAGGTCGGAGGAGCCATCGCCGGGGATATGCACGTATTCCCGGAGGCTCATCGTCGTCTTGTATTCAGCTGGCGCTTCTGGATTATCCCACGGCTCGTCTGACCGACGGGGCGTGAGAATCTTAACCCAGCATGGATTGATCACAGCTCTGTGCGGAGGGCGCACGACGACGGTCTTTGCCTTAACCGCCGCGAACGAGGCCTCTGGATCATCAGCGACAGCGAGGAATGCAGTGCGGACGGCGTAGGGCGTTGGCATCGGGAGCGTGAGCGCAGCCTTGTTCGTGGCATCGTGGCGCTTGAAGTGGAAGAGCGCCGTGGGTCGATAGCGGAGCCGAATCATGCAAGCGCCTCCGCGGTGTCGGCGATGTGCTCCGTAAGGTTCGCCAGAGACCCAACGCGCTTCAGCGAGAGGTCGCCGCCTAAACGGTTCATCTGGTCGGTGAGCTTCTCGGCCTGACCGATGAAGTCGTCTTCGAGCGGGCTCACAGTAATGGCTGGGATTCGGGAGTTCGAGGTCACAATCACGCCGTCGAAGCCTGAAACGTGCGGGGCTTGTTGGCTCCGGCCCGCCCCGTAGGGGTGGGCGAGGGTCTGCACCATTGCTCGGAGCGCAGCGACGGCACGCGCGCGTCGGTGCTCCTCCGAGATCGGATACTCGCCGGTGATCTCGTTCAACCCGATCTTGTCTACCTCGATGTGAGCGAGGAAGGCATACTCGGCGCTGCTGGCTGGCCGGTGGAAGAGGGCCTGACCCTCGTTCGTCGGATCATCCTCGTGACGGTAGCGAGTGGCGTTCTCGACGGCATACTTCACATGGATGAAGTGCTCGGTCTGCGCAGCATCCGGCACGGCAACTGTCCAGCCAAACTCAACACGGCTCTTGCGGGGGAGCATCCGCCGGGGTGCCGTCATCAGGATGCCGTGGACATCAGTCAGCGCACACGACCGGATCGTGTGGTCCATGATCTCGGCGTTGGTGGTTTCTGCGTTCGTCAGCATCGCGACCATCTCACTCTCGGTCGAGATGCGGTTGGGATTGAGCACGATGGAGTTCCGACTGAGCGGGAGTGCGCCGTCATAGCCATCTTCTCCAGCGCCATCGTCGAGAGCGATCTGGCGGAAGTAGTCAGCGTGGATGTGCTTGAGCATGTCGCCGCTGATGGCATTGACGGCGAAGAGCATCGGACGACCTTCAGCGTCCCCGTCACCGCCAACATCGGGCGTGCGCTTCACGACGGTGACCGTGCGTGGCTGAATGAAGTTGCCCTCGGTCCCTTCATTGTTGAGGTTGTGGAGGTTGACGGTCCAGCGACCGGCGATAGAGAGACTGTTCATGACGGATCGGGTTAGGTAGGCGGAAGCGGTAAATTGTGAAGTTTATTCGTCGTCTTGCTCCCCAGGCCGTTTGCTCATGGCCTGAGCTAGAAGCGTGTTAGCCACGAACTCAGCGCCGTGTTTGTCGACGAGTTCAGCAACGTACTGGACATCCTCGTAGGAGAGATTCGGTCCCTGCGGCTTCTTACCGACAGCGCTCATTCGAGCGTTGCCCAGGTTGTAGTCGCTAACAAAGGCGCTGAGCATACTGACGAGGCGCTTATTAGCCAGCGAGGCGCTGCGGAGGTCATTGAGGAGTTGGAAATCGGGTTGCTCACCGTCACGGTAGAGCTTGGTGAGCGTGCGGCTGCGAATGGCGCGGGCAATCCTTCGCATCGGGTCCGCGTTGAGGTCGGCGAATCGGCCGTCTTGAGCACGTTCCATGACGTAGGTGAGGGTGTGTTGAGTGAGAAGGCGCCGGCGTTCCTGCAGCGGATGGACCTGGCGGTAGAAGCGAACGAGGAGCCGGGGGTCGCTCTCGGCGAAGGCACGGACGGGGAGGTAGAGCAGGTTCGGGTCGAGGTGCTCGCCGAGCGTCTGGCGAAGCACGTCGCGGACGTTCTCAACCACACTCCTATCATCGAGCCAGTCGGGGACCGCGAGCGTGTCAAGTGCCGACGGGGCGCTACTCGTACCGAGACTGTAGTACAGAACCCGGTCGAGCCCGGAGACTACTTTGGCGACTTGCGGTGCCCGTAGGCCCGCCAGTGGATCTTCCGTCTCGATATACTCGAACAGCTTGATGACGAAGTCGAAGTACGCCATCGACACGAAGAACGGGAGCGTCTGCGGCGTGGTCGGAAGTGGGTTGTTGTTTACTGAACGGGGGGTGTAGGCACGGAGATAGTCCCGAAGGAGGGTATAACCCGTGAGGCGAATCTCCCTGGGACGGGGCACGAAGACGAGCGTGTACGGATCGCGGATGAACCCGGCGGCACCATGCTGATAGCCCAGCAGCGCAACCGCCTGCTCGTCTTCACCCTTTATGCGGTAGCCACCCGTACCGAGTGTGGGCCCGGCCGCTCCCTTCGACGCTGGAGCGTAGAGGAGCTGACTCCGCTTCATGCCTGCCACCTTCTTGTCAAGTGCCGTGTCACCGCTGAGGAGCGCCTGACCCACCTCGGGTGTATAGGCTTGCGCGATGGCGTTGTTAGAGGCCGGCGAGAACAGCGAATTGAGGACGCTCACCGTACTCCACCACGGAGGCTTCTCGTCGTCCGCGACGGCAGTTTTGTCCCACAGGCTGCCGCCATCTAGACCGGCGGACACGGCTCGGCTTTCTTTGTCTCGTACCTCGTAGAATGGGGTGCCGATGTTTTCACCACTCGGCTCGGAGTATCGGATACGGAATCCGCCGGGTTCCTCATACAATTCGATCTCGGACGCCGGAACCCCGAGCACACGCTGAATCAGTCGGGCAGTGCCGAGAGCGATGAGCGTGTCGGTGTACGTGTTGTACCGGAAAGGAATGAAACGCTCGGGCATAGGCTCAGAGAATGGGGCTGCTTGGACGAACCCGGGGGGCGGGGATTTCTTTCGACCCGCTCACTTCAGACGTAGCGAGCTGATCGCTTCGGCGGAGCATGTAGACGAGCAGAGCATATAGCGGATCGTGGCGGTCGTCGAGCAGGTCGTCCTGCCATTGCTGCTCCCCGCTCGCGCCTGTCCACTTGATTTCGTGCCATGAGTCGGTAAGAGACGGTGCGAGTGAGGGTCGAAGGCGGGGCGTAACCTGCTGAAGGTGGTCCCGTCGTTCGGCGCGGATGCGGAATGCGCTAACCTCTCGCAGCCTGGCTCCTCGTTCCGGCCCGTGGTGGGTTCGGATTGCTCGGATGGCGCTCGCCCACGTCGTTGCCGCTTCTCCGCCTTCATTGACGAGCACGTTGTAGAGCAGTCGATACACCGCCCAGGCACTCTCTGCGGCGTGAGGGGGCGGCTTGTTCACCCGGCCGCCGTGCGCGAGAGGATCGCCGCCAGAGAGGTCGCGGTCGCCGTGCGCGGCCTGCCAGCCATCGGTCAACTTGCCGATGTCGTGTGACCAGATGACGAGGTCGATCAGGCGCTCCGCGTCCTGAACCGGGTCAGGTAGAATGCCCCGTGCGGAGAGCCGCCGAATGGCTTCGAGTGCCGCGGGCCGGACCTCATCGTGTTCGAAGACGCGCCGGATGTGCTCTTCGTAGGTCTCCTCTTCGTAATCGTACCGCGTCCACATCGGGACATCGTTAGGAGGTGGGAACGAGGTGTCGCCGGGCTCGCCGAGGCGAAGGCCGAGGTCTTCATCGTAGGCGGCATCGTCTGGAGAGACCACATAGCGACCGGGCTTGAGCTTCTGCCCGGACTCCACCGGATCGAGGCGGAAGTAGCGGTCCCTCCGTCCCGAACCGACCTCATCCGTGAACTCCTCGACCCGTAGCGCACGGACGATGCCCTGCTCAATGTAGCGGAAGCGAAACGTGTCACGGCGTAGGCTGACGGCCGGGTAGGCATAGGGCGAGATGTCACGGCTCATCAACTCTGCCTCCGTCGTTACGATGATTTCGACGTTGTCCACAAGGCGAACGAGTTCCTGATTGGCTGAACGCTCTACATCCCGGCGAACCTGATGAATGCGCTCGGCGAGGTTGGCCTCCCCGCTCTCATGGTTCGGGACATAGTCCGCCTGCTCGGCCTCGTGAATTTGATCGATCAGCCGTTGGAGGTCGTCGTACCGGAGCGTTGGGCGCTCACGCAGCGCCTGCAACGTCGCTTCGACCGGATCTTTACGGTAGGGCAGGTAGGGTTTCGTGCTTCGCTTGGGGTCAGCGGGATAGATGTAGATCTCTGCCTCGTGCTCACCCTCGAAACGAGCCGAGCGACCGATCCGCTGGAGGAAACTGTCAGCCGGACTCGCCTCGGTGTGCATCACGTCGCACGAGATGTCCAGTCCGGCCTCAACGACCTGCGTAGAGACGAGCACGTAGCGTCCGTTGCCCTTTTTGCCAAACCAACCTTGCAGTTTGCTCTCCTTCGCCTCTCGGTCTTTCGGGAGGAATCGGCTGTGGAGAAGCATCACCTCCGGCGCGTCAGGGTCACCTTCGAGCGACTTGTAAAGGTCCCCGTATACCTCCTGAGCTCGATCCACTGTGTTGCAGAGAACGAGTGTGCGACGGCCGAGGTGATCGGCAAGCTTGCGACCGTCTAGCGGGGCTTTGCACACCTCGACGTGCTTGACGGTGTCATGCTGGCTACGAATGTGCGGCAAGTCCCCGTTATCTATGACGATCTCCTCAGCGCCGAGCGTGCGGCAGAGGTCGCGTCGGAGCGTGGCGCTCATCGTGGCGGTCATCACGAGGACCGGCCAGGGTGATTGCTTGAGGAGGTGGAGCGCCGTCGTGAAGCTCTTGTCGGCCTCAAGAAGATGGACTTCGTCAAAGACGAGCGCGCCACTCAGCACGCTCCCATAGAGCACATTGGCGAGTCGGTTCGGCAGGCTGAGCGGGACGCCGAGAAACCCACTGAGCGTCTGATCAATCGTAGCGAAGACGACGCCCCTCTCGCCGGAGCCATTGAGGTCGAGAAACTCGTCATCGGCCGCCCCACCGTACTGCGTTGTGAAGCGAAGGTCCATCCCAGCTTTCTGAAACTTGTCACGGTACTGCTGACAGAGCGAGCCGGCGAGCACGCGGAGCGGGAGCGAATAGATCAGTTTCGTCGCCGGCTCGCCCCCTTCGCGTCCCCAATCACCGAGGGCAAGCGGTGCGAGGGCGGCGAAGGTCTTGCCTGCTCCCGTCGGAGCCTGAAGGACTACACTTCGCCCGGAAGCGATGGCATCATAGACCTTCCGCTGAAACGGAATGGCTTCAGCCTCTGAACCGAATAAGCGGCGGGCAAGATGATCGACGGGGTGGTTCACGCCTCCACCCGATTGAGAGCCGCCGTAGACTTCGGCCGTGCGATATTGGGGGGGACCGGACCTCGGAGGGCACCGAACCCCATACCCGTTTGCTCTCCTGCACCGACCAGCCAGGCAAACTGAACAGCCTCCGGCGTCCCAGTGACCAATACTGGGCAGACATTGGCCTTGAACCTCAAGCCTAGCTTGGGAGTGACGACCTTCGTTTTAGCGCCGGGGTAGGTTCGGTCGAAGGCCATCACTGCATTCTCCGATTCTAGCCCAGCAGCAATCAGCTTTCGGCGGAATGTGCGTGTGAGGGCGGAGTCAGCGGCGGGATCGTCCCACGAAAGGTGATCCCGGCCTCCATCGTCCCGGTTCCGCCGCACGAGAACAGGGGTGTCTACCTCAAAACGGTACGGCGTGCTGAACCGAGGCGGGAGCTGCGTGGTGACATCGTAGACGCGCATCCCGAACGCCACATCTTGGTCAGTCATGATTCCGCTCTTGACCTGCTCGGCAAGCATTGGATCAGCAAACGACAGCTGCCATGTAGCACCATTGGCGAAGTGAAGTGCGCCACCTCGAACCTTCCCGCCACTGAGCCAGGAGACGCTGTACAGGCTAAGGCCGTCGTGAACATCATTGTCTCCTAGCCAAGTGTGCAAGCGACCGACCAGTTGTGCCGCGTGGGAGAACGGCACGGGGGCCGTATTACCGGAGAGTTGGAGATGAAGGCGCATAACTGAGCTAGTTGAGATGGTGCTGACAAGTAGTACAGGGGGTCCACGACTCGCGCGAAGCAGCAGCGGCAAGACGGAGCAATTCGAGTCCATGAAATGGAGGTATTGCTCTCCTCAGCATCGTGTCTGCTGATCCAAAAAGATGAATAGCAGGGTTTGATTCTGTAGCATCTACAACCAGCAGCGCGACAGAAATTATATCCCTCTCACTGCTGGCTTTCGTAAGGGTCGCAAGCACCCTTGCACGAAGTAGTGCATTGGTTGGAGGATCACCGGGGACAGATCCTGTCGTGCAGATGAGGAACCACGCTCCCAGATCCGTCAGCAAGACGAGGTCTGCTTCCGCATGGAGCACCACGCCTGGCCCCATCGGAGCACTGATCGGGCGGTGGGAAAGACTGACCGTAGCGGCAGACCGGTTCCGATCTAGTTGAGGAGGAAGTGTGTGATGGCGCTGAACGTACCGTGTGATAGCAGCTGCGATAGCTTTCTCTTTCGACCGTCTTTTGAGATAGCAGAAGGGGCAAGAAGATCGCCCAAAACGCTCTATGCGGAGCGAACATGGGTTGCCAAACGAAGGCTTACGGGGTACCATTGATGGAAAGCGCTGGGCCGTTCCGCCATGCGGGAGTGTCAGGATTTCTGTGTACGGGTCAGGAAGGGGGTGAAGCGATCTGG
>CAYTJT010000084.1:10520-11456 GCA_964438105.1 uncultured Rhodothermales bacterium | reverse complement strand
TCGCCTGTGCCCTCGCCTTTGCCGAGGGCTCCGCCGGCGGCTCGAAGTGGAGGCGGCAGCGCGGCTCGTACGCCTCCTTCTCCCCGACGAGCACGCGGTCGGCGTTCGCGACGAGGCGCTGCGAGTGGTTCGCGGGCGCGCCGCACACGACGCAGATCGCGTGCAGCTTGGTGACGTACTCGGCCACGGCCATGAGCTGGGGGAGCGGGTCGAACGGGCGGCCCCGGAAGTCCTGGTCGAGCCCGGCCGCGATCACGCGCCGCCCGCCCCGCGCGAGCGCCTCGCACACACCGACGAGCTCGTCGCCGAAGAACTGCGCCTCGTCGATGCCGACGACGGCGGCGTCGCCCGCGAGCAGGTGGATCTGGTCGGCCGTGTCGACGACGATCGACGGGATCGCGTTCTCGTCGTGGGAGACGACGGCCGTCTCGGCGTAGCGGTTGTCGAGCGCGGGCTTGAAGATCTCGACCTGCTGCCGCGCGATGCGGGCGCGCTTGAGCCGGCGGATCAGCTCCTCGGTCTTACCGCTAAACATCGACCCGCAGATGACCTCGATCCAGCCGCGGCGCTCGGCGTCCGTTCTCGGGAGGATGTGCGGTTCCATGCGTCGGGCGGATGCGTAGGGGGGAGGGCGACGACCGAAAACTACCACAGCCGGGCGGAGCCGTGGCGCCGTGCTACACCTCTTCCAGCGCCGAGGCGGCGACCCAGCCCCGGCTCCCGTCGGGCAGGCGGACGGCGCGCCAGCGACCGCGCGCCTCGGTCACGGCCAGGACGGCGCCCTCGGGGATCGTCGTGACGGCGACCGCGCCCGCCGTCGGTTCGGCGCGGACGTCGGCGGCGTCGGCGACGATCACGGCGCGCGGTTGGGTTTCGTAGCGCGCCGTGCCCACGGCCGCGGCGGTCACGACGAGCGCGAGCGGGACGAGCACGAGC
>CAYTJT010000084.1:0-10409 GCA_964438105.1 uncultured Rhodothermales bacterium | reverse complement strand
CCGACCGCCGCCGAGAGCCAGCGAGAAGCGGCGTCGGCGGGGGCGAGCGGCACCGGCTCCGCGTCTGCGCGCGTCTGCGCGAGCCGGAGGTTGTGCTGGACGTCGGGGTCGCGCGGGGCGAGGCGGCGCGCGCGCTCGAAGTGGAGCACGGCGCGGCCCGTCTCCCCGGCCTCGAAGTACGCCGCGCCGAGGGCGAGCTCGAGGGCGGGGCTCGTCCAGCCCGTTTCGGCGACGCCTTCGTACGCCGCCGCCGCCCCGCGATAGTCGCCCTCGGCGTAGAGCCGGGTGCCGAGCGCGTAGAGCGTGTCGGCGTCGGCCTGCACTGGGGTCTGCACCGGGAGCAGAAGGGCGAGCGCGAGGAATAGCATCAGCCAGCCTCCGGGTCGAGCGGCGAGGCTTCGGCATCGACGGCGGCCATCAACTGCCCGGCTCGATCTACGGTGCCGGGCGGCGGCGGAACCGGCTGCGGGGCGAACTGCGCCGCCTCGCTCTCTCGGATCAACCGCACGATGTCGGCGCGCGTCGCTTCCGCGACCGACCGCGCGGCGAGCAGGCGGTCGAGGTCGGGCAGGCTGAGGCCGAGCGCGGGCGTGCCGAGCCGGTCGGCGAGGAAGAGGCGAAGCGTGCGGTCGAGCCCGGCGTAGAACGCGCGGGGCTCCCCGGCGTCGAGGTGGGCGGCGGCGTCGCGCAGCCCGCGCTCGGCGGCGGGGAAGGCGCCCAGGCTGCGAGCGTAGGGCGAGTCCCCGTCGCGCTGCCGGCGGAGGACGGCGACGAGCCCGAGGAGCGCAAGCGCGGGCACGGCGAAGCCCGCCCACACCCACGGCTGGAGATAGAATGGCGTCGGCGTCGTCCGCCGTTGCCACGTCGCTGTCGCACGCGGGCCGACGAGCGCGTCCGGCGCTGCGGTGCCGCCCACTTCGGCGAGCGGGGCGGCGGGACCGATGACGCGCAGCCGCAGCGAGTCGGACCGGAGCGTGCGGTACTCGCCCGCCTCGGGCTCGAAGTAGGTCCACGCCACGGGCGGCAGCGTGAAGCGCCCGCCGTAGCGGGGGACGAGCATGTACGTGAACGTCTTCCGCCCGCGCACGGCGGCGGCGGCGCGGTCGATCTGCTCGTCGGCGCGGGCCGGGTACTGCTCGAACACGTCGGGCGCGTCCCACGCGGGCGCTTCGAGCGTGGCGATGTTGCCGCTGCCCGAGATCGTCGCCGTCACGCGGACGGGCTCGCCGGCCTCGACCTCGCGGCGGTCGGCGTCGACGGCGAGGCCGAACTGCCCGACGGCCCCGTCGAACGACGGCGGCGCCCCCGGCGGCAGCGGGCGGACCTCGACGGTGACGGGCGGGGCGGTGATCGTCTCCCGCTCGAACCGCGAGCCCAGGCGGTTGTGGAGGAAGCTGCGCGGGCTCCCCGGCGGCCCGAGCCGCTGCGCCCGCAGCACGTCGACCTCGATGTCGAGCGAGTCGATGGAGAGCTGCCCCGAGCGCGTCGGGAAGACGGCGAGCCGCTTGATCGGGGCCGTCTCGAACGTCCGCTCGCCGCGCCGCACGACGCTCGTCCCGACGTACCGGTCCAACTCCAGGTCCTCGCGCCAGAAGCCGTCGGCGTCCCACGCGCTCGCGATCCGGCTGTTGCGCGGGAGCACGTTGGGCTCGAAGAAGAGCACGTAATCGACCACGACCTGCTCGCCGACGTAAGCGGTGGTCGACGGCGGCTCGGCCTGGATGAAGATGTCGGCGGGCGGGGCGGCGTCGCGGCGGGGCGACCCGGCCGGGCTCGGCGTCCACGTCGGCGGCGCGCCCCGGCTCGCCTGCGCGACGACGTCGACGACGATCGGATCGGTCGTGTACGCCCGCCCGTCGAGGCGGACGGTGGCGCCGCCGAGGTAGGCCGTGCCGGTGCCGAGCGGGCGGTACTGCCACTGCAGCGTGAGCTGCTGCCGCTGCCGGCCGTTGACGGACGAGATGCTCCAGCTCTGCACGGGGCTGGTCTGGACCGTCGTCAGGCCGCGCGTGGCCGGGGCCGTGACGGCGCCGAGGTCGCGGAAGTTGCCCGTAGCCTCGACCGTGTAGAGCAGCGTCTCCGCGTCGCCCATCGTCGTCTTGTCCGTGTACGCGCGGACGGTGATCTGGGCGAGGGCGGGCGCCGCAGCGAGCAGCCACAGCGCGGCCCCGGCGGCGAGGCGCCAGAGGGTTCGAGTCCGCCGTTTCGCGCTGCGCGTCATCCGACCTACCAGTCTTTCTCGACGAAGCGGGGACGCGCGCGGCGGCGCTGCACCTCGCGGAGCAATTCGAGCTCGTCCGATTCGATGGCGCGGAGGATGCGCTCGGCTTCGGTCTGCGTCATCTCGCCCGGCTCTACCTCGAACGGGGCGCTCTGCGTGCCGCCGCCCTGCGGGGTCTGCGGCTCCTGCTCGCCCTCGGCCCCGGCGTCGCCCCGCTGCTCGTTCGGCTCCGACGGCTCCTCCGGCTGCCGTTGCTCGCCCTCGGGCTGCCGCTGCTCGTCCTGTCCCTCTTGCTCGGCCTCCGGGTCCGGCTCGCCGCTTTGGGCGTCCTCCTGCTGCTCGCCCTCGCCATCCTCCTGATTCTCGGCGTCGTCCTGCTCCTGCTCGCCGCCGCTGTCGTCGGGGTTGCGCTCGCGGATCTTCTCCAGGAGGGCCTGCAGCTTGGCGTCGGTCGGGTCCACCGTGAGCCCGGCGACGGCGGCCTGCTCGGCGTCTGCGTTCGCCCCGTCGATGTACGCCTGCGCGGCGGCGTGGTAGTAGTCCGCCACCGACTGCGCCCCGGCCGGTGAAGCCACGCAGAGAGCGGCGATCAGCACGACCAGCGTAGGGGCAGGTCTCGTGCCTGCCCCCCGTATCAGCGTGGCGTATAGGGCTCGGAAAAGCATTACGGTTGGTCGGATTCGTCGATCTCGACGACGGCGCCGAGGCGGCCGACGAAGTCGCCGTAGGCCTGCACGGTCGAGTCTGTGGCCAACCCGCGCTGCATCACGTCGAGCGCGTCGCGGTACCGCTCGGCGGCGACGAGCGAGTCGGCTTCGGCTTTGAGTCGTTCGGCGAAGGGGGAGGGCTGGAGGTCGTCGGATTCGGAATCCTGCGGCCGTTCGTCCTGTCGCTGGCGCTTGAGGTATTCGTAGTTGAACGCGGCCTCGGGGAAATCCGGTCGGGCGAGGAGGGCTCGGCGGTAGAACCCGAGCGCGGCCTCGAAGTTTTGCTGCTCGGCGGCGGCGTTGCCCGCGTTGAACGCTGCCCGCGCCCGGTCCTCGGCCGCGAGCGCGACGCCGAGCGACTGCTCGAACGCGGTCTGCGCGGCGGCAAAATCCTCCTGCTCGTAGAGCGCGGTGCCGAGGTTGTTGAAGAGCCCGGCGCGGACGGCCCCGACCTCGCCCTCGCTGCGGAGCAGCCCCTCGCGATACGCCGCCACCGCCTCGTCGATCTGCCCCTCCTCGAAGAGCGCGTTCGCACGGTGCCCCTCCAGCGCACCGGCGGGCACGGCGAAGAGGAAGAGCGCGAGGGCGGCGAGGCGGGCGGGCACGGGGTGCGGGTGGGCTGAGTCGTCCGGTTCAGAGTCGGTAGGGGCGCAGCGTGCGGCGCCCGAGCGGTCGGTCATGCGACGGGTTCGCGGCGGCGGATGGAGACGAAGCGCTCGACGACGAGCAACAGCAGCCCGGCGGCGAGCGGCCACTGGTACTGCTCGGCGAACGCCTCGAAGGTTTCCACCGCGAGGACACCCCGGTCTAAACGGGCGAGCGCCGACGTTATTTCCGGCAGGTCGCTCGACGTGCGCCCGACGCGGTAGTACGCGCCGCCGAGCACGAGGTCTCGCAGCACGTCTTCTTCCAACGCCGTCTCGACGGTCGCGCCCGCGCGGTCGGTTTTGTAGCCGGCGAGGCGGCCCCGGCGGTAGACCGGGATCGGCGCGCCCTCGGTCTCGCCGACGCCCGCGGCGAAGACGGCGACGCCGCGCTCCCGCAACATCGAGAGCGTCGGGCCGAAGCGGCCGGCGTGGTTCTCGCCGTCGGAGATCACGAGGAGCGCGCGGGCGCGCTGCCCCTCGATGCGGTCGTCGGCGGCGGTGTCGAACGCCTGCGTGGCGACGCGGAGCGCCTGGCCGAAGTCGGTGCCCTGCGTCGGGACGAGCGAGGGGTCGGCGGCGTCGAGGAAGAGGCGGACCGCGCCGAAGTCGCTCGTCAGCGGGCACTGCAGGAACGCCTCACCCGCGAACACGATCAGCCCGACGCGGCTGCCCGCGAGGTCGTCGAGCAGTTGTTCGATCTCGTACTTCGCGCGGGCGAGGCGGCTCGGCGCCACGTCCTCCGCCCGCATCGACTCCGACACGTCGAGCGCGACGATCACGTCGAGCCCTTCCTGCTGCACCTCGCGGAGCTGCGTGCCGTAGCGCGGCCCGGCGAGCGCGAGCGCGAAACAAAAGACCGCGACCGTGATGAGCGCCGCCTGCCACCGCCGCGTCCGCGCCGCCGCGTGCGCCGCCGCGTCGTCGCGCCCGGCGAACTGCCGCAGCGCCTCGCGCCGCCGCGCCGCCGCCCACACGAAGAGGCCCACCGCGAGCGGCACGGCGACGAGCGCGAATAGCCAGATCGGATGCGTCCAGGTCATTGTTTAGGGGTGGAGGGGTGGACGTTTGGGAGTGTGGACGTTCGGGCGTTTGGCCGTAGGGGCGATCCCTCGTGGTCGCCTTTGTGAGGAAAGTGGTCGCCCTGGTGAGGAAAGATGTGGCGGCCTGTCCAGCCTCACGGGACGCGGCGCAGGCGCGTCGTCGTGAGCAGTATTTCCAGCAGCACGAGGCCGAAGCCGGGCCAGAGGAAGAGGGCGTAGCGCTCGTCGATGTCGAGGTAGCTCGTCTCCTCGATCTCGGTCGTTTCGAGTTCGGAGATCTCGTCGTAGATGGCGACGAGCGCTTCGCGGTCGCCCGCGCGGAAGTAGCGCCCGCCGGTCTTCTCGGCGACCGTCGTCAGCATCTCCTCGTCGATCTGCGCCGACTGCGGGAGGAGCCGCCGGAGGTGGTCGGGCACCTGCCGCCCGAACGCGTCGCGGCCCTCGGCGCCGACGCCGATCGCGTAGATCGTCACGCCCATCGCCTCGGCCACGTCGGCGGCGGTCGCGGGGTCCACCTCGCCGCGGTTGTTCTGCCCGTCGGTGAGCAGGATGATCACCTTGCTCTCGGCCGTCGAGCCGCGCAGGCGGGCCGTCGCCGTCGCGAGCGCCGTCCCGATCGCCGTGCCGTCCTCGATCAGCCCCATCTGCACGTCGCGCAGCATCTGCTTGAGGAAGCTGTAGTCGAGCGTGAGCGGGGCCTGGGTGTACGCCTGCGCGGCGAACACGATCAGCCCGATGCGATCGGAGAGGCGGCCGTCGACGAAGCGTGCGGCTACGTCCTTCGCCGCCTCAAAGCGGTTGGGGCGGAAGTCCTCGGCCTTCATCGAGGTCGAGAGGTCGAGCACCATCATGATGTCGATGCCCTCGGTCGTCCGCTCGACGATCACGTCGCGCTCCTGCGGCCGGGCGAGGGCGAGGATGCCGAGGGCGAGCGCGCCGAAGCGGAGGGCGACGGGGAGCGCCCGCAGCCGGACCCACAGCGTCGGGCGGACGGCCTCGGCCGTGGACGTGTCGGAGAACAGCACGCTCGCCGTGTGCCGATGCGCGCGCCGCCACTCCCACCACGCGAGCACGGGGAGGGCGAGGAGGGCGAGCAGAAAGAGGGGCTGCGCGAACGTCATCGGATGCTCCGGGGCGTCGGGCTACTCGTAGGGGCGAACGGCCGTTCGCCCTGCTCAGGCATGGTGCCAGACGCGAACCGGGCATGGCACGCCATGCCCCTACGCCCGCCGACACGGTGCGAGTGGACCATCATTGCCTCCGCTCCCGGACGGCCTCGACGAGCGAGGGCAGCACCTCGCCCGACGGCCCGAGCACGACCTCCGAGAGCTGCCCCGCGATCGCGCTCCGCTCGACGTTGACCTCGGCGACGTACGCCCCGCACGCCTTCGCGATGAGGGGGAGCCCGGCGGCGGGGTACACCACGGCGCTCGTCCCGACGGAGAGGAACACGTCGGCGCGCTCGGCGGCGGCGGCGGCGCGCTCCATCGCGCCCTCGGGCAGCATCTCGCCGAACCACACCACGTCGGGGCGGAAGAGGCCGCCGCAGGCGGGGCAGCGCGCTACCTCTTCGTCACCGAGCATCGCGAGGGCGTCACGCGTTGCAGGCTCGCCACAGTCGATGCAATAGCTCCGCGTCAGATTTCCGTGCAGTTCGATGATGTGCTCGCTTCCGGCGCGGCGGTGGAGGTTGTCCACGTTCTGCGTCGCGAGGAGGAACGCGCCGCCCCGGCCCTCGACGAGCCGTTCGAGGTCGGCGAGGGCGTCGTGGCCGGGGTTCGGCTCCACGTCCTCGACCACCTGCCGCCGGTGCGTATACCAGCCCTGCACGAGCACGGGGTTCCGCATGAACGCCTCGACGTTCGCGAGCTCCTCGGGCCGGAACCGCTGCCACAGCCCGCCGGGGTCGCGGAACGTCGGGACGCCGCTCTCGGCGGAGATGCCCGCGCCGGTGAGCACGGCCACGCGCTCGGCGCGGGCGAGGCGGTCGATGAGGGTGTCGCTGAAGAGGGGCATGGCGGAGGCTACGAGGTCAGGGCGGCGTCGGGTTCGGGCTGCTCGGCGCCCGAGGCTTCGTCGTCGGGTACGAGGGCGGCTTCGACGGCGGCTACGGCTTCACGCGCCCGGGCGAGCGCGGTTTCGTGCGTCGCTGCGCCGTGCCGTACGCTCGCGAACTTGGCGAGGTCGGCGAGGCGGAGGACGGAGCCGAACGCGTCGCGCGCGTCGTCGGATATGTCGTCGTGCCGACGGAGCGTGCCGAGGAGCTCGCGCGTCGTCTGCTCGCGGGCGGGCACGCCGAGGGTCCGGGCGAGGTACGTTCGCAGCGCGTCGGACAGCTCGACATAAAACGGTTTGACGGCGCTCGCCTCGGTCGGCTTCGCGGCGGCGAGTGTATCGAGGCGCTGTACCACTTCGTCGTGCGGCGGCAGCGCCGGGGTCGGCACCGACCGTCGGCGGCGGCGGAGCCACCACCACAGCGCAGCGATGAGGGCGAGCGCGGCAAGCGCGGCCAGCAGCCATGGCCCCCACGCGCGCGGAAACTCGGCGAGCGGGGCGAGGGGATACGGCTCGGCGTCGTCGCTCACGAGCGAGCGCACGCCGACGAATCCGACGGGCGAGGCTACGGTCGTCGTGTCGCCATCGCGGACGAGTCGCACGGCGACGGGTCCGACGCGCGCCGAGTCGAGCGCGAACGTCGCCGCCTCGAACACGACGCTGTCGACGCGGGCGCTGCCGCGGACGGTCGGCGGGAGGCGGCGTGCGCCGACGAGTTCCGCTTCGCCCGCCCGCAGCGGAGCATCGACGGCCGCCGCGGCGTCGGGCGGATCGGGGAAGAGGACCTGCACGCCCGCCGCGTGCTCGGCGACCACGGCGATCGAGAACCGCTCGCCCACCGTCACGCTGTCGGCGAGCACGTGCAGCCGCACCGACTGCGCCGACGCCGACGCGGCGAGCACCAGCACGGCGGCGAGAACCACGGCAGGGACACGGTGCATCGTGTCCCTACGCCATCGACGAAGTGAGACGCCATTCCCCGCCATCACCGTCCCCGGTTGCGCTTGCGGAAAAACGCCACGAGCGGCTCGACGAAGTCCTCGTCCGTCCGCACCTCGACGGTATCGACGCGAGCGCGGACGAGCGCGGCTTCGATCTCGGCCTGCCGCTCGGCGGCCTGTTCGGCGAACGCCTCGCGCGCGGCCCGGCTGCCCGTATCGACGAGCACCGGCCGCCCGGACTCCGCATCGCGCAGCGTCAGCAGCCCGACGTTCGGGAGTTCGACCTCGCGGCGGTCGCGGAGGTGGACGGCGACGACGTCGTGCCGCTGCCCGAGGGCGCGGAGCTTCGGCTCGTAGCCGCGGTCGAAAAAGTCGCTCACGAGCACGACGATCGCGCGGCGGCGCAAGACGTGCAGCAGGTGGTCGAGCGCGGCGATGACGTGGGTGCCCTGGCTCTCCGGCTCGTGGGCGAAGATTTCGCGGACGAGCCGGAGCGCGTGGCGGCGGCCCTTCTTCGGCGGGACGAACCGCTCGACGCGGTCGGAGAACAGCAGCAGCCCGACCTTGTCGTTGTTGCGGACGGCGCTGAAGGCGAGCACGCCCGCGATCTGTGCCGCGAGTTCGCGCTTCTCGACGCCGCCCGTCCCGAACCGCTCGCTGCCCGACACGTCGACGGCGAGGACGAGCGTCTGCTCGCGCTCCTCCTCGTAGAGCTTCACGAACGTCTCGCCCGTCCGCGCCGACACGTTCCAGTCGATCGCGCGCACGTCGTCGCCGATCTGATACGGACGGACCTCGGAAAACTCGATCCCGCGCCCTTTGAACGCCGAGTGGTACTCGCCGCCGAACACGTCGTTGACGAGGCCCTTGGTGCGGATCTCGAGGCGGCGGATTTTGCTGAACAGCGCGCGGGGGATCACGAGGTTTTGAGGATGGCGAATTGAGGATGGAGGATAGCGTACGAGGGATCAACGGTTCCGCTATGCTCTATCTTACCTCCTCTGCCCTCCTGATTTCCGCATCCATGCCTGTCAAATTCGCCGTCCTCGTCTTCCCCGGGTCCAACTGCGACCACGACGCCTACCACGCTGCCAAGCACGTGATGGGGCAGGACGCCCGCTTCGTGTGGCACAAAGAGGACGCCCTCGGCGACGCCGATGTCGTCATCGTGCCCGGCGGATTCTCCTACGGCGACTACCTCCGCTCGGGCGCGATCGCACGGTTCTCGCCCGTGATGAAGGACGTGGTCCGCTTCGCGAACGACGGCGGGCTCGTGCTCGGCGTGTGCAACGGGTTCCAGGTGTTGTGCGAGGCCGGCCTCCTGCCGGGCGCGCTGATGCGCAACGGGTCGCTCCGGTTCGGCTGCAAAGACGTGCACCTCCGCGTCGAAAACGCCGCGACGCCGTTTACGAACGCGACGACCGAGGGCGACGTGCTCTCGATCCCCGTCGCCCACGGCGAGGGGAACTACTACGCCGACGACGCCACGCTCGACCGGCTCGAAGCCAACGGGCAGGTCGTCTTCCGCTACAGCACGGCGGAGGGCGAGATCACGGCCGACGCGAACCCGAACGGCTCGGCGCGCAACATCGCGGGCGTCGTGAACGAGCGCGGGAACGTGCTCGGGATGATGCCGCACCCGGAGCGCTGCGTCGAGGCGCTCCTCGGCTACGACGACGGCGCCCACGTCTTCCGCTCCATCATCGAGCACGTGCAGTCCGGCATCGCAGCCTGACGGACGTCAGCGGGGTGAGGGGAGCCCGTAGCTCATGCTGACGCCGGGCCGCAGCAGCACGCGGTCCGGGGCGACGATCGGTGTGAAGCCGATGCGAAAGCCGGGGCGCTTGACCTCAGGCTGGATGCGGTAGCCGACGGTCGCGGTGAGGGCCGCGCGCGGGAGGAAGTCCAGCAGGCCCGGCTCGGCGTGGCCGACGAGCACGCCGAGCCCGAGTTCGAGCTTGTGCGCGCTCGCTCCCACGAGCCGGTGCCCCATCACGACGAGGTAGGCCGTGGCGCTGGGCTCGCGGTCGCGGTCCGAGCGGCGGCAGCGGAAGTCATCGGGGTCGCACGCGAACAGCGGGCTGGGATCGGCGAAGCCGCCGATGCGGAAGCCGTAGCCGGTATCGTACGTGACGTCCGCGTTGAGCGAGGCGACGCCGGTGTTGCCCAGCAGTTCGACGAAGGCGGTGTACCGGGCCTCGTGGGGTTGGGCGCGGGCCGGCGCGGAGAGGAGGAGCAGGACGAGGGGCAGGGCGAAGCGGTGCATGGGCGCGGCGTGGGTGTACTCCTCAGCCGCGCCTCTCGCCGCGATAGTAACGTGCCGTCGATGGCCCCGACGGAAGCGACCTCCCCGGCTCGTACCTGAAGGCGTCGTGCCGGGACGTTGCCCGAGGCCTCAGGCCGCTCGGCGGGGCGCGTCCTCGCCCTCGGCGTCGCTCGCGGCACCGGCGTCGCTCGCGGCGTCGGGACGCGGGCGCTCGGCGCGCTGCGAGAGGAACATCGCGGCCTTGACCTGCTCGTCGGACGGCTGCGTCCACGCGCTGCGGTTGACGATGTGCATGGCCGCCGAAACGAGGACGGGCGGCACCTCGCCGCCGCCGAGCACGGCGGAGCCGTTCTGCTCGAAGGCGTTGATGAGGAACGCCTCGGCCGCCGCTTCGAGCGGGCCGCCGTAGGCGTGGCGGAGCATGGGGTCGGCCCGGAGGCCCTGGTCGGACGCGTCTGCGTTGGGGCGCACGTCACGCGCGGCCCGCATTCCTTCGCGGTTCAACATAGCATCGGTGGGATTGTGTGGACCG
>CAYTJT010000083.1:0-11464 GCA_964438105.1 uncultured Rhodothermales bacterium | reverse complement strand
CCCCCCCCCCCCCCCCTTTTTTTTAGACTTTGTGCAGCTCCACCAGGTCAAGAGCGACGATCACATCAACCAAACAGCGGCAATGCTATGAAATCGATCAAGAGGCTGCTCCTGCTGAGCACCGCGTGCTGTGCCCTCGCATCGGGAGCCCATGCCCTTGAACCCGCGTGTCTGTGGGTAGCCAACGGCTGTGCTTACATGGTTGTCGATAGAGACGGAGACGGCTACGGTAGCGGGTTCATCAACTGCGGGGAAGGCTGGGTCTACTACGGCGGCGGGGCGATGGGAAGCTGCCCCGGATGACAGCGGATTCGGCTGCTCCCACTCCACCACCTCATCAGAACAACAGAGGTCAATCATGAAAGAAAGATTCGTATTCACCCTGTGCTTTGGGCTCCTTGTATTCGTCGGTTGCGACAGCCCCAACGTCGTCCCGTCACCCGAGACTGCCTTCGACGAAGCCTTCGCTCCGACGGTGACGATCCCCCGGCCCTACGCCGAACCCGCCGCTTCGCTGAGCGCTGAGGACTTCGCCGCGCAGTTCGAAGCGCTCGGAGAGCTGGGGCCGTTGGCGGAGCCGAAGGCCCTCCCAAGCGCGGAGGACCTGAGCGCATACGCCGCGTTGCTCGCCGAGCAAGAGGGAGAGGTGTACCACTCGGCGCTGGAGCAGACGGTTGCGTTCTTCATCCTCGACACCGTTTTCCGACCCGACTCCGATACGAAGTCGTACCTCGCTCTCGAGCGTGAGGCGTTCTCGCCTGAAGAGCAGGCGGCGGCGGGCTTCGCCACGCGGCTGCTCGTGAAGAACCACAGCCCGAACGCAGACCTCATCGCGGCCTCGCTCGAAGCCGTCGAAGGCTACTGGTCGGAGGCGGAGATCCGAGAGGCGGCACGCGCGACGCGGGAAGCGACCGACCTCTGGCTCGCCGCCCGGTGCGGCGACTGCGAGGCGAAGCTCGCGGCGGCGCTGCCACAGGCTGGCCGCGACCGCACGACCATCGCAGTGTCGGCGCGAAACGAACTCGCAGCCCTCGCGCAGTAAACCCGGCGGCGGTTCGGTTCCGGTTATTCATGGGGCGGCGTATCTTCCGATACGCCGCCCTCGCTATGAAACACGTCCCCAACGCCCTCACGATCGGCCGGATCGTCGTCACGCCGATCTTCTTCGTCCTGCTGCTCTCGGGGGGCTTCACGGCGCAGCTCGTCGCGCTCGTGCTGTTCGTCGTCGCCGCGATCTCGGACTACTGGGACGGCAAGATCGCGCGGAAGTACGGCGTCGGCTCCCGCTTCGGGCAGTTCCTCGACCCCCTCGCCGACAAGGTGCTCGTGCTGGGGGCGTTCGTCGCGTTCCTGTTCCTGCCGCCGGACAGCCTGGGGCGCGTGCTGAAAGAGCCGTGGTGGTGGATCGCCGTCGCCGTGATCGCGCTCCGCGACCTCGCGGTGACGCTGCTGCGGGTGTGGGCCGAGCGGGCGGGGTTCTCGATCCAAACGCGCTACGCGGCCAAAGTGAAGACGGCCGTCCAGCTCACGTTCCTCATCGCCGTGCAGGTGTTCCTCGTCGCCTCGAAGCTGACGCGGTTCGAGGGGTGGCCCGCCGAGGTCGGCCGGTTCGCGGGCGCCGCGCTCTACAGCCCCGCCACGTCGATCCTGCTCGTCATCACGGCCCTCCTGACGGTGTGGACCGGGGCGCTCTACTTCATCCGGCGGCAGCCCTCGACCCTCTCGTAACGCTCTCACCCTCCGTCTGCTCGTGCCCAAGCCCACCCCCGAGATCGATCCCCTCGCCACGCTCAGCGAGCAGGTCGCGACGGATTTGTTGCTGATCGGCGCGGTCACGTTCCGGCCGGCCGACCCGTACACGTGGGCCTCGGGCCTGCGCTCGCCGGTCTACTGCGACAACCGGCGCACGCTCGCGCACCCGGAGGTCCGCACGCGCATCGCCGCGGGCTACGAGGAACTGTTGGGGCGCGGCGGCTACCGCCCCGACCTCGTGGCGGGCGTGGCGACGGCGGGCATCCCCCAGGCCGCGCTCCTCGCCGACCGCCGTTTGCTCCCGCTCGCCTACGTCCGGTCCGAGGCGAAGGGGCACGGGCGCGGCAACCGGATCGAGGGCCACGTCGAGCCGGGGCAGCGCGTCGTCGTCGTCGAAGATCTGATCTCCACCGCGGGCTCGTCGGTGGCGGCGGCCGAGGCGCTGCGGGCGGCGGGCGCGGAGCCGGTCGTCGTGCTGGCGACGTTCTCGTACGGCTTCGACGAGGCGGCGTCGAACTTCGAGCGGGCCGGGGTCGCGTGGGCCACGCTGACGGACTTCGAGACGCTCCTCCGCGTCGCCGAGCGCGTCGGCGCCCTCGCGCCGTCGGACCTCGGCACGCTGCGGGACTGGCACCGCGACCCCGCCGGGTGGAGCGAACGAGTGACGAGCAGCGAATGACGAGCGACGAACGTAGCTTTGAGCGCTCGTTCGCAACTCGTCGCTCGTAACTCGCAATTCGCCATGAACGCAACGCTCCTCTCCATCGGCGACGAACTGCTCATCGGGCAGGTCGTCAACACGAACGCGGCGTGGCTGGGCGAGCGGCTCAGCGCCCTCGGCGTCGCCGTCCGCCGCGCGGCGGCCGTGGGGGACGACGAGGCCGAGATCCGCCGCGAGCTGCGCCGCGCGCTCGCCGAGACCGACTTCGTGCTCGTCACCGGCGGCCTCGGCCCGACGCACGACGACATCACCAAACGGGCCGTCGCCGACGAGCTCGGGCTGGCGTTGGAGTTCCACGAGGACCTGCTGGAGGAGGTGCGGCAGAAGTTCGAGGGCCGGCAGCGGCGGATGGCCGAGAGCAACCGGCAGCTCGCCGAAGTGCCCGCCGGGTTCGAGGCGCTGCCGAACCCGGTCGGGACGGCGCCGGGGCTGTGGTTCGAGGGCGAGGTGGACGGGGCGACGCGGACGATCGTGATCCTCCCCGGCGTGCCGCACGAGATGAAAGCGCTGATGCACGAGGGCGTGCTCGACCGCCTCGCGGCTCGGCACGGCGAGGCCGCCGTCGCGCAGAAAACGCTCCTCACGGTGGGCCACGGCGAGTCCGACCTCGCCGACCAACTCGGGCCGTTCGCCGACCGCCTCGGCCCGAATCTCCGCCTCGCGTTCCTCCCGAACTACGGCATCGTCCGCCTCCGCATCACCGCCCTCGGCGAAACGCGCGCCGAAGCCGACGAGCGGCTCGCCGACTTCGAGCGCTACGTCCGCGAGCACATCGGCGAGCACGTCTTCGGCGAGGGCGACGACACGCTGGAGGCGGCGGTGGGGCGGATGCTGCGCGAGCGCGGGCTGACGCTCGCGACGGCGGAGAGCTGCACGGGCGGCTTCCTCAGCCATCGCATCACGAACATCCCCGGCTCGTCGGACTACTACTGCGGTGGCGCCGTCGTCTACGGCAACTCTCAGAAGGTCGTCTTGCTCGACGTGGACGAGGACGCGCTCTACCGCGACGGCGCCGTGAGCGAGGCCGTCGCGATGCAGCTCGCCGAGGGCGTCCGCGCCCGCCTCCACGCCGACATCGGGATCGCTACGACGGGCGTCGCGGGGCCGGGCGGGGGGACGCCGGAGAAGCCGGTCGGGATGGTGTGGATCGGGTTCGCCGACGAGCGCGGCCCCTACGCCGTGCGGCTCCAGTTCACCCACGACCGCCTGCTCAACAAGCGGTTCAGCGTGACGGCCGCCCTCGCGATCCTCCGCCGCCAGCTCCTCCGCCGCGACCGCCTCGCCGCGCTCGCCGACGGCGCTTGACCCGGCCGCCGGCGGTTACACCGTGGGTTTTCCGGGGTCTTAATGAGGGTGACATAGGGCTGGCAGCGGGAGGCCGTATCATGGGAGACCGCCGCTTCGACAGGGACCCGCATCGGGACCCGCATCCAACACTCCAGGGGACACACCATGGCAAAAGACGACACGCAGAACGGGGCACGCCAGAAGGCGCTGGACCTCGCGCTAAAGCAGATTGAAAAGCAGTTCGGGAAGGGCTCCGTGATGAAGCTCGGCGACGCCCCGCCCGTGCTCATCGACGCGATCCCGACGGGCTCGCTCGCGCTCGACCACGCCCTCGGCATCGGCGGCGTCCCGCGCGGGCGCGTCATCGAGATCTACGGCCCCGAGTCGTCGGGCAAGACGACGCTCGCCACGCAGATCATCGCCGAGGCCCAGAAGCTCGGCGGGACGTGCGCGATGATCGACGCCGAGAACGCCTTCGACGCGAGCTACGCCCAGAAGCTCGGCGTCGACACCGACGACCTCCTCGTTTCGCAGCCGGACACCGGGGAGCAGGCGCTCGAGATCGTCGACATGCTCACGCGCTCGGGCGCGCTCGACGTCATCGTCGTCGACTCCGTGGCGGCGCTCGTGCCCCGCGCCGAGATCGAGGGCGAGATGGGCGACAGCCACGTCGGCCTCCAGGCCCGCCTCATGAGCCAGGCCCTCCGCAAGCTCACCGGCACGATCAACCGGACGAAGACGTGCCTCGTCTTCATCAACCAGATCCGCGAGAAGATCGGCGTCTCGTGGGGCTCGCCCGAGACCACGCCGGGCGGCCGCGCGCTGAAGTTCTACTGCTCCGTGCGGATGGACATCCGCCGCATCGGCGCGGTCAAGGACGGCACGGACATCGTCGGCAACCGGACGCGCGTGAAGGTGGTCAAGAATAAGGTGGCCCCGCCGTTCCGCCAGGCCGAGTTCGACATCATCTATGGCGAGGGCATCTCCAGCCTCGGCGAGCTCGTCGACATGGCCGTCGACGCGGACATCATCGGCAAGGCTGGCTCGTGGTACTCCTACAACGACGACAACATCGGGCAGGGCCGCGACGCGACGAAGCAGTGGCTCCGCGAGAACGACGACAAGCGGGCCGAGGTCATGCACCGCGTCAAGCAAGAACTCGGGATGATCCCGAAGGACGACGTGGCCGAGGTCGCCGACGAGCAGAAGAACGGCGAGGCCGTGGACGCGTAGCGCCGTGGACGCGTAACGACGCGCCGCTTTCTCTTCAGCGCCGCCGGGGACAATGCCTCGGCGGCGCTGCTGTTGTATGGCCGTGGCGTAGTTTGCTCGCCCCGCTCACCCGCCGCCGCCATGCCGCTCCGCACCCGTCCCTTCGCGCTGTTGTTCGTCCTCGTCTTCGCCGCGCCCGCCGTGGCGCAGGACGGCGCGGCCTCGCCCGTCGTCGAAGACCCCCCGACGACGCGGGACGTGCGCGTGCTCCGCGCGATCTACGACATCGAGGCCCCCGCGTTCGCGGGGACGATGCGAGCGGCGAACTGGAGCTCGTACAAGGTGTTCATCGGGGCGGCGCCCGCCCTCTGGCTCGGCACGCTCGCCCTCGACGACGGGCGCGACTTCGAGCCGGCGTACCTCCTCACCGTCACCGAGGCGAGCACGGTCGGGCTCGTGTTCGCGCTGAAAAACGTGATCCGCCGGCCGCGCCCCTACGCACTCGTGCCGGGGATCGAGTCGCGCTCGCGGTCCCACGAGGGCGAGGCCACGTTCGACCCCTACTCGTTCCCCTCGGGCCACGCGGCCACGGCCTTCGCGATCGCGACGTCGCTGAGCCTCTCGTATCCCGAGTGGTACGTCGTCGCGCCGTCGGCGCTGTGGGCGACGGCCGTCGCGCTGAGCCGCACGTGGCTCGGCGTGCACTACCCGACGGATATCGGCGTCGGGGCCGTGCTCGGCGTCGGGATGGCCTTCAGCGTGCACGCCCTCAGCGAGCTCATCATTCCCGACGGCCTGCTCGGGGAGGACGAAGACGACGCGCTCCGCCCGGCACCGCCCGCCGTCCGCTTCGTGATCCCGCTCTGACGGTTAGCGTTGTACCGTCATCTTCCGCGTCACCGTCCGCCCGTCCGCGGTGAAGCGGTAGAGGTAGGTGCCGCTCGCCAGCGGCGCCGCGTCGAAGTGGAGGGTGTAGACGCCGGCGGGTTGCTCGGCGTCGAGGAGCACGGCGACCTCGCGGCCCCGGACGTCGTAGAGCGCGACGCGGAGGGCCTGGGGCCGGGCGAGGACGTAGCCGATCGTGGCGCGGTCGCTCGCCGGGTTCGGGTAGCTCCCGACCACGAGGAGCGCGGCGTCCGTCGGCGCGCCGGCCTCGGCGGAGGTCGGGTTCGGCGGGGCGGCCGGGGCGAGCGGGGGCGGGCTCGGCTTCTCCGCCGCGGGCGCGGCGGCCTCGACGATGCGGTTCTCGCCGTCGTTCGTGAGCCACCCGCGGGCCCAGACCTCGGTGGCCGCCGGCGCGAGGATCTCGGAGTAGAACCAGTCGGCCTGGGCGCGGGCGTCGAGGAGGTCGAGGACGAAGTAGCCGTGGCTGTCGAGCTCGACGTCCTTGAGCTGGGGGTAGATCGTTTCGAGCTGGGCCTCGGAGGGGTCGGAGGGGACGCCCGTGATCTCGTCGAGGTTGTCGGCGGTGACGCTGGCCGTCACGAACTCGACGGCGAGCGAGCCCGCGCCCGACGTCGGGTCGTAGGTCGAGAACGGGTCGAGGGGGAGGTCGCTGGCCCACGTCGAGTGGATGTCGCCGGTGAGCACGACGGTGTTGTCGATGCCGTTCGCGGCGAGGTGGCCGAGCACGCGCTCGCGCTCGGCGGGGTAGCCGTCCCACGCGTCGAGGTTGGTGAACGGGGCGGTGTCGCCGCCGAAGAGCGGGTGGGGCGCGAGCTTCGTCATCATCACCTGGTTCCCGACGACGCGCCAGCGGGCGGGCGAGTCCGAGAGGCGGCCCTGGAGCCAGGCGAGCTGCTCGCCGCCGAGGAGCGTGCGGTCCTCGGCGAACCACGCGACGGTGTCGACCTCGGCCGGGCCGTCGACGGTCTTGACGGCGAGCTGCTCCTCGCGCGCCTCGAGGCGGGTGTCGATCATCACGAGCTCGGCGAGGTCGCCGTAGGAGATCGCGCGGTAGATGGTCTCGGCGTCGTCGGCGTCGGGGAGCCGGATCGGCATCCACTCGGCGTAGGCCTGCGCGGAGACGGACTTCCGCACGAACCAGTCGCCCTCGTCGGCCCGCGTCGTGTCGATCGAGACGACGTCGCCGTCGTCGTTGAACGTCGTGTCGATCGAGACGATCTCGTTGTGGTTCTCGGCGCCGCCCTGCCAGGCGTCGTTGGCGGACTCGTGGTCGTCCCAGACGGTGATGAAGGGGTGCTGCTGGTGGGCGCTGCGGAGGTCGGGGTCGAGCTTGTAGAACGAGTGGCGGATGCGGTAGTCCTCGAGCGTGATGGTCTCGGCGTCGGGCTCGTGGTCGCGGTCGACCTCGGGGCTGGCGAAGACGCCCACCTCGTACTCGTAGAAGTAGTCGCCGAGGTGGAGCACGGCGTCGAGGTCGGCGCGCTCGCCGATGCGGGCGTAGGCGTTGAAGTAGCCCTGCTGGTAGTTCGAGCACGACGCGATGGCGAAGCGGAGCTGGTCGGCCTCGCCGCTCGGCGCCGTCCGCGTCCGCCCGGTCAGCGAGTTGCGGTCGAGCGCGGTGAAGCCGTAGAAGTACGTCGTCGCGGCGTCGAGCCCGGCGACGTCGACCTTCACGGTGTAGTCGCGACCCTGATCGGTCGTGACGGTGCCCGTCTGGAGGACGTCGGTGAGTTCGGGGTCGGAGGCGATCCGCCACGTGACGGCCACGGGGCCGTCCTCGTCGGGTGTGACGCGGGTCCACAGCACGACGCGGTCGGCGAGGGGGTCGCCCGAGGCGACGCCGTGGTAGAACGGCCGGAGCTCGGGGTCGAAGAGGAGGCGGGGGTCGCCGCTGCGGGCGGAGGCGGCGAGGTAGTCGCGGACGTCGGGCTGGAGGTTCGGCCGGGGGATGGGCTCGGGCTGGGCGAGGGCGGCGGGAACGGCGAGGAGCGCGGCGGCCAGCAGCGCGAGGGCGTAGAGACGAGTCATGGCGGAGGCAGAATGGTGGCGTGGGGGGGACGGGCGCCGAGGGCCCGCACCGCCACGGTAGGCGCTCGGGGTTACGGGGCCGTTACCGTGGCGTTAGCAGATGGTTATGGATCCGCGCGCGGCGGCCCCGTAGCTTTTCCTCTGCCGCCCGGCGCGCTAGGTTGGGACTCCGCTCATCCCCCGCCCGCCGTGCCCCGCCTCGCTACGCTCGCCCTCGTCGCCGCCCTCGCCGCCGCACTCGCCATGCCCGCCTCGGCCCAACCGATCTCGCCCGCCGGCTTCGACGTGCAGGGGCACCGGGGCGCCCGCGGGCTCGCGCCCGAGAACGCGATCCCCGCGTTCCGCCGCGCGCTCGAGCTCGGCGTGACGACGCTCGAGCTCGACACCGTCGTCTCGGCCGACAGCCAGGTCGTCGTCTCGCACGACCCGGTGATGTCCGCCGTGTTCTGCGCGCACCCCGACGGGCGGCCCGTCGCGCCGGGCGATGACGTCGTGATCTTCGACCTGCCGTACGCCGAGGTCGCGCGCTTCGACTGCGGGAGCCGGCCCAACCCGCGCTTTCCCGACCAAGCGCTCGAACCGGTCGCGAAACCGCTCCTGCGCGACGTGATCCGCTTTGCCGAGGGGTGGGCGCGCACGCACGGCCGGGCGGTGTTCTACAACGTCGAGACGAAGTCGCGCCCCGAGGGCGATGGGCGGCTGCACCCGCCGCCGGACGTGTTCGTGGATCTGATCTGGGGCGTCGTCGAGGCCGAGGGCGTAGCCGAGCGGTTCACGCTGCAGTCGTTCGACGTGCGGACGTTGCAGCACGCCCGCGCCCGGAGCCTGCCCATCCGGCTCGCCCTCCTCGTCGGGGACGTGCGGCTCACCGGGCAGGGCGTCTCCGCCCTCGCCGTGCTCGACGCCGGCCTCGACGCGCTCGGCTTCGTGCCCGACATCTACAGCCCGCAGTTCACCCTCGTCACGTCATCCGTTGTCGAGGCGGCCCACGCGATGGGGCTCCTCGTCATCCCGTGGACAGTCAACGACCGCGCCGACATGGAGCGGCTGACGGCGCTCGGCGTGGACGGGCTGATCACGGACTACCCCGACCGCGCAGCCGGTCTGCGTTAGTCGTCTTCGACGGGCACGACGAGGACGGGGCAGGGGGCCGTGCGGAGGACGCCGTCGGCGGCGCTGCCGAGCAGCAGCCGGGTCAGGCCGCGCCGACCGGTCCGCGTGATCACGATGAGGTCCGAGCCGTGCGCCTCGGCGAAGTCCACGATCGCCACGTCCGCGTGGCCGTGCTCGAAGTGGATCGACGAAGGGACCTCCGGCCCGGGCGCGGCGGCGAGCGCGCGTTCCATCTCGGCTCGGGTCCGCTCCTTGATCTCCGGGAACTGCTCGAAGAGGGGGTTCGCGATGTCCTCGCCGTAGATCGCCGGGAGGTCGATGTCCTCGATGACGTGCAGCAGGTCGAGCCGCGCGTCGTAGGCGGCGGCGAAGGTGCGGGCGTAGGGGAGCGCGCGGAGGCTCGCCGGGGAGAGGTCGAGCGGGGCGAGCACGCTGTCGACGGGGAGCTGCGCCGACGCGTCGAGGTTCGTGCGGACGACGAGCACGGCGCCCGCCGCCGCGCGGAGCACCTCTTCCGCCGTGCTGCCGAGGAACAGCCGCTCCAGCCCGCGCCGCCCGTGCGAGCCCATCACCACGAGGTCGACGCCGTGCTCCGCGGCGTAGCGCGCGATGCCCTGCCCGGGCGCTTCGGCGCGCACGACGGCGGCGGTCGCCGTGGCGAGGCCGTTCGCTTCGGCGAAGGCGACCATCGCGCCGTCGGCGTCGCGCTGCGCGTCCGCGCCGACGGCGACGTGCAGCACGTGGAGGTCGGCGCCGAAGTGCTCGGCGATGAGGCGGGCGTGCCGGGCGGGCTCGGACGCGGTGTCGGAAAAATCGGTCGGGAGGAGGACGGTGCGGAACGTCATAGCGCAGTGAGGCGAAGATGGGACACGGTAAGGTATCGCACCGCCGCATTACGCGCAGGTTATGTCTCCGCGGCGTGGCGTGTGGTAGCTTCCGGCCCTCTCCCCGCTCATCAATCGACGCCCCGATGTCCCCGCTCGTCCGCCGCGTAGTCCTCGCCTGCCTGTTCCTTCCCCTCGCCCCGGCCGCCCTCGCTCCCGCCGCCCTCGCCCAAGACGCCGACGTGATGCGCGCCGGGCCGCTCGATAGCGGCAAGATGTGGCTGTTCGAGAATCCCCCGGTGGAGTACCTCGCCGAGACGTACGACCTCCGCCCCGACGACGCGTGGTTCGACCGGGCCCGCCTCGCCGCGCTCCGCCTGCCGAACTGCTCCGCCGCGTTCGTCTCCGCCGACGGGCTCATCGCGACGAACCACCACTGCGTGCGCGGCGCGATCGTCGATGTGACGGAGCCCGGCGAGAGCCTGGTCGACGACGGCTTTTTCGCCCGCTCGCTCGACGCGGAGCGCCGCGCCCCCGGCCTCTACGTCGACCAACTCGTCCGGATCGACGACGTGACGGCGCGGGTCGAAGCGGCCCTCGCGAACGCGCAGACCGACGCCGAGCGCTCGGACGCGTTTCAGTCGGCGGTCGAGGAGATCGAGAGCGAGGCCGTGGCCGCGAGTGACGACGAGGTGACGGTGCAGGTCGTCCCGCTCTACGACGGCGGGCGCTACTCGGCCTACACCTTCCGCCGCTACGACGACCTCCGCCTCGTGGCCGCGCCCGAGAACGCGCTCGGCTTTTTCGGCGGCGACCCGGACAACTTCACCTACCCCCGCTACGCGCTCGACTACGCCTTCCTCCGCGCCTACGACGCCGACGGCGAGCCGCTCGACACCGGGGACTTCTACTTCCCGTGGAGCACCGAGGGGGTCGAGCCCGGCGACCTCGTCTTCGTCATCGGCAACCCCGGCTCGACCAGCCGCGGCGCCACGGTCGCCCAGCTCGAATACCTGCGGGACGTCGAGCTCGGCGGCATCCTCGCCTACATCACGAACCGGATCGAGGCCATCGACGCGTATCTCGCCGAGAACTCCGGCGACGAGGCGATGCGGAACGCGCGGTTCGCGCTGAGCAACGCGCAGAAGGCGTACCGCGGACGGCTCGACGCGCTCACGGACGAGGTCATCGTGTCGCGCCGCAGCGACTTCGAGCGGCAGTTCCGCGCCGCCATCGACGCAGACCCCGCGCTCCGCGCCGAGTACGGCGACCTCTTCGACCGGATGACGCGGATCCAGCGGCAGAAGCGCGAACTCGGCGCCGAGCTCGCCGCGTTCGCCGGGATCACGAACCCGCGCTACTCGTCGGCCACGATGCGGCGGGCGGTCGTCGCGGCGCAACTGCTCGCGCAGCAGAACGCGGGCGGCCCCACCGACGAACTCGCCACCGAGCTCGCCACGATCGGAGACCTGCCGGGCTCGCTCGACGAGGACTACCTCGCCGCCCAACTCCGGCAACTTCAGCAGAACCTCCCGGCCGTCGCCGCGCCGATCCTCGCGGGCCGGACGCCCGAGGCCGCCGCCGCCGACATCGTGGCGAACTCGGTGCTCGCGAGCGAGGC
>CAYTJT010000082.1:0-11503 GCA_964438105.1 uncultured Rhodothermales bacterium | reverse complement strand
GCGGTTGCGGAGGAAGCCGTCCGGCGTGCGGATGTCCTCGAGCCCGCGCACGGCGTAGACCGTCCGCGTCCAGAACTCGGCGCCGTTGGCCGTGATGAGCCCGCGGTCCCCCGTCGTCCGGAGGTAATCGCCGACGGCGTCGACCCAGACCGGCGTGGCGTCGATCGTGGTGTAGACAGGCTCGCCGTCGATGAACTCGTTGGGGATCCGGCCGAAGAGGCCGGTGCGTCGGTCGCGCTGCTGCGCCCGCCCGAAGCGCACGAGGAGCTCGCGCGCCCGTTCCCAGTCGCCCGTCGCGAGGAAGGCGCCCTCAAGGGTCGTGAGCGTGCTCCGGCCTGGCGGCCGCTCAGTACCGGGGACGCCGGAGATGAGGGTGAAGCCGGTCGAATCCTCCTCGATGAGCGCGTCGAGCGAGAGCCGAGCCCAGTCGAAGGCGCGGTTGAACGCCTCGTCCTCGGTGCGAATCGTGCTGCCGGAGAGCACGCTCACGAGCCGCTGCTGCCGCGCGGCGAGGAGGTTCTCGCGCCGGTCGAGCGCACGGCGCGCGGCGGCCGCCGCCTCTTCCGGCGTATTGCCCGTCGCGAAGGCCGCGGCACCCGGCGTGGCGAAACGAACGCGGCCGAGCGCGAGCGCTCGCTCCCGCGCTCCGAGTCCTTCGGCGAGCTGGGCACTTTGGGTGAGGGCGGTCCCATCCGAGCCGGCGACGGCGAGCCACACCGGACGGCGGTCGTCCTCCCGAGGCTCGACGTAGTTGTTGCGCGCCACGACGAGCGCGTCCCCCTGCCGCTGCACGGAGTACTCCGAAGCGCCGCGGCGATCGCTGAACTGCGGGATCAGCTCCACCGTCCCGATGCTGTCCGCGACCTCCACGAGGAGCGCGCCATCGGCGAGCGTGATGGTCTCGGTGAGCTCGGCGAGGTCGAGGCCGCGGACCCGGTTGATCAGTCCCTCGAAAAAGCCGGCCGAGTCGGCCTGCTGGTAGGTGCGGGCGGCGAAGTCTGGCCGCCCGACACCGCCGGTGATCCTGTGGGGCCCCACGCCGACGGAGTCGTCGACGAGCCACCAGCGCCAGCCGTCCGTCATGCGGAAGCCGCCGACGACGAAGCCCATGGCCGGGTCCGTCTGCTCCCCGGCGAGGGCGTCGTAGTAGTACGCGCCGGCCTTGTCGGAGAAGAAGATCGACCGCTCGGCGCTGGAGTCGGCGGCGACGGCGAGGCGGGCGAGCGCCGTGGGCTCCCGGTCGGCGATGTCCGACGAGACCTCCACGTCGTCGCTGCATCCGGCAGCCATGAACCCGGCGAGGCCGAGGAGCAGGACGAGAAGAGCAGGGCGGAGGGTCACGGCGTAGCGATCAGGGTGAGGACGTGCGAAGGATACAGCGGACGAGCGACAGGAAACACACGACAGGCCACAGTGGACGGTCCCTGCCTACTGCTCACTGCCTACTGGCTCCTCCTCGTCCCACGTCGCGATCGCTTCGAGGACGGCCTCGACGATCTCGCCCTCGGGCACCGTGCGCACGACCTCGCCGTGCTTGAAGAGGTGGGCGCGACCGCGCCCGAGGCTCACACCGAGGTCGGCGCCGGCGGCCTCGCCCGGCCCGTTCACGGCGCACCCCATGAGCGCGACGTTGAGGTCCTTCTCGAACTTCGCCTCCTTCACCGCCGCCTCCACCTCGCCCACGATCGAGAAGAGGTCGCCGGCGAGGCGGCCGCACGTCGGGCACGCGATGATGTTGACGCCGGGCCGCCCGAGCCGGAGCGACTTCAGGATCTGGTGGCCGACCTCGACCTCGTGGATCGAGTCGGCGGCGAGCGAGACGCGGATCGTGTCGCCGATGCCGTCGGCGAGGAGCGTGCCGATGCCGATCGACGACTTCACCGTGCCGGTCTGCAGCGAGCCGCTCTCCGTCACGCCGAGGTGGAGCGGGTAGTCCGTCCGCTCGGCGAGCAGGCGGTAGCTCTGGATCATGAAGAACACGTCGGAGTGCTTGACCGAGATGATGAGGTCCTCGAACCCCTCGCGCTCGCAGATCTCGACGTGGCGCATCGCGCTCTCGAAGAGGGCCTCGGGCTGGGGGTAGCCGTACTTGTCGAGGATGTCTTTTTCGAGCGAGCCGGAGTTCACGCCGATCCGGATCGGGATGCCCGCCTCCTTCGCCGCGAGGAGCACCTCGCGCTCCCACTCCGGCTTCCCGATGTTGCCGGGATTGAGCCGCACCTTCGCCACGCCCGCCTCGATCGCGCGGAGGGCGTACTGGTAGTTGAAGTGGATGTCGGCCACGACCGGCACCGGGCTCCCGGCGACGACTTCGGCGAGCGCGTCGGCGTCTTCGGGGCGGGGGACGGCTACGCGAACGATGTCGGCGCCGGCCTCGGCGAGCCGGGTGATCTCGGCGACGCAGGTCTCGATGTCGTGCGTCTTGCCCGTCGTCATCGACTGGACGGAGATCGGCGCGCCGCCGCCGACCTGGACGGGGCCGACGTGGACGGCGCGGGAGGGGCGGCGGGGGCGCTCGACGGTGCTAGGGCGTTCCATAGAGGGGGCGAGGGGTTCAGAGTCGGCCGTGATACCCCAAAAAATACGGCGGGTTCGGCCTTCAAGATTAATCTGCGGAGGGCGGGCGGGCGCGTCCGTCTCGGAGGAAGCCGGGGTCGGTGCCGCGTCGCCTCGCTATGTGGGTATCGCATAAGTGCAACCGGGCCGATCCGATACCCGGCGCCTGCCTACCTTTACCCCGCAACCCATCCGGCGCTTCCTCGTTTCCTTTCTCGCCCT
This sequence comes from uncultured Rhodothermales bacterium, assembly GCA_964438105.1. Classification (GTDB taxonomy): domain Bacteria; phylum Bacteroidota; class Rhodothermia; order Rhodothermales; family JANQRZ01; genus JBBSMX01. The sequence continues at coordinate 8,725 of CAYTJT010000082.1, read as the reverse complement.
TCCTCCTCGCCCCCTCGCCCATGCACATCACGATCCTCACGAACGAGTACCCGCCCCACGTCTACGGCGGCGCCGGCGTCCACGTCGAGTACCTCACGCGCGAGCTCGCCCGGCTCGACGGCGGCGCGCACGACATCGACGTGCTCTCCTTCGGCGATCAGGACGAGCAGGACGGCAACCTCCGCGTTCGCGGGGTGGAGCCGGACGCCCACGTCGCGGTGCGCGACCCGCGCCACGCCAAGCTGATGGACACGCTCGTGCGCGACCTCATGATGGCTGGGGCCGTCGGCGACGCCGACGTCGTCCACGGGCACACGTGGTACAGCCACTTCGCGGGCTGCCTCGCCAAGCAGCTCACCGGCGCCAAGCTCGTCCTCACGACGCACTCCCTCGAACCGCACCGGCCGTGGAAGGTCGAGCAGCTCGGCACGGGGTACCACGCCTCGTCGTGGATCGAGCGGACGGCGTACGAGAACGCCGACGGCGTGATCGCCGTGTCGTCGTCGATGAAGGACGACGTGCAGGCGCTCTACGGCGTGCCCGACGAGCGCGTCCGCGTGATCTACAACGGCATCGACCCGGAGCAGTACCGCCCGCGCCCCGACCCTGACGTGCTGCGCCGCTACGGCATCGACCCCGACGTGCCGTTCGTGCTCTTCGTCGGGCGGATCACGCGACAGAAGGGCATCCTCCACCTCGTCCGCGCCCTCCCCCACCTCGACGCCGACGGGCCGCTGCAGGTCGTCCTCTGCGCGGGCGCGCCGGACACCGAGGAGATCGGGCGAGAGATGGAAGCGGCCGTGGCCGAGGCGAAGGCCGACGCCGAGGCCGACGTGATCTGGATTCCGAAGATGGTGCCGAAGGAGGACGTGATCACGCTCTACGGCGAAGCCGCCGTGTTCGTCTGCCCGTCGGTCTACGAGCCGTTCGGCATCATCAACCTCGAAGCGATGGCGTGCGAGACGCCGGTCGTCGCCTCGGCCGTGGGCGGGATCCCCGAGATCGTCGTGCCCGGCGAGACGGGCCTGCTCGTCGAGTTCGAAACCGAAGGGGGTGACAGCGCCGAGCCCGCCGACCCCGACGCGTTCGCCCGCGACCTCGCCGCCGCCGTGAACGACCTCCTCGGCGACCCCGCCCGGCTCGAACGGATGGGCCAGGCCTCGCGCCGCCGCGTTGAGGAACACTTCACGTGGCACCGCATCGCCGAGCAGACACTCGACTTCTACCAGTCGCTCCTCTAACTGTCATTGCGAGGAGCCCGAAGGGCGACGCGGCAATCTCCTCAGGCTTGAGGCGACGGTTGCTCGTAAGGCTGCTCTGCTGATCCGGGGAGATTGCCGCGTCAGCGCTGCGCGCCTCCTCGCAATGACAGCTATCCTGTTTCCTGCCCACTGTTCTCCGCCCACCGTCACCCGAACCACCGTGCCTCTCCACGACCTCGCCGGCCGGCCCGTCCCGCCTTCGCTCGTCCCCAACATCCCGCGCCTCGTCGCGGCGTACTACACCACGCAGCCTGACCCCGACGATCCGGGCCAGCGCGTGTCGTTCGGCACGTCGGGCCACCGGGGCACGTCGCTCGACGGGAGCTTCACCGAGGGCCACATCCTCGCCGTGACGCAGGCGGTGTGCGAGGTCCGCGCGGCGCAGGGCACCGACGGGCCGCTGTTCGTCGGGATCGACACGCACGCGCTGTCGGAGGCGGCGTTCGGCTCCGTGCTCGAAGTGCTCGCGGCGAACGGGGTCGAGGCCCTCGTCCAGGCCGGGCGTGGCTACACGCCGACGCCGGTCGTCTCACACGCGATCCTGACGCACAACGACGGGCGGACGGGCGGGCTCGCCGACGGGCTCATCCTCACCCCGAGCCACAACCCGCCCGAGGACGGCGGCATCAAGTACAACCCGCCCTCCGGCGGTCCCGCCGGTGCGGAGACGACGACGAAGATCGAGGACCGCGCCAACGACCTCCTCCGCGCCGGGCTCGACGGCGTCCGTCGGATGCCGCTCGCGCGTGCGCTCACCGCCGACACGACGCACGAGCACGATTATATAAAACCGTACGTCGATGACCTCCGCTACGTGATCGACATGGAGGCGATCGCGGACGCCGGGCTCTCGATTGGCGCCGACCCGATGGGCGGGGCGGGCGTGCATTTCTGGACGCCGATCGCCGAGACCTACGGCCTCGATCTCACCGTCGTCAACGAGCACGTCGACCCGACGTTTTCGTTTATGCGCATCGACAAGGACGGCAAGATCAGGATGGACTGCTCGTCGCCCGCCGCGATGGCCGGGCTCGTCGATCTGAAGGACCGCTTCGACATCGCCTTCGGCAACGACCCCGACTTCGACCGCCACGGCATCGTGACGCCGACGGCCGGGCTGATGAACCCGAACCACTACCTCGCCGTCGCCATCGAGTACCTCTTCACGCATCGCCCCGGCTGGCCCGACGATGCGGCGATCGGCAAAACGCTCGTCTCGTCGTCGATGATCGACCGCGTGGCGAAATCGCTCGGGCGACGGCTCGCCGAGGTGCCCGTCGGGTTTAAGTGGTTCGTGGACGGGCTCGTCTCGGGCGACTACGGCTTCGGCGGCGAAGAGAGCGCGGGCGCGTCGTTCCTCCGCAAAGACGGGACGGTGTGGACGACCGACAAGGACGGCATCATCTTGAACCTGCTCGCCGCCGAAATCACGGCCGTCACCGGCAAAGACCCCGGCGAGCACTACGCCGCGCTCGAAGAGCGTTTCGGCAGCCCGGTCTATCAGCGCACCGACGCGCCCGCGACGCGCGAGCAGAAGGCCGCGCTCAAAAAGCTCTCGCCCGACGCCGTCGACGCCGACACGCTCGCGGGCGAGCCGGTCGAGGCGAAGCTGACCGAGGCGCCGGGCAACGGCGCGGCGATCGGTGGGCTGAAGGTCGTGACCGAAAATGGGTGGTTCGCGGCGCGGCCGTCGGGTACGGAGGACATCTATAAAATCTACGCGGAGAGCTTCCGTGGCGAGGAGCACCTCGCACGGCTGCAAGCCGAGGCGAAGGAGATCGTCAGCGCGGCGTTCGAGCGGGCAGGCGTGTGACCCCCCGCCACGCTCGCGGTCACTCGCTCCGCTCACTCCCAGCAACGCGTGGCTGTCCCCCTCGGTGAGGGGGACAGCTTTCCGAGGGCGTCCGAAGGACCCGAGGAAAGCGGGGGGTCACGCGCACTTTTGCCCATAATTCGCCGGTCGGCGAGACGGGCATCGTTACCTTCCGCACGCCCCGTCCCCTGCCGCTTATCGCCGCTACTCGTATGAACTTCTGCGTCTGCATCAAGCAGGTCCCCGACGTCTCCGCCCCGATCCAGATCCGCGACGGCGAGCTCTCGATGGACGCCGGCCGCACGGTCCTCAACGCCTACGACGCGAGCGCCGTCGAAGAGGCCCTCGTGCTTACCGAACAGCACGGCGGCGAGGTCGACGTGCTCCTCATCGGGCCGGAGCGCGCGACCGAGACCATCCGCAAAGCTCTCGCGATGGGCGCCGCCCGCGGCATCCACCTCGTCGTGGACGAGAGCGTCGAGCTCGACTCCGCCGCCGTCTCCGAACTGCTGGCCCGCCACCTCGACGGACACAGCTACGACGTGATCGCCACCGGCAAGCAGGCGCAGGACTCCGACGCCGGGCTCGCGGGCTCGATGCTCGCCGAGCGCCTCGGCCTTCCGTACGCCACGAACGCCGTCGGACTCGCCGACGAGGACGGCACGCTCGTCGTGACGCGGCAGGGCGACGCCGGGCAGGAGACGATCGCGCTCCCGACGCCGTGCCTCGTGACGTGCTCGAACGACATGAACGACCCGCGCATCCCCAAACTCAAAGGCGTGATGGCGGCGAAGAAGAAGCCGGTCGAAACCGTACGGGTCGATGACGTGCCCGCCGCCGCCGTCCGGGTGCTCCGCTACGAGCCGGTCCCCTCCCGCGAGCCCGGCGAGACCCTCGACGGAGAGCCCGCCGCGCAGGCCGCGACGGTCGTCCGCAAGCTCCGCGAGGCCAGCGCGCTGTGAACGTGAGGACGCTTGAAGGTGTGATGTCCTCGCCTTCAAACGTCCGCACGTCCATACCCTCACCCCTCCATACGTACCCCGATGCCTACGATCCTCAGCTACGTCGCCGTCTCGAACGGCGCCCCCACGCGCGCCTCGTTCGAGGTCCTGACGCGCTGCCGGCAGATCGCCGACGCCGAAGGCTGGAACGTCGCCGCCGTGGTCCTCGCGCCCGACGCCGAGGCGCTCGCCGACGAGGCCGCTCGCTACGGCGCGCACACGGTCTACGCCGTCAGCCACCCCGTCTTCCAGAACCCGCTCAACACGCCCGTCCTCGACGCGCTCGCGACGGTAATCGAGCAGACCGAGCCCGCCGTCGTCGCGTTTCCCTCGACCGAGGGCGTGAAGGATATCCTCGGCGCGCTCGCCGTGCGGACGGGCGGCGCGGCCGTCCCCGACGTAGCCGAGTTCAGCGTGAGCGGTGGCGGCCCCGGTGCCAGGGCAGGTGTGGAAGCGCTTCGCCCCGTGATGGCGGCGAAGTTTATGGCGCGAACGAAGGCCGAGGCCCCGGCTGGGAAGCCCGTGCTCATCTCCGTCCGCAGTGGCTCGTACCAGGCCGAGGAAGCTCCCGCCGACGCGACCGTCGAGTCTGTCGCGTTCGACTTCAGCGAGGACAGCCTGCGGCAGACGCTCCGCGAGGTCGTCACGGCCGCGGGCGGCGCGGTCGATCTGAGCGACGCGCGCGTGGTCGTCGCCGCCGGGCGCGGGGTGAAGGACGACGCAGGCAAGCGGCTCGTCGAAGAGCTCGCTGAAGTCACGGGCGCCGCCATCGGCGCGAGCCGGGCGGTCGTCGAGACCGGGATGTTTCCCGCGACGGCGCAGATCGGGCAGACCGGCAAGGTCGTCTCGCCCGACGTCTACTTCGCCGTCGGACTCTCCGGCGCGATCCAGCACGTCGCCGGAATGAACAACAGCCGCGTGATCGTCGCCATCAACACGAACCCCGACGCGCCGATCTTCGACGTGGCGACCTACGGCCTCGTCGGTGACCTCTACGACGTGCTGCCGCCCCTCATCGAGGAACTCAAAAACGCCGACGTCACCGCCTGAACCAACCTGTCACTCCCTGTGTCATCCTGAGCGGAGGACCGCAGGTCCGCAGCCGAAGGACCTCTTGGGAGGCGACCTAGGGATCTGCAAGAGACGCCGCGCTAAGCCGAGGCATTGCCTCTGCAGAGATGGGCTTCGCCGAGCCCTGCGGGGTTCTTCGACTCGCTGCGCTCGCTCAGGATGACAGTTTGAAACGCACACAACAGACCTGAGCATGGACGAGACTTTCGACTGCATCATCGTCGGCGGCGGGGTCGCCGGGCTCAGCGCGGCGATGACGCTCGCCCGCGCCGACGCCCGCTTCCTGCTCGTCGAGCGCGGCGAGTGGAGCGGCGCGAAGAACGTCTCCGGCGGCGTGCTCTGGGGCACCGACCTCGCGGATCTCGTCCCGAACTACTGGGAAGAGGAAGACGCCGGGTGGGAGCGGTTCGTGAACCACCGCCGCCTCACGTTCATGGACGCCGGCGCGTCGTTCTCGCTCGACTTCAAAAGTGACCACTTCGACACGCCGCCCTACTCCGGCCTCACCGTTCTCCGCGCCCGCTTCGACGCGTGGCTCGCATCGAAGGTGGACGAGGTGTTGGAAGAGAGCGCCCACGGGGAATCCCTCCTCGCCACCGACATTCTCGTCGAAGAGGTCCTTAAAGAAGACGGCCGCGTGACGGGCATCCGCGCGGGCGGCGAGGACTTCCACGCCCGCTGCGTGATCCTCGCCGAAGGCGTCAACAACCTGCTGACGCGGCAGGTCGGGCTGCAGACGGACTACGTGCCCGCCGAAGGGCTCGCCGTCGGGGTCAAGGAGGTGATCCAGTTCGACCGCACGACGCTCGAAGATCGGTTCCAACTGAACGGTCGGAGCGGGATGACGAACGAGTACGTCGGCTACGCGAGCGGCGGCGTCGAGGGCGGCGGCTTCCTCTACACGAACGCCGAGTCTGTCTCGATCGGCCTCGTCCTCGGGATGGCCGACCTGCGGGGCTCGGGGCTCAAGCCGTACGATCTCCTCAACGAGTTCAAGACGCACCCCGCCGTGGCCGATACGATTCGCGGTGGCGAGGTGCTGGAGTACAGCGCCAAAGTCGTCTCGACGGGCGACATGAAGGTGATGCCGCGTGAGATCTACGCCGACGGCGTGCTCGTCGCGGGCGAAGCCGCGAACCTCGTCCTCAACGCGGGCCGCGCGATCCAGGGGATGGACTACGCGATGCGCAGCGGCATCCTCGCTGCCGAAACCGTCCTCGAAGCGACGCAGGCCGACGACTTCAGCGCCGCCTTCCTCCAGCACTACCGCGACGCGCTCGAAAACTCGTACGTGATGCAGGACCTCCGTGGCTTCCAGCAGGCCGTCGAGGTGCTGCATAGCCCCGAGATGTTCAACGCCGTTCCAAGAATGGTCTGCGATTTCGGGCGGGAGTTCTTTACGATCGACAACCAGCCCACAAAGAAAGCGTACCAGATCCTCCGCGACGTCCGCAAAGAGCACATGAGCTACTGGGACCTCGTGAAGCTCGGTGCCCGTGCCGCGAGAGCGCTGTAAGCTATGCTCACTGGTCGTTGCCTTCTCTTTCCTGGCCTGATCGCTTGCTACCTCTTGGCAGGGTGCGAAGCCGATAGTAACCAGCGTCAATCATCACAGTCCGATAGGATGATCGAACAGACTGCTACGGCCGGCGAGACCCATTTAGCTTTCGATACAACCATCGTTCAACAAGTCCCTTTGTTGCCGGACGGCAGTTCTGCTACCGTAACGCGATCTATGTCGGCGAAGACATGGGCTGACCCTATCCAGTGGACGCTCGTCGTTATGCATCGGTCTGATACCTTGCTTTACCGCACGGGAGACGATGGCTACGACGAGGAGATCATGGAGATCTTATCTGGCCTTACTGAGAATTGCGCTGATGCTCTGGAGTGCAAACAGTGGTGGGCACATGAACGTTTGCTCCAGCCGGGCTTACATCATGCCGATGGGTCTGATGCCCTCGGTACGGGATTCAATGAGATGGCCGAAGCAGGTTACCAAGCTTTGGGCTACGACACAGAAGAATCTGCTCAACGAGCAAGAGAGTTAAAAGCCTACTACGAAGATCGACCGATGACCACTGTTTATTTCCCTGGCAATGCAATGTCGGGATACGAGTTATTGGTATACGACCCTGTCACCCGTCGCCTCATTCCTGTTTTTGCCCCCTAAATTTCATGCCCGACACCGACGTCAACACCCTCAGCATCGCCGAGCGGCTGGGCAAGGTCGCTTACCGCAATCAGGGCCGCAGCGATGCGAAGCCGCACATCGTCGTGGAGACGGACATCTGCAACAGCGTGTGCCCGCACAAGTGCACGACGTACGTCTGCCCGGCCAACTGCTACACGCTCGACGACCTCGGCAAGGTGCACTTCCAGTTCGAGGACTGCATCGAGTGCGGGACGTGCATGTACGCCTGCGATCAGGGCGCCGTCGCGTGGCACTACCCCGACCCCGAGGCCGGCCGCGGCGTCAACTGGAACCTGGGGTGACTCCCGCCCCCTGTCATCCTGAGCGAGCGCAGCGAGTCGAAGGATCTCTGGTGACTTGGCCGTTGACTTCGGAGAGATCCTTCGACTCCGGACCTGCGGTCCTCCGCTCAGGATGACGCAAACGTGGACGTATTTTAGTTTCGATCCCTTTCCCGAACCGGAGCCCGACATGCCGAAGCACCACTTCAACACCGACGACGCGTTCCTCTTCGAGCAGATGCTCGGCGAGGAGGACCGACTGGTCATGCAGTCCGCGCGCGACTACGCGCAGCAGCACCTCGAACCCCGCGCCCTCGAAGGCAACCAGGACGAGGTCTTCCACGACGCGATCCCCGGCGAGATGGCCGAGATGGGCCTGCTCGGCGCGACGACCCCCGACGAGTACGGCGGCCTCGGCGCGAGCTACACCGCCTACGGCCTCATCGCCCGCGAGCTCGAACGCGTCGACAGCGGCTACCGCTCGTTCGCGAGCGTGCAGTCGTCGCTCGTGATGTACCCGATCTACGCCTTCGGCACCGAGGAGCAGCGCCAGCGCTTCCTCCCCCAACTCGCGAGCGCGGAGATGATCGGCTGCTTCGGGCTGACCGAGCCGAACCACGGCTCCGACCCCGGCTCGATGGAGACGACGGCGACGCGCGTCGACGGCGGCTTCGTGCTCAACGGCGCGAAGATGTGGATCACGAATTCCCCGATCGCCGACGTCGGCGTGGTGTGGGCGAAGTCGAAGGGCGACGGCGAGGACGGCACGATTCGCGGCTTCCTCGTCGAGAAGGGCTTCGACGGCTACACCGCGCCGAAGACGCACAACAAGATGTCGCTGCGGGCGAGCATCACCGGCGAGATGGTCTTCGACGACTGCTTCGTCCCCGACGCGAACGTCTTCCCCGAGATCCGCGGGCTCAAGGGCCCGTTCTCGTGCCTCAACAACGCGCGCTACGGCATCGCGTGGGGCGCCGTCGGCGCGGCCGAGTACTGCTACGGGCGGGCGCGGCAGTACGTCGCCGAGCGGAAGCAGTTCGGCTACCCGCTCGCCGCGAACCAGCTCGTGCAGACGAAGCTCGCGCAGATGCTCACCGACATCA
>CAYTJT010000081.1:0-11621 GCA_964438105.1 uncultured Rhodothermales bacterium | reverse complement strand
TGCTGCGCGGCGGCCACGCCCACGTCGACACCGCGACGGCGCTCGACGGCATCCCGTTCGACCGCGTCCACGACCGCGTCGACGGGGCGCCGCATTCGCTGTGGGATCTGGTCTACCACCTCTGGTTCGCGCAGCGCGACATCCTCACGTTCACGCTCGACCCGGGCTACGAAGCGCACGACTGGCCGGACGATTACTGGCCCTCGGACGAGGCCACACCGGAAGCCTGGACCGAAACGCTCGACGCCTTCCGCGCCGACCTCGACCGGCTCGTCGCGCTCGTCGAGGACCCGGCTCGCGACCTCACGGCCGAGCTCGACCACGCGCCGGGCTACACCCTCCTGCGACAGGCCATGCTCGCGGCCGACCACAACGCGCACCACCTCGGCCAGGTCATCCTGCTGCGGCGGCAGCTCGGCATCTGGGAGCCGCAGACGTGAGATGAAAGAGAGTAGGGAAAGGAGAGGTTGGATGGAGAGGAAGGATATAGAGGGATGAGGATGTAGAGGGACGAGAGGGTAAACGAGATATAGCCAGTGACCCCACCCTCCTTTCCCTCCACCCCCTCCACGCTCTCCTCTCCCTCCCCCGATTCGCACGTTTTTCCCCACGCGGGCGGCACGCCGTTCGCGCGGGCGGGTTACCATGTGCGCCTCAACCAACCGATAGACGCCGTGGAGCCGACCTCCGAACCCTCGCACTTCCTCCAGAAGATCGTCGCCCGAGACGTCGAAGCCGGCCGCTACGGCGGGCGCGTCGTGACGCGCTTCCCGCCCGAGCCCAACGGCTATCCGCACCTCGGCCACGCGCAGTCGATCTGCCTCAACTTCGGCCTCGCGCAGCAGTTCGGCGGCGTCACGAACCTCCGCTTCGACGACACGAACCCCGAGGGCGAGAGTCTGGAGTATGCCCAGGCGCTCGAAGACGCCGTGCGCTGGCTCGGCTTCGAGCCCAACGAGGTCCGCTTCGCCTCGGACTACTTCGAGCAGTTCTACGACTGGGCCGTCCGCCTCGTCAAAGACGGGCTCGCCTACGTCGACAGCCAGTCCGAGGACGAGATCCGCGCCGGCCGCGGCACCGTCACCGAGCCCGGCACGCCCTCGCCCTACCGCGACCGCTCGGTCGAGGAGAACCTCCGCCTGCTCGACGAGATGCGGCGCGGCGCGCACCCCGACGGCAGCCACGTCCTCCGCGCCCGCGTCGACACCGAGCACGGCCCGCTCGCGCACCCGAACATGAAGCTGCGCGACCCGATCATGTACCGCATCCGCCGCGACGCGCACCACTACCGCCGCGGCGACGACTGGAAGATCTACCCGCTCTACGACTGGGCCCACGGCCAGGGCGACGCCGTCGAGGGCGTCACGCACTCGATCTGCACGCTCGAGTTCGACGTCAACCGCCCGCTCTACGACTGGTACCTCGACGCGCTCGGCTTCCCCGAGCCGCGCAACCACCAGTACGAGTTCGCCCGGTTCAACCTCGACTACACGGTGATGAGCAAGCGGAAGCTCCGCCGGCTCGTCGAGGAGGGCCACGTCCGCGGGTGGGACGACCCGCGCATGCCGACGCTCGCGGCGCAGCGCCGGCGCGGCGTCCGCCCCGAGGCCATCCGCACGTTCTTCGACGAGATCGGCGTGACGAACGTGGACGGGAGCGTCGAGATCGGGCGCTACGAATACGCGATCCGCGACGACCTCAACGCCGTCGCGCCCCGCGTGCTCGCCGTCACCGACCCGCTCAAGCTCGTCGTCGAAAACCTGCCGGATGAGACGCAGTGGATCGACGCGCCGTACTGGCCACACGACGTGACCCCGCCCGCCGACGCGCCGCGCTCGCGCAGGCTCCCGCTGGGGCGCGAGCTCTGGATCGAGCGCGACGACTTCGCCGAAGAGCCCCCGAAGGGGTGGAAACGGCTCTCGCCCGGCGAGACCGTCCGCCTCCGCCACGGCTACGTCGTCACCTGCACCGACGTCGAGCGAGACGAGGCGGGCGCCGTCGTCGCCCTCCGCGCCACGGCCGACCTGTCGACCTTCGACCCGGCGACCGGCGAGGGCCAGAACCCGACGGACAAAAAGGTGCGCGGCGTGATCCACTGGCTCAGCGCCGAGCACGCGGTGCCCGCCCGCTTCCGGCTCTACGACCGCCTCTTCCGCGACCCCGCGCCCGACAGCTTCGAGGACTTCGTCGACGCGCTCAACCCGGAGTCGCTCGTCGAAACCGACGGCTTCGTCGAGCCGAGCGTGGCCGACGACGCCCCCGACACGCGGTACCAGTTCGAGCGGCTGGGGTACTTCTGGCAGGACCCCGACGACAGCGCGCCCGACGCGCTCGTGTTCGACCGCATCGTCGCGCTGAAGGACGCGTGGGCGAAGCAGGCCAAAGCCGCACCGACGCCGTCGAAAAAGAAGCCGCAGCCGCCGCAGCCGGCCGGTCCTCGCGATCCCGCCGCCGGGCTTTCGGACGAGGAGCGCGTGATCTACGACGACCTCGTCGCTCGAGACGTGGGCGAGGAGGAAGCGGCCGTGCTCGCCGCCGACGCCGACCTCACGGCGCTGTACCACGCCCTCGTCTTCGTCGGCGCGTCGAGCCGGGAGGCGGCGATCCTGCTCGTCCACGAACTCCGCCCCGCCCTCGGCGACCGCTCGCTCGACGAGTCCGCCGCGACGCCCGAGGCGCTCGCCGACGTGCTCCGCCTCGTCGGGCAGCAGACGATCACGCGGACGGCCGCGGGCGAGGTCATCGCCGCACTCGTGGACGAGGGCGGCACCGCCGAAGCCGTCGTCCGAGCACGCGGGCTCGCCGCCGTGCGCGACGACGAAGCGCTCGCCCCCCCCATCGACGCCGTGATCGCCGAGCACCCGGACGAGGTCGAACGCTACCGTGGCGGTGACAAGCGGCTGCTAGGCTTCTTCATGGGCCAGACGATGCGGCGCGTCGGCAAAGGCGCCGATGCGCAAGTGGTTCGCTCGCTGCTGCAGGACCGGCTCGATGGGTGACCGTCCGTACCCCCCGCTCCGTTCGCCTCGCGCTCACGCGCTCAACGCTCACGGAGCTGTCCCCCTAAAGTTAGGGGGACAGCCGCGCGAAGCCGGGAACGAACGGAGTGAGTGCCGCGAGCGTGGCGGGGGGTCACCCAACAATCGCGACGCTGCCGAGGTAGAGCACCGCGAGCAGTACCGTCAGCGCGCCGATGCGGGCGAGCGGGCCGTAGGCAGCGACCTGCCGGTAGACGACGAGCCCGAGCATCGCGCCGGCGAACGCGCAAAAGAACCCGCTGAACGCGAGCGGCACGGCCGGCACCGCCGCCGGGGCGAGCGTGAACATCAGCACGAGCCCCGGCAAAATCGCGAACGCGGCGTTCGCGGCGTTGATCTGAAACAGTTCAGATTCTTGCTCGGAGCTCATTGATGGGCCTGGATGGCTAGATCGCTCTCATCGTCATCCCGAGCGGAACGAAGTGAAGCCGAGGGATCTCTATCGGCACGACGTTGCGGACAGGTTAATACCTGGTTTCCGAAGAGATCCCTCGACAAGCTCGGGATGACAAAGTAAGGGGGGATGCTATCCGAGGTGATCGGCGGCGCGGCGGAGGCGGCGGATCGCCGCGTCGCGGCCGACGAGCACGAGCGTTTCGAACATCCCGGCCCCGCCGGTCACGCCCGTGGTAGCGAGACGGACGGGGTGGATGATCCGCCCGAACCCGGCCCCTTCGTCCTCGGCGACCTGCCGCATCAGCGCTTCGGTGCTCTCTTCGGTGAAGTCGTCCGCCGCTTCGAGCCGGTCGGCGTACGTCCGAACGAGGCGCGCGCTGTCGTCTTTCCAGCGCTTCTTGACGCCCTTCTCGTCGTACTCGGTCGGGTCCTCGAAGAAGTAGGCCGCGTCGGCGAGGTCGTGGGCGAACGTCAGCCGCTCGCGCATGAGCTCGGCGACGGTTACGAGGTGGTCCCCGTCGACCGGCCCCACGCGCGCTTCGACGTGGGGCCGTGCCCGGTCGGCGATCTCGGCGGCGGATAGCTGGCGGAGGTGCTGCCCGTTGAACCACGCCAGCTTGTCGAGGTCGAACTGCGCGCCGGAGTGCGCCGTCCGCTCGACGGAGTACGCGTCGACGAGTTCATCGAGCGAGAACAGCTCGCGGTCGTCGCCGGGGTGCCAGCCGAGGAGCGCGAGGAAGTTGAGGAGCGCTTCGGGCGCGTAGCCCTGCTCGCGGTAGTCCTTCACCGACACGGGAATCCCCATGGTGGAGGCGTTGCGCTTCGAGAGCTTGCCGCCGGTCGGGCTGAGGATGAGCGGGAGGTGCGCGAGGGCCGGCGGCTCCCAGCCGAAGGCCTCGTAGAGCAGCAGGTGCTTCGGGACGGACGGCAGCCACTCCTCGCCGCGGATGACGTGCGTGATCCGCATGTGGTGGTCGTCGACGACGTTCGCGAGGTGGTACGTCGGGTAGCCGTCGCTCTTGAGCAGCACCTGATCGTCGATCTCGCCCGTCTCGAACGAGACCCAGCCGCGGACGAGGTCCTCGAACCGCGCGTAGTGCCCCGGCTCCACCTTCAGCCGCACGACGTAGTCCTCGCCCGCATCGATGCGCCGCTGCACCTCGTCGGCATCGAGCGTGAGCGCGTTCGTCATCTGCGTCCGCGTCGAGGCGTCGTAGCGCGGCGACGGGTTCTCGTCCGTCTTCAGCCGCTCGCGCATCGCGTCGAGCTCGTCCGGCGTGTCGAAGGCGACGTAGGCGTGGCCGCTCTCGAGCAGCCGGTCGACGTGCGCGCGGTAGAGGTCCGCTCGCTCGGACTGGTAGTACGGGCCGAACGCCCCCTCGCGGCCCGGCCCCTCGTCGAAGTCGAGCCCGGCCCATGTCATCTCCTCGGTGATGTTCGCCTCGGCCTCGGCGACGTGGCGCGAGCGGTCGGTGTCCTCGATGCGGAGGACGAACGTGCCGGCGTGCTTGCGGGCGAAGAGGTAGTTGTAGAGCGCCGTGCGGAGCCCGCCGATGTGGAGCAGCCCGGTCGGGCTGGGGGCGAAGCGGACGCGGACGTTTGCGGGGACGGAGTCGGACATGCGAGGGGCGACTGGAGGGGAGAACGGATCGCCTCAGTATAGTCGCCACCCCCCCGCCCGTTGCACAAATCCGAGTGAAAGGATGGTCGCCACGGCCCTCGCTTCACGACGCGCTTTACTGCCCGACGCGCCTCACTGCCCGACGCGCCTCACTGCCCGACGAGCGTGTCGTCCTCGATCGTCACGCCCGGGTAGATCACGTAGACCGGCTCGGCGTGCTCGACGGGCACGATGCGCACGGTCTCGGTCGGCTCCGGCCCCGGCAGGAGCGCGCCCGCGAAGAGGAGGATCACTACGAACGCAAGGGCGGTGCCGACCGTCACGCGGCGCCGGAGGGGGCGAAAGGGACGCCGGTCCTCGGCCCGGTGCGCCGTCCGCTGCGCGTTCGCCCGGAGTCCGTCGATGCGGCGGAACAGGGCTTCATCGACAGCCGGCGCGACGGGGTTGGCGTCCATCCGGGTCGCGAGGCGGAAGTCCATCAGGGCGTTGAACTGCACGCGTGCCTCCGGGCTCTCGGCGAGGTGGGCGAAGAGCTCGCCCTGCCGGTCGAGCGGGAGCTCGCCGTCGACGTAGAGATTCAGCAGTTCTTCGGTGTGGGGGGCCATGCGTTCGGGCGTGGGAGCGAGGGGGCGGGAGCGGGGTGAGCGTCAGGCGTTGGAGGTCGCCTTCGCGGCGGGCTCGCCTTCGAGCGCGGGCTCGCCTTCGAGCGCGGGCCGGAGGAACGAGCCCAACTTGCGGCGCGCTTTGAAGAGCCGGCTCTTCACCGACGACAGCGTGTTGCGGGTCACCGCCGCGATCTCTTCGTACGAGAGGTTCTGGTACTCGCGGAGGACGAGCACCTCGCGGTACTCCGGCTTGAGCTGGCCGAGGTACGTGTTGACGAGGTCGACCTGCTCGCTCTTGAGCAGCTGCGAGAACGGGGTCTCCCGCGCCGGGGCGTCGGGTTCCGTGTCCCCGAGCGGCACCTCCCGCTTGTCGCGGCGGAGCTGGTTGAGGCACTGGTTCCGCGCGATCGTGAAGAGCCACGCCTTGAACGAGCCCGGCCGCGTCAGCCGCTCGCGGTTCTCGTAGACGCGGACGAACGTCTCTTGGAGCACGTCCTCGGCCGCCGTGCGGTCGAGCAGCATCTTGACGCAGAACGCGTAGACCGGCCCCTTGTACCGATTGTAGAGGGCGACGAAGGCGAACTCGTCGCCCGACTGGAAGGCCTCGATGAGGGAGCGGTCGTCGGGCGTCATGGAGGGCGAGTGCTAGGGCGAGGGTTTAAGGGTAGACCGACGACTTCATCGAAAGTTGCTAATCGAGCTGCAACCCGACGCACGGCACGGTGGCGGTCCGCCGTTCCAACGCTCACGTTAGCTCGAACCTTGCCCTGCGGGCGGATCGATGCGCTTCGGTATTCGCCGACGCTTTAACCGCACCTCCCGACGGAGTCAGGCGGGCCGGTGTATTTTCGCTCGCTTCGTGGACCCCCGGTCCCGTGCACCTTCCGCCGCAACCCCACCCTGTACACATGCCTCAACTGCGCCCTTTTGCCGCTCTGCCCGTCCTCCTGCTGACGGGCCTTTTCGGTCTCCTCGCCGGTTGCTCGTCCGGCACCCTCACCACCGGTGACGCCCCCGGAGCCACGGATGAGCCCGTGGTCGCTACGTTCGCGGGGGAGACGGTGACGTTGGACGAGTTCGAGCAACGTTACGCGCTCTCCGTCGGGGGCCGCGAGCAGGCCGCACGGGACTCGTTCCCTGCCTACGCCGACTTCCTCTCCCGCTACGTCGACTTCCGGCTCAAGGTGAAGCAGGCGCGCGACCTCGGCCTCGACCAGGACTCGACGCTGCGCGCGGAGATCGACGACTACCGCACGCAGCTCGCGAAGCCGTACTTCCTGGAGCGCGAGGTGCTCGACGACATCGTCCGCGACCTCTACGACAAACAGCAGGAGGAAGTCCGCGCCTCGCACATCCTCCTCCGCCTCACCCCCGACGCGACGCCGGCCGACACCCTCGCCGCCTACACCGAGCTTGCCGCCCTCCGCGACTCCCTCGTCGCAGGCGCCGACTTCGCCACGCTCGCCGCGCGCCATTCCGAGGACCCCTCCGTGCAACGCAACCAGGGCGACCTCGGCTACTTCGTGGGCGGGCGGATGATTCAGGCTTTCGAGGACCAGGCCTACGAGACGCCCGTCGGCGAGGTGTCGCCGGTGTTCCGCACCAACTTCGGCTACCACGTGCTGAAGGTGACGGACCGTCGCCCGGCGGCGCCCGAGATCCGCGCTTCGCACATCCTCCTCCGCCTCGGCCCCGGCGCGACGGCCGCCGACTCGGCGGAAGCGCGCACTCTCGCGGAGACGCTGAAGCAGCGCATCGCGGCGGGCGAGGGCTTCGCCACGCTCGCGCGCCAGTACTCCGACGACCAGGCCTCGGGGCAGAACGGCGGTGACCTCGGCTACTTCAACCGCTCGCGGATGGTGGCACCTTTCGCCGACGCGGCGTACGCGCTGGAGAACACCGGCGACGTGTCGGACCTCGTCGAGACGCGCTTCGGCTACCACCTCATCATGCTCACGGATCGGAAAGAGCCGGCGTCCTACGACGAGGCCTACCCCGAGCTGAAGCGCCTCGCCGAGCGGCTGCCCCGCACGACGATCCGCCGTCAGGAGGTCGGCCGTGAGTTCCGGGCGGAGTACGGGAGCACGCTCGACAGCGCGCTCGTCCGGGAAGCCGCCGCGAGCTACCCCGCCGACACGCTCGTCCGCAACGCCGTGCTCGACCGCTTCGGTAGCTTCGGCGACCGCACGTTCGCCACCCTCGGCGACTCGGCGTACACGCTCGCCGACCTCGCCGACTACGTCCGCACGACGCGCATCGCCGCGTCGCCGGACCAGGCGGAGCAGCTGTTCGAGCTCGCCGACGACTTCCTCCTCGAGCAGGCCGTCGAGCTCGCCGCGCACAAGCTGGAAGAGCGGGACCCGGAGTTCCGCCGGATCATGGCGGACTACGCCGACGGCGTGCTCCTCTTCCAGATCTCCGAGGACTCTATCTGGAACGCCGCCACGCGCGACTCGCTCGCGCTGATGCGCTACTACGACGAGCGCGCGGCGGAGTACCGGTTTCCGGAGCGGCACCGCGTGATCGGGTTCTACAGCCGGAACGACTCCCTCCTGCAGGTGGCCGCCGCCGCCCTCGACGCCGGGCAGGACCCCGCCGTGATCGAGGCGCTCGTGGCCGACGCCGAGCAGGCCATCCGCATCGACACCGTCTTCATCGCCGAGGCGACGGGCTCGTTCTTCGACCGGGCTCTCGAGCTGGGAGTCGGGGAGCGAACGGACGTGCTGCCGTATCAGAGCCGCCGCGCCCTCCTCCTCCACGACGCGATCGAGCCGCCGCGCCGGAAGACGTTCGAGGAGGCCCGCGCCCAGGTCGTCGCCGACTACCAGGACGTGCTCGACGAGCGGCTCCGCGCCCGGCTCCGCGAGGAGTACGGCGCCGAGACGTACCCCGAGCGCCTGCGGAGCGCCTTCGAGGACGCCGCCGCCATGAACGCCGCCGCCGCCGGCGACGCAGCCGGCGACGCAGCCGCAGACACCGAGTAGCCTTAACCTGCTCCGGGAGGCCCGTTGACTTCCCGGAGCGCTCCGCCCGCCCCATGCCACGCCTCGCGGTCTTCGCCGTACTCCTGCTCCTGTCCGGGTGCGACCCGTCGCCGTCGCCCTCCGGCGATTACGTCGCGCGCGTCGGGGAGGCCGTGCTGACGGAGGGCGACCTCTCGGTTGCCCTCGCCGCGGCTCCGGCCGGGGTGGACAGCATGACGGCCCGGCAGCAGGTGGTCGAGCAGTGGGTGACGGCGGAGCTGATGGCGCGGGAGGCTGCGGAGCGCGGGCTCGCCGAGCGCGCCGACGTCCAGCGCCAGCTCGCCGAGAACGAGCGGGCCGTGCTCGCGGCGGCCCTCCTCAGCACGCTCTACGAGGAGGACCTCGCCGCGCTCAACCGCGCCGAGCTCGAGGACTACTTCGACCGGCACCGCGACCGCCTCCGCCTCCGCGAGCCCTACGTCCGCGTCCGCTTCATCAGAGCCGCCACCGAGGACAGCGCGGCGGCGGCGCGGCAGGGGATGCAGCAGGCGATGCTCGGGGCGAAGCAGGACTCGCTGTGGGAGGCCGCCGCCCGTTCGTACGCGGCCGACACCGCGGCCTCGCTCAGCCTCGCGCGCGCGTACGTCCCCGAGAGCCGCCTGCTGACCGGCGACGACGCCTCGGCGTGGCAGGTGCTCCCCCAGCTCAGCCCCGGACAGATCGGCGCCGTGCAGGAGATCGGCGACGCGTACTACGTCATCCAACTCGTGGACCGCGTCCCCGCAGGGGAGGAGCCCCAGCTCGCGTGGATCGAAGACGAGGTGCGCCGCCAGGTGGAGATCCAGTCCCGGAAACAGATGGTGGCACGTCATGTTCAACGGCTCCGCAACGAGGCGCGGGCCCGCAACGAGCTCGACATCCGCGAGTCGGCCGTCGGCTCTGCGGAGACGGAGGCGCCCTGACGCCGCCTCGCCGCTGCGGCACCGGCGCCGCCCCTTTCCTCACGCCACCTTCGCGACGGCTCCCCGACGCCCGGGCCCTCGCGGCACACTGAACGCCCGGCGCCGCGCGTTCCCCCTCCCCTTACCGACCATCCTCTGACTCGCTTGTGACCCGTTCTCTTCCGCTTGTCGCGCTCGCCGCTCTCCTCCTGTCGCTGCCCGCGGCCCAGGCCCAACCCACCGGACAGGTGGACGGGATCGTGGCCGTGGTCGGGAGCAACGTCATCCTCCGCTCCGACGTGGAGGCGCTCGCGCTCCAGCTCTCCCGCGGCGGCCGTGCCACCGACGACACGCGGCGCCAGGCGCTCGACGACCTCATCACGCAGCAGGTGCTCGTCGAGCACGCGCAGCGCGACACCACGGTGGCGATCACCCCGGACGAGGTCAACGACGCCCTCGACCAGCGGACCGAGGCGCTCGTGCAGCAGGTCGGCAGCGAGGAGCAGGTGATGCAGATCTACGGGAAGAGCCTCGCCCAGCTCCGCGAGGACTACCGCGCGCAGGTCCGCGACCAGCTCCTCGCCCAGACGCTCCAGCGGCGGAAGTACTTCGAGGTGCGGATCACCCCGCAGGAGGCCCGCCAGTGGTTCGAGCAGATCCCGGCCGACTCGGTCCCCGAGGTCCCCGAGCTCGTCCGCGTCGCCCACATCGTCCGCTTCCCCGAGGTCGACCAGGCCTCCCGCGACGAGGCCCGCGCGCAGATCGACGCCATCCGCGACTCGATCGCCACCGACGCCGCGACGATCGAGAACCTCGCGCAGCGCTACTCCGACGACCCCGGCAGCGCGCAGCGCGGCGGGCGCTACCAGCGCGTGAACATCCGCGACCTCGTGCCCGAGTTCGGCGCCGTCGCCGCCCGGCTGGAGCCCGGCGAGCTCTCGACCGTCTTCGAGACGCAGTTCGGCTTCCACGTGATGCGGCTGAACGAGCGGCTCGGCGACGTCGTGGACTTCAACCACGTGCTCATCCGCGTCGACCAGTCCCGCACGAACCCGACCGAGGCGCTCGCCACGCTCGAAGCCGTCCGCGACTCCGTCGTCACGGGGGGCGCCTCGTTCGCGCTCCTCGCCAAGGAGTTCTCCGAGGACGAGACCTCCGCCGCGCGCGGCGGGAACGTGACCGTCCCCCAGACCGGCGACCGCGACCTCCGCTACGGCGCGCTCGACCCGAGCTGGCACACGACGATCGACACGCTCGACGCCGGCGAGATCAGCCAGCCCGCCCCGGTCGAACTCCTCGACGGCCGCCAGGCCTACCACATCGTGCTCCTGCAGAAGCGGACGCCCGCGCACGAGATGACGCTCGCCGTGGACTACCCGCTCATCGAGGAGTTCGCGCTGCAGGACAAGCGGCAGCGCGTGATGGAGGAGTGGATCCGGGAGCTGCGCGAGTCCGTCTACGTCGCCATCAAAGACGAGTCGCTCCGCCCGCCCAACATCGCGGGCTGATCCCCTTTCAGAGTGTGGGCTTCAGATTGGGCGAGCAGCTGCCAATCCAACATCCGAAGTCGCAAACCCCCAACCCGTATGGCCGTCCCCGCTCCCTCCGACCCCGCCGCCGTCGACGCGCTCCACGATGCGTACGAGCGGCTGCGCGGGGAGATCGGTAAGGTCATCGTCGGGCAGGACGAGGTGGTGCGGGGCGTGATCGTCTGCCTGCTGGCGCAGGGGCACTGCCTGCTCGTCGGCGTGCCCGGCCTCGCCAAAACCCTCCTCATCCGCACACTCTCCGACGCGCTCGGGCTCGACTTCAACCGCATCCAGTTCACCCCGGACCTGATGCCGAGCGACATCACGGGGACGGAGATCATCGAGGAGGACCACCAGACCGGGCGGCGGCAGTTCAAGTTCGTCCGCGGCCCGGTCTTCGCCAACGTCATCCTCGCCGACGAGATCAACCGGACGCCGCCGAAGACGCAGGCCGCCCTGCTGGAGGCGATGCAGGAGCACCGCGTCACGGCGAGCGGCGAGACGTTCGTCCTCGAGGAGCCGTTCTTC
>CAYTJT010000080.1:0-11683 GCA_964438105.1 uncultured Rhodothermales bacterium | reverse complement strand
CGCGCTTCTCCGCGTTCCGCTTGTGGGCGTAGTTGATGAGGATGCGGCGCATGGCCGTCGCCGCGATCGCGAAAAAGTGGGCGCGGTTCTGCCACGTCACGCGGTCCTGCCGGACGAGCTTGAGGTACGCCTCGTGGACGAGCGCCGTCGTGTTGAGCGTGTGCCCCGCGCGCTCGCCCCGGAGCTGACCCCGCGCGAGCGCTTGCAGCTCGTCGTAGACGCGGGGGAGGATGGCGTCGACGACGTCGCGGTTGCCGCCGCTGAGATCAGCCAGCAGGTTGGTAATCTCGTGGGTGGGAGTGCTCACGTGGTCGTGGTGGGACAGGGGGAACGAGCCGAAGATAAGCAGCACACAAACGTTTTTTTTCGATCCCCTTGATCGGTTGTCGGGCGAAAGGCTGCGTCTGTGGATGAGGGCCGTCGGGAGAGGCGGCCAACGCCTTTCGTCTTCCACACAATCCGAACCAGTCATGACCGTACTTGCCCCCACCCTCAGCCGCTTTCTGCGTGCGACGTGCGCGCTCGCTCTCGTCTTCACGTTCGCCGCGTGCGACAGCGGCGACTCCGAACCCGACAACACCGACACGGACGCCCCCACCGTTCTTTCTGCAAGCACGAACGACGGCAGCACGCTCACCGTCACCTTCAACGAACCGGTGGACCCGACGACGGTGACGGCCGCCGCGTTCACCGTGACGCCGGGCGCGACCGTGGCCTCGGCGAGCGGGAGCGGCTCGTCCGCCACGCTCGTCCTCGCCGCCGAACTCAGCGACGACGACCCGACGACGTACACCGTGACCGTCAACGGCGTGGCCGACGCCGCGGGCAACGCGGCGTCGGGCGCTTCCGCGACGTTTAGGTACCCCGCTGGTGGCGGCGGGAACAGCGGAGGCTCGGAGGTCGGCGCGGCGTACCCGAACGCGGGCGACAGCCGCATCATCCTCTTCAATACGGCGGGCGACCGCTTCCTCGTCTTCAACCCCGTCACCGGTGCCGTCACCGACCCCGATGACATCGATGACCTCGAAAACAGGCTCATCCCGCTCGACAACGTGGGCGCTTCAGTGAGTGTGTTTGCCGAAGAGGAGACCTACTTCTTCAGCACCGACGGCGACACGTTCACCAACTACGAACGTAATATCGCTGACTTCGACGCGCCGGCCTCGTTCGAGGAGGAGTACGACGAATCAGGCTACGAACTGAGCAGCATCGGTGCGGCTTACAACTCGTTCGACTCCGACCAAGTGATCCTCTTCAACCAGAACGGGACGGAGTTCCAGAGTTGGGACGTAGAGAACGATAGCTTCGGCGAAGTGCAGTCCTTCCCGGCCGACTTCGGCGGTGGTAACTCGCCGATATCTGCCGTTGGCGCAGCGGTGTACCGACAGGATTCAAACCAGATCTACCTGTTCAACCGCGACGGTTCGCAGTACACGATCTTCTCCGGCGGCAACTCCTTCACGGCTGCCTTCGACGTGGAGGACCTCGGCGACATCGCGTTCTAACCCCGGACGACTTCCTCCGAGTCGCCGGAGCGGCGGGGGCGGGCTTCGGCTCGCTCCCGCCGTTCGCGTTCGTCCGGAGCGCTCGGGTAGAACCGCGCCACCCGCTCGGGGGAGGCTCCGAGCAGCCACGCGGTCCACAGCGCCCCGTTGCGGAGCTGCTGCCGGAGCGCACCGCCGCGCACGAAGCGCCGGGCCGAGGTGGTGACGGCCGCGTCGAGGAAGACGAACCGCCCCAGCGCACGGAGCGCCTGCACCATGTCGAGGTCTTCGAAGAGGGGCTGGTCGGGGAAGCCGCCGACGGCGTCGAACGCAGAGCGGCGGACGAAGAGGGCGCGGTCGCCGAAGGCCCAGCGGGGCCAGCGCATCCAGAGCGGACGCGACCACAGCCAGAGCCAGAAGCCAGCACGGTCGAAGCGGAGCTGGAAGCAACCGGCAGCCGCCCCGTCGGCGAACGCCGAGCGCACGCGGTCTAGGGCGTCCGCTGGCAGCCGCGTGTCGGCGTGGAGGAAGAGCAACACGTCGCCCGAGGCGCGGGCCGCGCCCGCGTTCATCTGCCGCGCCCGGCCCGGCGCGCTCGTCACGAGGGTCACGTCCCGTAGGCGGCGGGCGATCTCCCGCGTCGCGTCCGTCGACCCGCCGTCGACGACGATGACCTCGAACGGCCCGGGCTGCTCGCGCACGCTCGCCAGCGTCGCCGGCAACTCGGCCTCCTCGTCGAGCGTGGGGATGATGATGGAAACGGTCATTTGTTATCGGTCACTGGTCATTTATGGACACTTTCGGGAGACAAATGACGAAGGACGAATGACAAAGGACTACCAAAACATCAGCTTCATGCAGAACACGGAGCCGCCGGACTTGAGAAACTCGCCGGTTTCCACCTCGACGGGCGTGAACCCGGCGTCGCGCAGTAGCTCGACGGTTTCCGCACACCCGCGCTGGATGACGACGTGCTCGCCGTCCGGGCAGTGGGCGTTGCAGGCGAACAGGTCGCGCGCTTCGTGTTCGGGCGCTTCGAGCACGTGCGCGAAGTAGTGGTGGATGAGCGCGAGCCCGTCCTCATCGAAGGCGCCGGGGTAGACGAGAGCGGTTTGCTCGTCGAGCGGGCAGAGGCAGGTGTCGAGGTGGTAGAACGCGGCGTCGGTGAGGCGGAGGACGCAGACGGGAAAGCCGAGGGCGCTGGAGAGCCGCTCGTAGACCTGCGCGTCGGTGCGGTAGCCGTGCCCGCCCCAGAGGAGGTAGCGGCCGGGGTGCCACAGCGCATCGCCCATCCCCTCGAAGGTGCCCGGCAAGTCGGCGTCGAGCCGCTGCACGTCGTAGTCCTGCGCGTCGAAGAACGCGGCGTAGTGCCCGACCTCGGCCTTCCGCTGCGGCGCGTACATCCGGCTGATCACGACGCCGCGCTCCCCGCCGGGCGTCTGGTAGGGGAGCGACTGGTTCGCGCAGAACACCATGTCCGGCAGGTCCGGCGCGCCCTCCATCACGTGCACGTCGACGCCGACGCGGTCGTACGCCTCCCGCACCTGCTCCCACTGGCGCCGTGCTTCCTCGGCATCAACGGACCCGACGTTGCCTTCCATGTGCGGGTTGATGACGTAGTCGACGCTGAAGTGCTCGGGGGTGGTGAGCAGCACGTTGTTCGGGCGCGGGATCGCGGGTAGCGCGTCGAGCGGCGGGAGGTCGTCGGTGACGTGGGTGTAGACCATAGAGCGGGGTGGATTGGAGTGCGGCGCGGAAACTACGAAGCGCTGCGGCTGCGTCGCCGGCTGCGTCGCCGGGTTCCACGAAAAACCCCCGTCGGCGTGCGTGCCGACGGGGGAGAGGCTGGAGGTGCGGCGGCTCAGATGTCGCGCCGGTCGCTCATTTCGCGGAGGGCCTCCTGACTCACGAACGTCTCCACCTCGACGCCGCCGCGCACCTCGCGCACGTCGATCCGGTCGAGCGTTTCGAGCGTCGCCCGGTTGGACTTCGCGCCCATCTTCATCGTCGCGACGGCGCCGCGCACGAGGTCGGCGACCTCGCCGGTGTTCACGTCGGCGCGCGTCAGCCCGAGCGCTTGGACCGCCACGCCGTTGCGCTGGAAGCCGGCCGAGAGCACGGCGTTCTCCATCATCCGTCCGGCCTGCCCGAAGGCGTCGTCCCCGGCGGAGGGGCGGTCGGTGGGGAGGCTTCGGAGGGCCATCCACATATCGTCGGGGTGGCCGGCCCGCTCGATGAGCGCCATCATCTCGGCGTTGCCGCTGAGCCCGGGGGAGCCATCGGCGATGCGGTCGAGCATGGCGTAGACCTCGGCGCGGGCGCCGGCGACGATCATGTCGTCGTTGACGAGGGCGAAGGCCATCTCATCGTCGTCATCCCTCATGAGGTAGACCGGCGCGTCGGCGTAGGTCGAGCGTTCGAGCTCGAGGTCGGCCTGCTCGTCGATGTAGGCGTCGAGCCGGGCGCGGTCGTAGTCGGCGTAGACGACGAAGGCGGGAGCGCCGTCGTCCTCGTCGGCTCGGGCGGCGAAGTAGACCCGCTCGATGTCCTCCTCGGGGTTGAAGCCCGTGGCGCCGATGAAGTCCTGGAAGCGGGCCGCGCCCTCGCCCGTCATCTGCTGCATCGAGAAGCCGCCGTCGGTGAACGAGTCGAACACCTCGGTGCCACGGGCGCGCTCGACGTTGACCATCGAGGCCATCGTGACGTCACCCGGGAGGACGTCGAGGGCGCTGCGGGTCTGGAGCGTGAGCTCGCCGGGGGACTGCACGTCCTCGCAGCCCACGGCGAAGAGCAGGAAGGCGAGGGGGAAGAAAAATAGACGACGCATGAGAGATCTCTGAAGTCGGGAGACGGTGGAGGGAGAGAGCTGGCCCTCGTTGTTCGAACCAGCGGAGGGCAAAGTTGCGGCTTAGAAATCCTTTCTCCGAAAGAGGGCGAAGGCCGCGCCGTAGCAGGCCGCGCCGAAGGCGAGCGACGAGAGGAACGGCGCCCAGCTCCCCACGTCCTCGCCGCCCGCGAGCCGCCACGTCACGGCCGTCGCGTTGACGAACTTCGGGAAGACGTAGTGGAGCCCGAGGTACACCTCGCGCCACGGCTGGTTGATCTGCACGGCCTGCTCGGGCCAGCCAAGCACGTGCGAGGCCACGATCACCCCGAGCGCGACGATCAAGGCGAGCGCGGCGCTCTCGGTCCACACGCTCACGAGCGTCACGACGCCGTAGAGCACGGCGAACATCGCGAGCACGACGCCGATCGCGAGGAGGAACGAGGCGTTCCAGATCCCGCTCTTGATCGACATCACGAGCCAGACGGCGCCGAGCACGTAGACCACGAGCGCCGCGACGACGGCCCCCACGCCGAGCAGGCGCCCGCCGAGCACGGTCGAGCGCGCGACCGGCTTCGAGAGCAGCAGGTCGACCTGCCCGCGATCCATCAGCGACGCCACGAGCGAGCCCGTCGCGAAGAGCCCGAGGAGGAGGACGACCCAGAAGGTGATCCCGGCCACGCCCTGCTCCACCCCGACGACGATGTTTTCGAGCGGGTCCTCACCGAACGGTGTGACTGTTCGCGTCTCGACCTCGCCCGTCTCCTGGTTGCGGACCTCCACCTGCCGTTCCAGCGCCTCCTCCTGCCCGAAGATGCGGATGCCCGCGAGCGCCCCGTCGACGACGTCGAGGTTGAGCGCGAACGTGAGCATCAGCCACACGAACGTCGCCACGCCGAAGAGGCCGACGATGATGAGCTTGGCGCGCAGCTCGCGGATCGTGAGGAGGATGAGGCCAGTCATCGGGGCGAGGTAGAGTCGGGGCAGGAGGGAGGGTTACGGAGCGCCGCTCGCCGCAGGCTCCACCACACCCTCGGGCTCGGCGACGACCTCGACGAAGAAGTCTTCGAGGCTCTGCCGGAGCGGGCGCACCGATTCGAGCTCGACGGCGTGGGCGCGGAGCGCGTCGAGCGCGGCGTTGAGGTGGGCGCGGTCGTGGACGGCGAGGCGGTAGGACGCGAGCGCGGCGTCGCCGTCCGAGGGATCGGCTTCGAGCGGGCGGAACAGCTCGGCCGTCTCGGGAGCGAGGGAGCCGGGGAGCGGGGTGCAGCGGAGCTCGTAGACGCGGTCCTGCGTCGTCAGCTCGTCGATCGTGCCGAGGCGGGCGAGGCGGCCGGACTTGAGGATCGCCACGCGCGTGCACACCTGCTCGACCTCGCTGAGGAGGTGGGAGTTGAGGAAGATTGTCGTGCCCTCGCGGCTGATGTCGAGGAGGAGGTCGCGGATCTCGCGTCGCCCGACGGGGTCGACGCCGTCGGTGGGCTCGTCGAGGAAGACGAGTTCGGGCGCGTTGAGGAGCGCCTGGGCGAGGCCGAGCCGCTGCATCATCCCCTTCGAGAACTTCCGCACGCGGGTGTCGGCCCACTTGCCCATGCGGACGCGGTCGAGCAGGTCGGGAATCCGCCGCGCCCGCTCGTCGGGGTCGACGCCTGCGATCCGGCCGTAGTGATCGAGCACCTGGGCGGCGGTGAGGTAGTCCGGGAAGCGGTGGCTCTCGGGGAGGAAGCCCACGGTTTCGCGCGCTTCGGCGTCGCGGATCGAGCGGCCGAGGATGCGGCCCTCCCCGCCGCTCGGAATCGCGATGCCGAGGAGGAGCTTGACGAGCGTGGTCTTGCCCGCGCCGTTGGGGCCGAGGAGGCCGAAGATCTCGCCCTGCTCGACGGTGAGGTCGAGCGGGTGGAGCGCGTCGATGTCCGCGCCGAAGACGCTACGGTACGTCTTGTGAAGGCCGAGCGTGACGATCGCGGCAGGCATGAGGCAGAGTCGAGCGATACCGGTGAGGCTACCGGGGCCGTCGCACACCGCGCCACCCCGCAGGGGCGACCCCGTGTGGTCGCCCGGTAAGAGCGATGCTACGACAGACGGTCAGCCCCCCGCCAAAGTTACGCCTCCGTGATATCGCGGCCCTCCGTCTCCGCTTCGGCCTGCCTGACCGAGCGCGGCGGCAGCTCGTCCTCCTGCCGGACGTAGATCGTGCGGCGCGGGAACGGGATCTCGATGCCCCACTCGTCGAAGCGGCGCTTGATGAGGGCGAGGAGGTCGCGCTCGGCGGGGAACTGCTCGCCGGGGATCACCTGCACGATGATCCGCGCCGTGACGGACGAGTCGCCGAGCCCGGTCACGGCCTGCACGGTGGGCTTCTCCTCCAGCATCCGCTCCCTGTTCTCGGCGATCGCGGCCCACTCCTGCGCCACGCGGTCGAGCGCTTCGAGCACCTCGTCGAGGTCCTGCTCGTAGGAGAGCCCGACCGGGACGATGACGCGGGCGAACCCGACGCTCTTGTTGCCGAACGTGCGGAGCTCGCCCGCCGGGATCATCACGAGCTCGCCGTCGAACTTCCGCACCTTGATCAGCCGCAGGCTGATGCCCTCCACGGTGCCGGTCACGTCGTTGAACGTGATGAGGTCGCCGACGTGCAGGATGTCGTCGAAGAGGATGAAGACGCCGGAGATGACGTCTTTGACGAGGGTCTGCGCGCCGAAGCCGATGGCGAGGCCGGCGATCCCGGCCCCGGCGAGGAGCGGGCCGATGTCGAGCCCGATCGCGGCGAGCACCATGATGGCGGCGAACGTCCACACCGCGTAGCGCGCGGCCGACATGATGAGGTTCGAGACCGTCATCGCCCGCTGCCGCCTCGGGTCGATGGCGGGGAGGGGGTCCACCGACGTCCGCCACCGCAGCATGATCCGCTTGACGACGCCCAGCACGAAGAGGGCGAGGGCGAGGATGAGGAGCACCTCGATCACCTTCGCGCCGAGCGCGAGCCAGAGCGCGGTGTCGGTGACGAGGTCGTACGCGGCGCCGGCCTGCTCCGTGGCGCGGGCCGTGGCGGCCCCGACGGCTTCTCTGGCGGCCTCGACGGCGGTCGTGTCAGCTTGCATGAGGGGGAGGGCTATCGGTCGGTGAGCGCGGCGACGCCGGGCAGCGTCTCGCCTTCGAGGAACTCGAGCATGGCCCCGCCGCCCGTCGAGACGTGCGACACGTCGTCGGCGTAGCCGGCCTGGGTGATCGCCGCGACCGAGTCGCCGCCGCCGACGATCGAGAGGGCGTCGTGGTCCCGCGTCGCCTCGACGACGGCCTCGGCGACGGCGAGCGTGCCGGCGGCGAAGTTGTCGAACTCGAACACCCCCATCGGCCCGTTCCAGACGATCGTGTGCGCGTCGTCGAGGATGTTGGCGTACTGCTCGCGCGTCTTCGGCCCGATGTCGAGCGCCATCCCCCGGTCGATCTCGCCCTCGACGATCCGCCGCTCGGCGTCGTTGTCGAACGCATCGGCGACGACGTGGTCGGCGGGGAGGACGATCTTGTCGCGCGCGCCGTCGTAGAGCTCGAACGCCTCGTCCGTCCGGTCGGCTTCGACTTTGGAGTCGCCGACGTCGTGGCCGAGCCCCTTGAAGAAGGTGTAGCTCATCGCCCCGCCGATCAGGAGGCGGTCCACCTTCCCGAGGAGCGCGCGGATCACCCCGATCTTGTCGGACACCTTCGCCCCGCCGAGCACGGCGACGAACGGCCGCGCCGGGTTCTCCAACCCCTCGCCGAGCGTTTCGACCTCGCGCTGCAAGAGGTAGCCCATCGCCGAGCGCTCCACGTACTCCGTCACGCCGACCGTCGAGGCGTGGGCGCGGTGCGCGGCGCCGAAGGCGTCGTTGACGTACACATCGCCGAGCGCGGCGAGTTGGCGGGAGAAGTCGGCGTCGTTGCTGGTCTCGCCCGCGTGGAAGCGGGTGTTCTCGAGGAGGACGACGGCGCCGTCGGGCGCGTCGTCGATGGCGCGCCGGGCTGCGTCGCCCGTCGTTTCGTCGGAGAACACCACGGGCGCGTCGATGAGCGTGCGGAGGTGCTCGGCGACGGGGCGGAGCGAGTACTGCGGGTCGGGGGAGCCTTTGGGGCGGCCGAGGTGGCTCATCAGGACCGCTTTGGCGCCGGAGCCCGTGATCTTGCGGATCGTGGGGAGCGCGGCGCGGACGCGCGTGTCGTCGGTGATGGCGCCGTTTTCAAGCGGGACGTTGAAGTCGACGCGGGTGAGGACGCGGCGGCCCGCGAGGTCGAGGTCGTCAATCGTGAGTTTGGGCATGGCTCGGGAGAAATGGGTAGGGGCGACGCAGGCGCCGCCCCTACGGGTGCAGACAGGAGAGGGGGGGGGGGTTACGCGGTCGCGCCGACCTTCATCAGCTTGCCGATGAGGTCCACGGTGCGGCACGAGTAGCCCCACTCGTTGTCGTACCAGCCGACGACCTTCACGAGCGTGCCGTGCGTCATCGTCTGCTCGGCGTCGAAGATGCACGAGTGCGGGTTGTGGACGATGTCGGAGGAGACGAGCGGGGCCGTCGAGTACTCGATGATCCCCTTCATCCCCGCCTCGGCGGCGGCCTTCATCGCGGCGTTGATCTCGTCGGCCGTGGCCTCTTTTTTGAGCACGACCGAGAGGTCCGTCATCGAGCCGTCGGGGACGGGGACGCGGATGGCGAAGCCGTCGAGCTTGCCCTGGAGCTCGGGGAGGACGAGGCCGACGGCCTTGGCGGCGCCGGTCGTCGTGGGGACCATGTTGATGGCAGCGGCGCGGGCGCGGCGGAGGTCGCGGTGCGGGCCGTCCTGGATGTTCTGGTCGGCGGTGTAGGCGTGGATCGTCGTCATGAAGCCGCGCTCGACGCCGAACGTGTCATCGAGGATCTTCACCATCGGCGCGAGGCAGTTGGTGGTGCAGCTCGCGTTCGAGACGATCTCCTCGTCGCCGGTGAGGATGTCGTCGTTCACCCCGATCACGACGGTGGCGTCGACCTTGCCCTTCGCCGGGGCCGAGATGACGACCTTCTTCGCGCCGCCCTTGAGGTGGAGCGCCGCTTCGTCGCGCGTGCGGAACACGCCCGTCGACTCGACGACGACTTCGGCGCCGAGGTCGCCCCACGGGAGCGAGGCGGGGTCGCGCTCGGCGAACACCTTGAAGCAGTCGCCGTCGATGACGAGGTCCCCGCCGTCGACGCGCACCTCGCCGGGGTAGACGCCGTGGACGGAGTCGTATTTGAAGAGGTGGGCCAGCGTCTCGGCGTCGGTGAGGTCGTTCACGGCGACGATGTCGTACTCGTTCTGGCCGGCGCTGCGGCGCTCGAGGATGGCTCGGAAGACGAGGCGGCCAATCCGGCCAAATCCGTTGATCCCAATCTTGATCGGCATAGGAAGCGGGGGGCTTGATGAGAGGGGGTAAGAGGGGGTAGAGGAGCGGCGGACCGGAGAGGGTGGGAGCGCCTCGTCCGATGCGTCGTAACTCAACGTATCACCGCGACTAGGGCAGCGCAGTGAAAACGGAGCAAAAAGGGCTCAAATATAGTCCCGAAGGGGGGGCGCCGGGCGGTCGGACATTGCGGCCGCTAGGTCGGCGGGCTATCTTCTGCGCCGCGCTCCAGCAGG
This sequence comes from uncultured Rhodothermales bacterium, assembly GCA_964438105.1. Classification (GTDB taxonomy): domain Bacteria; phylum Bacteroidota; class Rhodothermia; order Rhodothermales; family JANQRZ01; genus JBBSMX01. The sequence continues at coordinate 1,750 of CAYTJT010000080.1, read as the reverse complement.
GACGTCTAACCTATCCAACCACATTGCACGCGCCGCCCGTCGGCGCCCGCCGCCGCGCTTGACCCAGCGCGGCGGCGCCCAAAGAAAGCCCTCGCCCTATGTCTTCGATGCTCAAGCCCCCCAAGCAGGTCAGCCGGCGCCAGGAGCTCCGGGAGGACAAAGTCGTCACCGCCTACGCGCGGACGATGACCCTCGCGGAGGACTACAAGGGCGCGCTCATCGCGGCCGGCGTCGGGATCGTGGTGATCTTCTTCGGGGTGATCGGCTACGTCTTCTACCTCAGCAACCAGTCCGACCTCGCCGACGACGCCCTCGGGGCCGTCCTCCCGCTCTACGAGAGCGGCCAGTACCAAGAGGCGCTCGACGGCACCGCCGACGTGCCGGGCCTGATCGAGGTCGCCGAGGAGTATGGCGCCGCGGACGCGGGCAACCTCGCCCAGTTCTACGCCGCGAGCGCGCTCTTCCAACTCGGCCGCTACGAAGAAGCAGGCGAGTACTTCGACGCCTACGACGGCGACGACGACATCCTCGGCGCGAGCGCGGTCGCCGGCCGGGCCGCCGTCGCCGAGCAGCAGGGCGAGCACGCCGAGGCCGGGCGCCTCTACCTCGACGCCGCCCGCACGTACGAGAGCGCCGCCACCGCCCCGACCTACTACCTCGACGCCGCCCGCAACTTCGAGGCTATCGGGGATTTCGACGCGGCTCGCGCCGCTTATGAAGAGGTCGAGGACGAGTACCCGGACGCGCCCGAGGCCGCGAACGTTTCGGTCTACACGGCCCGCCTCGACGCGATGAGCGCCGCTGGCGAGTGAGAGGGTAGAGCAACCGACGGGTCGATGGCAGGAAGCACCTCCTCAAATGTCTCCTCGAATAGAGTGCTACCGCCGCGCCCCCAAGACCGATAGGGGCGCGGCGTGCTGCGCCCTGCGACGGTAGCCCCGGCACCTCGACCCGCAGCGAATCAGTCCGTCGCACCAAAGAGCGGGGCGCGCCCGCGAGCCGGGGCGAACCCCGCCGGCGTGAACCTCCGGGCGCGCCGTTCGTACCCCGACTCGTCCCGGTTCCGTTTCCTCCCGACGCTCCGCCCATGCCCACGATCCTCATCGCCGACGACGAACCGAGCATCCGTCGCACCCTCCGCGACATCCTCGAGTACGAAGGCTACGAGATCGAAGAGGCCGTCGACGGGGACGACGCCTACGAGCAGGCGAAGAGCGGCCGGCACGACCTCGTCCTCCTCGACATCAAGATGCCGAAGCGCGACGGGCTCGACGTGCTCGGAGCGCTCGGCGACGAGGAGGTCGGCATCCCCGTCATCATGATCTCGGGCCACGGCACCGTCGAGACGGCCGTGGAGGCGACGAAGCTGGGCGCGACGGACTTCATCGAGAAGCCGCCGGACCTCAACCGCCTGCTCGTCTCCGTCCGTGGGGCGCTCGAACGGGGCTCGCTCCAGACCGAGAACCGGCGGATGCGGCAGACGATCGTCGATGCCGAGCAGTCGGACCTCACGCCGATCGTGGGCGAGAGCGCGGCCATCGGGCGCATCAAGACCACGATCGAGCGCGTCGCGCCGACCGAGGCCCGCGTGCTCGTCACCGGCGAGCCCGGCACCGGCAAAGAGCTCGTCGCCCGCTGGGTCCACCACCGCTCCCACCGCGCCGACGGGCCGCTCGTCGAGGTCAACTGCGCTGCGATCCCGAGCGAGCTGATCGACAGCGAGCTGTTCGGGCACGAGAAGGGCGCGTTC
>CAYTJT010000079.1:0-11691 GCA_964438105.1 uncultured Rhodothermales bacterium | reverse complement strand
ACGTCACCGTCCGCAACAAAGCGGGCATCCACACCCGCCCGGCCTCGATGGTCGTGCGGACCGCCTCGAAGTTCGACTCCGAGTTCTACATTCGCACCGACGGCTACGAGATCAACGGCAAGAGCATCATCGGCGTGATGACGCTCGCGGCCGAGCAGGGGGCCGTCCTCACGCTGCTGTTCGACGGGGACGATGAGGACGCCGCCGCCGAGGCGATGACCGAGCTGTTCAACAGGGGGTTCGGCGAGCCGATCTGACCCCGCCACTCCATCCCCTCCACTCCATCCGACTTACGCCCCCCTCCCTTCGACTCCCCCTCTCTTGCCCCTCGACCCCACCGATTCCACCCCCGACCGGCCCGTCCGTGCGGACGAGTCCCGCAGCCCGGCCGAGCGGGCGGCGGATTCCGGCTCGAGCCGGGAGGGGGGGGAGCGCGTCTTCGAAGGCGTCGGGGTGGCGCCCGGCATCGCGATCGGCCCGGCGCTGACGTTCGCCGGCACGTCGTTCCGCGCCCAGCGGCGGGAGGAGCGGAGCGGGAGCGCAGAGGAGGAGATCGCCCGCTTCGAGCGGGCCCTGCAGCGCGCCGAGCGCGAGCTGAACAAGATCGCGACGTTCGCGCGCGAGAAGCTCGGCGAGTCGAGCGCGGACATCTTCCAGGCGCAGACGCTCATCCTCCGCGACCGGGCCCTCCACGACGACGTGGCCGCGCTCGTCCGCGACGAGCAGTACGGGGCCGACCTCGCCGCCCAGACCGTGCTCGACCGCATCCGGCAGCGGATGGAGGGCAGCACGAACGAGTACCTCCGCGAGCGCGCCAACGACCTCGTCGACGTCCAGAACCGCCTCCTCCGCAACCTCCAGCAGTCGAAGGCCTTCGCGAAGATCGAGACCGAGCGGATCGTCGTCGCCGAGAACCTCACGGCGGCCGACCTCCTGCTCTTCAGCCGCCGCAACATCCGCGGGTGCGCGCTCGACTTCGGCGGCCCCACCTCGCACGTGTCGATCATGGCGCGCGCGCTCGGCGTGCCGGCCGTCGTCAGCCTCCACGGCTTCTCCGACGAGGTGCAGGACGGTGACACCGTGATCCTCGACGGGTTCTCCGGCCGCGTCACCATCAACCCGACGGAGGCGACGGTCGCGGCCTACCGCGAGCGCGACGCGCGCTACCAACGCGGGCTCGAGGCCCGGCAGGAGCTCGTGCCGCTCCCGTCCGAGACGAAGGACGGCCACCGCGTCGCGCTCCGCGCGAACGTGGAGCTCGAAGAGGAACTGGACCTGCTGAACAAGTTCGGGGCCGAGGGCATCGGGCTGTTCCGCACCGAGATGCTGCTCCTGGCGAAGGGGCGTCCCATCGACGAGGACGAGCAGTACGGGGTCTACCGCCACGCGATCCGCGCCACGCGCCCGCACCCGACCACCTTCCGCCTCATCGACCTCGGCGGCGACAAGCTCCTGCCGATGGCGCACCGCGAGCACAACCCCTTCCTCGGGTGGCGCGGCATCCGCATCCTCCTCGACAAGCCGCACCTCCTCCAGCCGCAGCTCCGCGCGATCCTCCGCGCCGGCGCCGAGGGGCCCGCCCGCATCCTCCTCCCGATGGTGTCCGCGCTCGACGAGGTCCGGCGGTTCTACGGCTTCTACGAGGAGGCCGTCGACTCGCTCGAACGCGACGGGGTCGAGCACGACCCCGACGTCGACGTCGGCATCATGGTCGAGGTGCCGTCGGTGGCGCTCACGCTCGACCGCTTCGCGCCCGAGGCCGACTTCTTCTCGATCGGCTCGAACGACCTCACGCAGTTCACCCTCGCCGTCGACCGCGGCAACGACCTCGTCGCGGACCGCTACCACGACCTGCACCCGGCCGTGCTCCGGCTCATCGAGCGGACCGCGACCGTGGGCGCGCGCCACGGCGTGTCGGTCAGCCTCTGCGGCGAGATGGCGAGCAACCCCCGCGTCGCGCCCCTCCTCATCGGGCTCGGGCTCTCCGAATTGAGCGTGTCGCCGTCGTTCCTGCTCGACGTCAAGCGGGCCGTGCGCTCGTGCACGAAGGAGAAGATGGTGCGCCTCGCCCAACACGCCCTCGATCAGCCCGACGCGAAGTCCGTCGTCACCCTGCTCAACACGTGGCTGCGGGTGCACGTCCCCGAACTCGCGTCCTTCTTCGACGGCGAGGCCTGATTCCCCCGTGCGGGATCGCTCAAGCGGGGCGTCCCCCGCACCGATACGGCCCACAGCCCCCACCATCTCAACACGCTCTCATGCCTACGGACACGCTCCAGATGCAGGACCTCATCGCCTCGCTCGACCCCGAGCGCATGTTCGACGCCATCCGGGCGTTCCCGGACCACGTCCGTGAGGGGTGGACACGGGCGGCCGACCTCCGGGTGCGGCACCGCGCGTCCGAGCTCTCCGAGGTCGTGTTCGTCGGGATGGGCGGCTCCGCCATCGGCGCCGACCTCGTGCGGACGTACTGCCGAGACGTCGCGCGCGTGCCGGTGTCCGTCGTTCGGGACTACACGCTCCCGGCGTCGGTGGGCGAGGGGGCGCTCGTCATCGCGTCGAGCTACTCGGGCGGGACGGAGGAGACGCTCGCGGCGTTCCGAGAGGCGTCGTTGCGCGGCGCCGCGGTCTACGCCGTCACCTCCGGAGGCGCGTTGCTAGAGCACGCCGAACGAGGCGACCTCCCGCACGTCGTGATCCCCGGCGGGCTGCAGCCCCGCGCCGCGCTCGGCTACTCCCTCGGCGCGCTCCTGCGCATGGCGACCAAGCTCGGCCTGTGCGACGTCTCGGATTCGGAGTACAGCGAGGCCCTCGCCCTCGTTCAGGCCGGCGCCGACACGCTCGCCGACACCGCCTCGAACGAGGCCCTCGACCTCGCCCGCGCGCTCCGCGGGACGATGCCGGTCGTGTACACGGGGCCCGGGCTGATGCAGGCCGTCGGCGTGCGCTGGGCGAATCAGATGCAGGAGAACGCCAAGCAGCTCGCGTTCGGGAACGTGTTCGCCGAGCTGAACCACAACGAGATCATGGGGTGGGAGGGGACGCCCGAGGCCAAGCGCCGGCAGTTGCACGTCGTCGTGCTCCGCGACGCGGGCGACCACCCGCAGATCAAGAAGCGGATCGACGCGACGCGGGGGCTGCTCGCGGATGAAGCGGCGGGATGGACCGAGGTCGCGGCGCGCGGCGAGGGCAAGCTGGCGCGGATGCTCTCGGCGATCCAACTCGGCGATTTCGTGTCGTATTACCTCGCGCTCCTCGTCGGCGTAGACCCGACGCCCGTCGAGACGATCCAGCAGCTCAAGCGGACGCTGGCGGGCACGTAACAGTGTTGGCGTTCAGCCGCGCACCGCAGCGCGACCGTTGAGGATTGCAAAGTAGACGCTGATGAGCAGGCGAGCAAGGCGGTGGAGCCCGGCGTCGGCGTGCTGCGGCGGGTTAGCGCGCCACGACGACCACGGCACCCGGCTCAGCCTCTCGAATCGCAGACTCGACAGCGGGTACCATCGGCAGGAGGTCGGCGAACGTCGTCCCTCCTGCGTCGAGGATAACCACGGCGATGTCACGCGCTCCGACACTCTGCTGATGCCGGAGCCCCTTGTCCACCGTGACGAGGACGTCGAAGTCCGCTTCCGCAACTCGGAGGAGCTTGCCGTTCTTCACCCCGGTCCACCCTCGGTACCGAACCGTCTCCACCGCGAGTGAGGCTGAGAACTCCCGGCGCAGCTTCTCCGGGATGCTCTCGTCCAAGAGGACGCGAACCGGCTCAGGCATCGGCTCCGACGAGCGCCTCCTCCGAGAGAGTGAGGAAGGCGACGGCTTGCTCGCGTTTGACCGTCGGGAAGTCGTCGAGGAACTCGTCGAGCGAGACGCCAGAGGCGAGGTGGTCGATGAGAGTGTGGACGGGGACGCGGGTGCCGACGAACACAGGCGTCCCGCTCATGATCTCGGGATCGGAGTGGTAAACCTCGTGGCGTTCCATCGAGCTGCTGGCTGGTGTAGGTCTCAAACGCCCCCGTTGCTGTTCCGATCCACCACCGGCGCAGTGGCGCGCTAACATTTTAGCGTTCAGCCGCACCGGGCGACAGAACCTGAACGGAGGCAAAATAGGCGCCAGCGACGAGGCGAGCAAAGTCGTTAAGCCCGGTGTCGGCTGGAACGCTGGGTTATACGTTCCGCTTCCGGTCGGCCTCCTGGACCTCCTTGAAAAGATCCTCTAGCGGCCCGTCGCCGAGCCAAGCGCTCCGCTCGGTCGTGTAGTCCCCGCTCCCGGAGGTGTACTGGTTTAGGAAGCGGAGGGCGTCCACTACGCCTAGCTCGCGCACGAGGGCGGCGTGCCCGACACGGCTGATCTCGTAGAGAGGACGGGCTTGGACGGTCATCGGTCAGCTTCGCTTAGATGGAGGACGAGTTCGAGCGGTGATACCACCGAGGTCGGGTTAGTGTTCGCTGAGCGGCCCCGTCGGAGGAGTTGGTCGTCGGTCGTGCAGAAGAAATCGGCTCCTGCTTCGATGGCCGAGGCGAGGTGGATCGCGTCGAGCCGTTTGATGCCGGACGCTTCGAGCCGCTCGGCACGGCGGAGGACGCCGGGGCCCGCTTCAACGTAGAGGCCCGAGAGCGAGAGCACGTCGGCGACGTGGGCACGCCGGTCCGGGTGGGGGCACTTCGCGTTCTCGACCACGTGGGCGCCGGAAGTGACGAGGTCAAGCGACTCAGCCTCACACAGCGCGAGCACGCTGAGAACGGCCTCCGCTTCGGCTCGGATGCGGAGTTGGGTCTGGTCGTCAAGCGGGCGCTGGATCGCGCAGAGGTCGAGGTAGACGCGCATGTCCCGAAACTACGTTCAACCCCACTTCGGGTTGGCTCAACGTGCGGAACGTATTGTATCTACAGAACGGAAGGGATTCCCGCCCTTCCTAAGTTGCCAGGGTCTGGGGAGGCTGAGGCCGCATGAGGCCCACCGGCGCGTCCAGCGCACCGGCCGGAGCCTGTCTGTTAGACCGGAGCCTGTCTGTTAGATCAGCCCCCCGCCCTGGCCCTCTTCCCACGCTGAGGAGCATCCGAGGCCCTGAGTCACGACACTCGCGAGGCGTCAACACTCTCGAGCCTGCATCCCGCAATATGAGCCGAGGACCAGAGGCGGAGAACCGGATCGTCCATACCACCAAGCATACGACAGCCCCCGCCCTCATGCAGCATCACGCAAGCACTACCGACCCCGCCGGCACCTACGTCGGTCTCACCTACGTCGGCATCGATGTAGGTAAAGAGCACCTCGACGTTTTCGCTCGCGTCCAGAGCGGGCCGAAAGAGCAGACACGCAAACACCGCTTCCCCAATACTGCGAAAGGGCACCGCGCGCTCGCCCGGTGGATCGGGAGGGAGCCGGCTCGCGTGGCGCTCGAAGCCAGCGGGCGCTACAGCATCGACGTGAGCGCAGCCCTCTGCGAGGTGGAGACGCTCGCGCTGATGGTCGTCAATCCGCGCGCGGCCAAGCAGTTCGGCGACTCCATGATGCGCCGCTCGAAGACCGATGAGATCGACGCGGATCTGCTCGCCAGCTACGCGCAGCGGATGCCGTTCGAGGCCTACGAGCCCCCCGAGGCCGTCTTCGTCGAGCTGCGCGCGATCACGAGGCGCATCCAGGCGCTCACCGTGGAGCGGGCCCGCGAGAAGAACCGCTTGCAGTCGGAGCGGGCCAGCCGCACGGCCTCGCCGGTGGTCACGGGCGACATCGAGGTCAACATCCGCCACCTGACGCGGCGCATCGAGCGGCTCGAGCAGCATGCCCTGGCCCTGCTCGACGACTCGGACGCGCTGCGCGAAGCCTTCGACCACCTCGTCTCGATCCGAGGCGTGGGAGCGAAGAGCGCCGTGCTCTTACTCGGCGAGCTGGGGATGATGCCGAGCGACATGACCGTGCGCGAGTGGGTGGCCTTCGCCGGGCTCGATCCGAAGCAGCACCGGTCCGGCACGTCGGTGGAGAAGCGGGCGCGGATCTCGAAGGTGGGCAACGCCCGCATCCGGCGAGCGCTCTACATGCCGGCGCTCGTGGCGGTGCGCTACGAACCGCAGGTGAAGGCGTACTACGAGGAGCTCATCGGGCGAGGTAAACCGCCGAAGGTGGCCCTGACCGCCGTGATGCGGAAGCTGCTCCACGCGATCTACGGGATGCTGAAGCACGGTCAGGACTTCGAGGGGGAGAAGTTCTACCGGGGGCCGGAGAAAGCAGCCGCGGTGGCTTGACTTTTAAGAGAGCATCTAACAGTGTTGGCGTTCAACCGCGCCGGGCAGCGCGAGCACGAACGAAGGCAAAGTAGACGTTGCCGGTGAGGCGGGCAAGGCGGTGAAGCCCGGCGTCGGCGTGGAACGCCGGGTTAACTGCCCGGCCGCCACGCCTGACTCCGCACCCACTCCACATCGCCTTCCGTGAGGCGCCGCCACAATTCGGCCGCCTCGTCTCGCGGGACGCTCTCCATGTGCGAGTCCGGGGCGAGGGCGCGCTCGCAATCGGCGTCGGCCCATTGACTCAGCACCACGCGGCCACCCGCGTACACGTCGAGCACGTAGAGGGGACCGCCGGCGCGCCCGTAACGAAGCCACGCGTTCGGGTGCTCCTCATCATTCGCCTCCTCGTACACCTCGTCGAGGGCAGCATCGAGGTCCTCTACTGAGGGCGTCTCGACATCGTCACCGTACCTCGTAGTGAGAACGGTCCAAGGACTATCCATGCGAAGGGAGATAGGGCAGCTAACAGTGGACCGCTCAGCCGCCCAAAGCTGAGGGCTGATGGGTGGGACGAAGCGAAGGATACGTTGACGTTTGGACGATCCGAGAACGCTGGCGCTTTGGGTCCATTAGACTTGGAGTGTACCCCGAGCCCCGGTGCCGATCAAGCCTACGCGTTTGGGTTGGAGCCCTCCTCTGGAGTGAGCCCTCAGGCCGATCCAGGCCCGGCACCGGACCGAGCAAGACCAGATAGCGATGCGCGCTACGAGGCCACGAGCCTCCCAGGCGCCGTAATGGACGCGGTCCCCCTCGGCGTGGGCTCTCCCCACGGCTCTTAACCTCGCTCCCATGGACGCCCCCTTCACACCATCGTCGGTGCGCTTCTACATCGGTATCGACGTCGCCTCCGAGACGCTCGCCATCGCCGTTACGACCGGCCCCGGCCGGCCGGCCCTCGCGGCCCTCACCGTCACCAACGACCCCGAAGGCTTCGCGGCGTTCGATGAGGCCCTGCGAGGTCTCGGCGCGGGCACGGACGACACGCTCGTATGCCTGGAAGCGACCGGTGTCTACGGTGAAGCACTCTGCTACTGGCTTCACGGCCGCGGCTACCACGTCGTCGTGGAGGACGCGTCGAAGGTCCAGCGGGCCATGCCGATCGCGGGGGCGAAGACCGACGCGCTCGACGCCCGCCGGATTGCCGACTACGCCGCCCGCTTCCTCGACGAGCTCCGCCCGTGGACACCGGCCGAGGCCGTCGTCGAGCAGGTGCAGACGCTCCTCACGATGCGGGAGCAACTCGTGCGCGAGAAGGGGGCGAAGCAGAACGCCCTCCATGTGCTCCGACGCAAAGCGGTGCCGACGCCGCTCGCGCTGCGCATCGCCGAGGACGCCGTGGCCTACCTCGCCGAGCGCGTCAAGGAGATCGACCGCGAGGTGCGCCGGCTCGTCTCCGAACACCCGACGATCGGCCCGGCCGTGGCGCTCCTCGTGAGCATCCCCGGCGTGGGCCTCCTCCTCGTCGAGGAGGAGCCCGGTCGCACCTCTGCGTGGCGACGGGCGGGTTCACGCGCCCGCTCGCGCCGAAGCAGCTCTCGGCATGGCTCGGGATCTGCCCGCACGAGCACGAGAGCGGGACGAGCGTCCGGCGGCGAGCGCGGAGCCGGGGCTACGGCCCGAGCACGATGCGGAAGCTGCTCTACCTCGCGTCGATGCGACTGGTGTCGATCGAGGGTTCGGCGTACCGGGCGTACTTCCAGCGGAAGAAGGCGGAGGGGAAGAGCGGTCGGCTCGTACTGAACAACGTCGGCAACAAGCTCGTGCGGGTGATGGCAGCGGTGCTGCGCGACGGGGTGCCCTACGCACCGGACCACGTCAGCACGCGGCCGTCGGCGTGACTACGAAAGAGTCGCCCGAGCCCTTGACATCGTCATAGCGATCGGCGTGCACCCTACCATTAGAGGGGAAGAGGTGGACCCCGGACGGCAGATCTTCAGGGGTGTCTAGCTCCCTCCAACCTACCGCCGCGAGGCCCGCCATGAAGATCCGTTCCTCCGCTCCCATCCACAACCCCCGCACCACGCTGCTCCTCGCCGCCGACGTCTCGAAGGATACGCTCCACCTCTTCAGCCGGTTCGAGAGCGAGGGCCGCGACGTTACCCTCGAAGACGTCGTTCCCAATCGCACCGACGCCGTCGAGCACGTGCTCGACCGAGTGCGGGCCGTCGCCGCAGAGCACGGCTACTCCGCCGTCTGCGTGCTCTGCGAGTCTTCCGGCGGCTACGAGCGTCTCTTCCTCAACGTCGCCCGCCGGATGGGGCTCCAGACGGCGCTCGTGAGCCCCGAGCGCGTCCACGGACTCAAGAAGGTCGAGTCGCTCGACACGGGGAAGACCGACCGGAAGGACGCCCGCGTGATTCACTTCGCCGGCACCCTGGGCAAGACGCACCGCCACCGCGGGTTGCCCGAGCCCTACGTGCTCCTGCGGTATCTCACTGCCTTCCACGACGACGAGGTCCGCACGACGAGCGCGCTGAGGACGCGGCTCATCGCGACGCTCCGCGATCTCTTTCCCGACTACGGCCGCCCGGCCGCCTTCATCTTCGGCCGCACCGGACGGGCCCTCCTCGCTGCGGGGCTCCTCGACCCTCACCGCCTGGTCTCGCTCGGCCGCGCCCGCGTCGCCCGCATGGTGCGGAGCCGGGTCCGCGGCGTGAAGGGCGCCACGCTCGACGCGCTGATGGGGGCCGCCGCGCTCTCCGTCCGCTCGGCCCCGCCCGCACCGGTGGCCACCGTGCTGAGCGACCGGCTCTCGGCACTGCTCTTCGAGCTGGAGGTGCACGAGAGAGAGGTCGAGCGCATGAAGGCCCAGATCGAGGCGCTGGGTGAGCGCCTCAAAGCCGAGGGGGAACTGCCCGCCATCGATGAGGCCGTGCCGGGGATCACGCTCTTCAACCTCGCCCGCGTCGTGGGACAGACGGGCCCGCTCTCGGACTTCGCCACGAAGCGGCAACTCCTCCGCTACGCCGGGATGAACCTCCGCGAGCGCGAGAGTGGAACCTACAAGGGGCAGACGCGGCTCTCGAAGAAGGGGCGGCCGCTGCTGAGGAAGGTGCTCGGCCAGACCGTCTTCCCCGTGCTCCGGGGCGACCGGCTGCTCGGCGAGCGCTACGCCGAGCGGCGGAAGCGGATGCCGGAGCAGAAGGCGCGGGTGGCGGCGATGCGCAAGCTGCTCGTGATGATCTACGGCGTCCACCGCAGTAGCAAGGCCGGGGTCCCGTTCGACCCGGCACGCGTCCACCAGTGCCAGAGCCAGTACGCCGTGGCGGCGTAGCCTCGCCGCATAGCCAGGTCGCACCCCCATTTACAATTACCCACCAGCATGGGGCCCCGCCAACGGAGGCCCCGCCCGCCCTGCCGCCGAGAGGACCGACAACCACGCGTAAAGCCTCGGGGCCCTTCGGGACGGAGCCTCGCTCCGCCGAGAGCTTCGCATTGCACCATACAGCGAGCCCACGCGCCTCCAGAGCGCACCCGCGGGCTCAGCTCGTCCCTCTGCGGCAGCCCGTTCAGCAGAGCCCATAGAGTAGGTCCCGTCGCTCCCTGGTTATGACCGTGACGGTCATACCCCTGCGGAGACGTCCGATCCCAGACAGCTTGGCGCTCGCGTGCGGAAGTGGGTCGCCGTGACCTCCCCGGTGCCGCTCGGCGCTGGGACAGGCGACCTGTGCCCAAAGCGAACCCCGCGCTCACGAACCTCACCCGATCGCGCCTATCGAACTGAAATCTCCGTTGGGGTCTTGACTTCCCGCTAATAACAGCGGCGGGTTATGTGCCGTTGATACCACTTACAGATATTCTTGGAGTTGTTTTAATTTTATGAACGTTTTTAATCTGTCCTAATTCTATTTTTCCTTTTACAAGCACCTCCGCCTGAAAGTAGGGCTTTTCCTCATCCGATGCAGCTAAGTAGTTATAAGATTTCAATATGTCAAAGCGAATTTTCTTGAAATCAGAAGCTGTTTTACCAATATTTGCATCCTTTCGTGCCGCATTTTTGTCTGAGAATAGAGTGTCCTTTAGATATATTACTTCATTGTTAATTTCCAAAATTATAGGATTTGTAATTCGTCCATCTTGCATTGCAGAATACATCATTGGATGGTCGGGTGTAAAACTCAGTCGAACGTAGTTCTCAAGTCCAGCGCGTTTATCCAATTGCCTGGAAAGTTGCCCACCCCCTGGTCTACGTATTTCAATGTTATGTTTTAAGCAATAGTCCCAAGAAAAAAGTCCTCCGTTTGAAATGATGGAGTCAATGTTCTCTTCGTCCGTGAAATGATATAACTTTTTTATACCATTGCGTAAAAGGATTTTTCGAAATAACTTCCAATCGAATTTGTGACTTTTCAAAAGCTCTGCGATTTGCTTCTTTTCAAGTATTATTTCTTCCTCAATCTCTTGTTGACGTTGTCGAAAACTTTCTATGTATTCTCTTAAGGGCTCTAATTGGTAGGACTGCCGTTTTTTAGATTGCTTGATTGAATATTTTGCTAGCAAAGGAAGCAGGAGAAAGGGCATCCAAATTGAGTTGATAAGTGAAAATAAAAAGCACTGAAAAATGGTAATGTCTAAGAATATTTTGCCCGTTAGAAAGATAATGATATTAACCAGAAATACTGCAATTATCTCTGCCAGTTTCCTGACATGATTCTGGGTCAGTTTCATGGAAGTGGAGACAGTTTAAAATTCTTAGGTGGTCGGTCTGAATTCTTCTTGTTATATGGACAAAAGAACAGGTTGGCAACTTTCTCTCCATTAGCGGAAATCTCATATTCATCAATTATCTGGTCTATGTTGTCTGCTGACGTTGAACCCGATCGTTCATATTGAACCTTAATTCCGTCCATAGTCCTAAGTCGGCCTAAATATGCAATACTTCCCATCACTGTATTAACAGGAATTGGGTTGCTTACATCATGCCCAAACTCTCCATAACCATCAGGCATTACATTTTGGTCAGTTCCTTCCTCATTAAGTTTTTGCATTGCCTCAAATAGCCCTTTCATTTCTCTGAACTCTGGATTCTCGTTGAGTTTGTCCATTACGGATTTCGGCTTCTCCTTTGGCTTCGTCTTTACCATACTTAGTATTACGATAATCGCGATGACTATTGCTGTGATAATGATGAATGTCGTCATTGTCGTTTATTCTTTAATGACACCAAAGACCTTTGCTGTTTACCTTCGGGCCGCTCAGTGAGCCGTCAGGTGGTACAGCATGTTACATGGCCCCCTGCGATGCAGAATCCGAGCCACATAACGATTGGCAGGCGGCGCGTCGAGCGGTATCCCAAAAACGGGTTTATGTTTTTCCCTAGGCACATAACGGAGTGGTTTCCCTAGGCACATAACAAATGGCCGCTCAGCGGCGGAACGCACTGAGGCGGTCGGACGTGGTAGTGTA
>CAYTJT010000078.1:1391-11739 GCA_964438105.1 uncultured Rhodothermales bacterium | reverse complement strand
GAGGCCCGGCCTGCACCGTGAGGCCCCGTCGGCACGTACCGCCGGCGGGGCCTCATCCCTTCGGGCGTGCCCTGCGATCTTCCAGTCGAACGCGGGCGGCGCGTGGGACAACGCCAAGAAGCGGATCGAGGGCGGCATCACGATCGACGGCGTCGAGTACGGGAAGGGCACCGAGGTGCACAAGGCGGCCGTCGTGGGCGACACCGTCGGCGACCCGCTGAAGGACACGTCGGGGCCGAGCCTGAACATCCTCGTCAAGCTCATCGCCGTGGTGGCGCTCGTCATCGCGCCGCTGATCGTCTAACCCGGCCCGCCGCTCCGGCGACTCCGACCGAACGGCGAGCCCGGCCCCGCAGCGCACGAAGCGCCGGCGGGGCCGGGCCTTTTTGCGGCCTGCCGCCACGGATTCAGCCGAGGTGCCGCAGGCGAATCCGCACGTGCTTCTACTGCCGTTCCGCGACGAGGATGAAGGGTGGCTCGGGCGACAGGTCAGCGTCGAGCACGCTGCGGAGCGTGGCGATGGTAAAGCCGGGGTCGAGGTGGCCGGGTCGGAGGTAGACGATGCCGTAGAACGGCTCGTCCGCAGCGATCACGAGCTTGCCGAAGTCTGGGTCGTGCGTGACGACGACGCGTTGGTCGGAGTACGCTCGCCGAAGCAGATCGCGGTCGCTGCTGCCGACGAGACCGCTTCGCTTCACGTCGAGGACGTCGAAAGCCCGCTGCTCCGGGAAGGACACGACGTCGGGGTGCACGTTCTCATCGGTGAGCAGGCGAGCGCTCGGCCACGTCAAGCGCCGACCTCCGCCGTGACGACGACCTCGTTCTCAAGGAAGCGCGCCGCATAGCGTACCGCCTGCTCCACGTCGGACGACGTGAGGTGGGGGTACGTCTGGACGATCTGCGCCGTCGTCCCCCCGGAGGCGAGCCATTCCAGGATCATCTCGACGCTGATCCGGGTGTCGCGGACGTGTGGTTTTCCGGCCAGCACAGCGGGGTCTGAAACGATGCGATCGAACATGCGGGTTGGGATTTTCGTGATACCGCTGCGACGAGCGCCGGCTGAAGCGGTTCCACGGGTCCGTGGCGATCCGGGGGGCCACCTTCGGCACGAGACGGGGCAAAAAGCGTCACTCCGCCGCGATGTCGAGGTCGGCGAGGAGGTTCACGCTCGGGTCGAGGACGACGTCGAGCGGGGCGGCGTCGAGCGGGATCGACACCACCTCGGTGCGCTCGTCGACGGCAACCGTCTCGACGCGCACGCCCTTGGCCGTCACGATCCCGACGTCGAGCGGGAACGCCCACGGCTCGCCGCGCTGCCGGATCGTGAGCGTGAGCGCATCGTCGCCGTAGCGCCACGACGCGTCGACGCGGGGCACGCCGGGGCGGTCGGTCCACTGCGCGAAGAAGTCGCGGAGCGGTTCGCCCGACACGTATTCCATCATCCGGCGGAAGTCGCGCGTGTCCGCGTTGCTGCCACGGTAGCTGTCGTAGTACGTCCGCAGCCCCTCGAAAAAGTCCTCGTCGCCGACGCGCTGGCGGAGCATGTGGAGCACCCAGCCGCCCTTCTGATACGAGTTCGCGTTGAGGAGGTCGGTCGGGGCGGCGTAGGCCGTGTCCACGAGCGGGCGGTCGGGGTGGGCCCCGGCGAAGGCGACGACGGCGGCGCGGTCGCGCGCGAGGCGGGCCTCCATCGCGTCGCGGCCATACGTGTACTCGTTGTAGACGTGGGTGAGGTAGGTCGCGAAGCCCTCGCTCAGCCAGAGGTGCGGCCAGTCGCGCTCGGTGACGGCGTTGCCGAACCACTGGTGCGCGACCTCGTGCGCGATCAGGCTCTCGGCCGCGCGCGTGCCCGTGACCGAGCCCTCGGCGTAGAAGATGTTGCTCGCGTTCTCCATCCCGCCGTAGCGCGTCGTGGACTGCACGTTCGCGAGTTTGGCGAAGGGGTAGGGGCCGAGGAGCAGGCGGAACGTCTCGAGGACGCGCTCCGCCCGCTCGTAGTCGTAGAACCCGGCCTCGCGATCTTGGGGATAGACCCACGATTCGAGCGGGACGCCGTCCACGGCGCCGGGGTAGTCCACGGCGAACTGCGCCGCGCCGATCACCGCGACCTTCGTCGCGAGCGGGGCCGTCGAGCGCCAGCGCGTGAGGCGGAGGCCGCCGGGGAGGTCCGTCTCCTCCGCCCGCCGCCCGCTCCCGACGACCTGGTAGCGGTCCGGCGCCGTCACCGCCCACTCGACGGTGGCTTTGTCCGAGGGGTGGTCCACCGACGGCAGCCAGTGGCGCGCGCGGTTGGGCCAGTTGTCGCCGAAGAACGTGCGGTCTCCGTGGCGGTTGGTGGAGATGATGAGCCCGTCGGCGGGCACGCCCGCGTACGCGACCGTGTACGTCCGCCGCTCGTTCGGCGCGGGCGGGGCGGCGAGGGGGATGCGGAGCTGGCCGTCCGTCTGCTCGAACGCGACCGGGGCGCCGTTCTCGGCGACGGCGCGGACGGTCATCCCGGTGCCCGCGCCCGTGGGGCCGACGAGGTCGAGCACGAGCGCGGGCACGTCGGCGGCGGTGAAGCGCACGTCGATCGTGGCCTCGCCTTCGATCTCGTCGGTGGCGTCCGAGAGCGCGAGGGCGAAGGCGTAGTGCTCCACGTCGACGCCGGGGCGGTAGCCGGCCGGGCTGATCGGGTCGGCCGGGGTGGGCTGGCCGAGGGCGGGCGCGGCGGCGAGGAGGACGGCGAGGACGAACGACGAAATCGAGGGACGATGCATCGGCAGGCGGGGAGGCGGTGCTACATTGGGGGGACGTGGAGCGCTAAATCTACCCCCGCCATGACCGCACAGCCTACGCCGCCCGCCACCGCAACGCCTGCGAAGCGCCGCCGGTGGATCCTCCTCGGGATCGCCGCCTTCTTCCTGATCTTCGCCCTGCTCAACGCCATCGACCCGTTCGGCGACAAGGGCTACGTCGGGATCTCGCACGGGGACCACACGCACTACGTGCCCGAGGACCGCGACCCCGACGTCTCGATCTCGAACTTCCCCGGCGAGCCGCCCGGCCCGAACGAGCGGATCCTCCCCGACGGCCGCGTCGTGCCGCGGAACTAGCGCAGCGGTCGAGATCGTCGCGGGCGGGGTCGCGGGACCACCGTCGCGGTGCCACCGCCGCAGGGCGTAGCGCGCTACGCCCCTACGGGTGCTCCGGGGATGGGTCGGCGGCGGGGCGCTTCCCGTCCGGGATCAGCACCGAGACCTCGCTGCCCTCCGCCGTCTGCCCGATGCGGAGCGTGCCGCCGATGAGGCTCGCGCGGTAGCCGATCGTGCGGAGCCCGAGCCCCGACGGCCGGTCGAGGGCGTCCTGCGCGATGCCGGTGCCGTCGTCCGCGATGCGGAGGCGGAGGCCCTCGGGGCGCTGGGTGAGCTCGACCCGAATCTCCGAGGGGGCGGCGTGCTTGACGGCGTTGTTCGCGGCCTCCTGCGCGATGCGGTAGAGGTGCGTCGCGACGGCGTTGTCCGCCACCCGGACGTCGCCCTCCGTCTCGAGCGTGCACGCCACGTCGAAGATGCGCGCGGTCTGGTCCGCGAGCTCCTGGAGCGCGTCCACGAGCCCGTCGGCGAACACGTCGACGGGGGAGAGGAGGCGGGAGAGGTCGCGCGTCTCGGCGAGGACCTCGTTGATGAGGGCGGTGATCTGGCGGGCGTCGTTCGCTTCGGGGCGCTCGGCCCCGGCGAGGCGCTGGCCGAGGACCTCGCTGAGGAACGCGGCGCCGGTGAGCTGCTGCCCGAGCCCGTCGTGGAGGTCCTGCCCGATCCGGCGGCGCTCCTGCTCGGCCGCCTCGATCACCTCGCGCTCGAGGCGGCGGCGGTCGGTGACGTCGTAGCCGATGCCGAGCACGCACGTGAGCCCGCCGATCTCGATGAGCTCGGCCGAGACGAGGACGACCCGCTCGGTGCCGGACTTCGTGCGGATGGGGAACTCCACCTCGCGCACGCGCTCCCCGGCGCGGAGCTGCTCGAAGCCGGGGACGCCGGAGCCCGTCGTCGGCGTGACGCCGAGCTCGACGGAGGTGCGGCCGAGGAGCTCGTCGCGGGCGTAGCCGGTGAGGGCGCAGTAGCTCTCGTTGACGTCGAGGTAGCGGTTCTCGCTGAGCGTCGTGATCGTCATGGCGACGGGGGCCGAGCGGAACGCCTTCGCGAAGCGCTCCTCGCTCTCGCGGAGGGCGCGCTCGGCGGCCTCGCGCTCGGTCACGTCGCGGACGTGGAGGAGCACGGCCTCCCGGCCCGCATACGTGATCCGGTCGGTCCGCACCTCGACGGGGACGACGAGGCCGTCGGCCGTGTAGCTCAGGCTCTCGAGGAGGCCGAGCGCGCCGGTGGCGAGCTGCTCGAAGTCCTTCCGGGCCTGCTCCCGGTACTCCGGCGGGACGAGCTCGCTGAGGTCGCGCCCGACGAGCCAGTCTCGCCCCGCGTTGTGGAGGCGGCAGGCGGCGGGGTTCACGTCGAGCACGACGCCGTCGAGGCTCTCGACGAAGATGGCGTCGGGCGAGCCCTCGAACAGCTCGCGGAAGCGCTCCTCGCTCTCGCGGAGCGCGGCCTCGGCCTCCTTCTGCTCGGTGATGTCGCGGAACGTCTGCGCCACGCCGTCGCCGAGCTGGACGACGGTGAAGTCGAACCACCCGTCGAGGCCATCGGAGCCGTAGCGGAGCTCCTCGCGGTGGGCGCCGCCCGTCTCGGCGACGCGGACGAACGCGTCGAAGACGCCGGCCTCGATCGTGCCGGGGAACTCCGCGAGGAGGCGCCGCCCGAGGAGGTCCTCGGCCGGGCGGCCGTAGACCGCGGCGGCGGCGGGGTTCACGATGAGGAAGATGAAGTCCTCGATGTTCCCCTCGTCGTCTCGGATGGCCTCGAAGGCGACGATCGCGTCGAGCGAGCCGAGGAGCACGCCGGCGAGCATCTGCTCGGACTGCTCGACCTCCTCGCGCGCGCGCTTCTGCTCGGTCACGTCGCGGATGATGCCGAGCGCGCCGACGACGGCCCCGTCGGCGTCGCGGAGCGGGGTGTAGCGGGATTCGTAGAACCCGGTCTTCCCGTTGTACGGGATCTCGTAGGGGATGGGCGGCGAGAGGGCCGTCTCCCCCGCGAGCGCCGCCCGCTGCCGCTCAATGTCTCCGTTCGTGCGGAGTATCGGGAACGTCTCGTACGAGACCCGGCCGAGCGCCTCCTCGCGTGGCACGCCCGTGATCCGCTCGATGCCGGCGCTCCAGATCGTGTAGCGGAGGTCGTGGTCGAGCGCGATGATGCCGTCGAACGAGCTCTCGACCACGCGCTCCGTGCGCTCCTTCTCGTCGCGGAGTGCGCGCTGGGCGGCCTCGCGTTCGAGCGCCGAGCCGAGCCACCGGGCGAGGAGGGCGAGGAGCTCGCGCCCGCCGTCGGCGAAGGGCGGCTCCTTCGGGGTGGGGCTCGTGAAGTTCAGCGTGCCGTAGAGCGCGCCGCCGACGTGGACCGGCGCCCCGGCGTAGGCCTCGGTGTCGAACACGTCGCGGCAGGGGTGGCCCTCGTGCTCCGACGCGCTGAGCGCCTCGATGAAGACGGGGCGGTCCGACTTGAGCGTGATCGCGCACGGGGTGTGCTCCGTCGAGAACGTCTGCCCGGCTTCGAGGTCGCTCTCCGGCGCGTAGCAGTGCTCGACGACGTAGGTGTCGCCCTCGATGTGGCTGAGGATGCCGACGTCGAGGCCGAGGAGCTCGGCGGTGAGGCGGAGCGCGCGCTCCACCTGCTCGCCGAAGTCGTCGGCGGGGTGGGAGACGATGTCGTAGAGCAGGCGGAGGCGGGCCTCGCTCTCGCGGAGGTCGCGCGTGCGCTCCTCGACGCGCTTTTCGAGACCGCGGTACGCCTCGATCCGGTCGATGGCCGAGGCGACGGCGTTCGCGACGGACTGGAGGAAGCGGGCGTCGGCGTCGGTGAAGGCGCCCGTCGCGCGGGCGTGCGTGCCGAAGACGCCGAAGGGGTCGCCGAGCCCGCCGATCACCACGCTCACCCCGCTCCCGACGCCGTGCTCGGTGAGGAGGGCGGGGCCGCTGAACCGCGGCTCCGCCGCCATGTCGTCCACGACGACGGGCGCGTCCACGGTGAGGGTGTAGCCCGCCTGCGAGCCGGCGTCGGTCGGGACCGTGGCGGTGCCGACGAGCCCCTCGTCCCAGCCGATCCCGGTGCGGAGGAGGAGCGCGTCGCCGCCCCCTTCGAGCTCGAGGATCTTCGTGAAGTCTGCCCCGAGCGTATCGTGGACGACGGCGACGGCGCGGTCGAGGAGGGCGGGGAGCTCGGTCTCGGTGAGGGCGTAGAGCCCGAAGGCGGCGAGGGTCGCCTGCTGCCGGGCGCGGGCCTCGGTCTCGGCCTCGGCCGCCTTGCGCTCGGTGACGTCGACGACGGCCCCGATGAACCGGGCCGTCTCGCCGTGCTCGTCGAGGTGGGGGACGCCGCGCGCCCAGATCCAGCGGAGCGCGCCGTCGGCGCGGTGGATCCGGCCCTCGAAGGCCCACTCCGTGCCGGACGCGATGGCGTCCTCGAAGCTCTGGTCGATGGAGGCGCGGTCGTCGGGGTGGACGTGGTCGAGGAACTGCTCGTAGGTCCACGCGGGGAGGGGCTCGTCGTAGCCGAAGATCGCGTCGTGGCGGGCGGAGCGCGTAGCCTCGCCCGTGCGGACGTCGAGGTCCCACGTCCCGAGGCGGAGGGCGTCGACGGCGAGGCGGAGGTGGGCCTCGCTCGCGCGGAGGGCCTCCGTGGCTCGCCGCCGCTCGGTGATGTCGGCGGCCATCGAGACGACGAGCCGGCGGCCCTGCCCGTCGGTGCCGACGGGGGAGGACGAGAACTGCCACACGCGCTCGTCGCCCGCGGCGGTGCGGACGCGGTACTCCCCCTCGTCCACGCGGGCGTCGGTCTCGTAGAGCCGGTCGATGTCCATGGCCACGCGCACGGCGTCCTCGCCGTAGGCCCGCTCGGTCCAGGCGTCGAGGGTGGCGAGCTCCTCGGGGGTGTATCCCGCGATCTCGGTGACGGCGCGGCTGACCTGGAGCATCTCGCCGTCCTCGGCATGGAGGAAGACGGGGATCGGGGCGTCGGCGATCGCGCGGCGGAACCGGGCCTCGCGGCGGTGCGCGGCCTCCTCGGCCTCGACGCGCCGCGTGATGTCGAGGAACGTCGCCACGACGCCGTCGACGCGGCCCCCCACCGTGCGGTAGGGGACGATGCGCGTGAGGAAGCGGCGGCCGTTCGCGCCCTCGACCTCGCGCTCCGCGGGGTCGAGCGAGTCGAGCACGCTGCGGGCGTCGTCGAGGAACGCGCCGTAGGCGAGCTTCTGCGTGAGGTGCGCGATCGGCCGGCCGCGGTCCCCGGCGAGGACGTTGAAGAGCTCGCCGAGGCGGGGGGTGAACCGGACGATGCGGAGGTCGCCGTCGAGGAAGAGCGTCGCGACGTCGGTGGAGTCGATGAGGTTTTTGAGGTCGGCGTTCGCGCGGCCGAGCTCGGCGATTTTCGTTTTGAGCTCCTGGTTCACCGTCGCGAGCTCCTCGTTCATGCTCTGGAGCTCCTCGCGCCCCGTCTCGAGCTCCTCGGTCGTGCTCCGGAGCTCCTCGTTCATCGAGAGGAGCTCCTCGTTCGAGGCCTTGAGCTCCTCGTTGCTCGTCTCGTACTCCTCGACCGTGCTCTGGAGGCGGCGCTGGGTTTGCTCGAGCTCGTCTTCGAGGTGCTCGACGGCGGGGGACTCCTCGCCGTCAGTGGGCACCGGGGCGTCGGCGGGCTCCTCCTCGAACACGATCTGGACGAGCCCGTCGGCGCCGTCGGCCTCGCGGAGAGGGCGGACGGTGAGGGCGACGTAGACGGGCTCGCCGTCGATCTGCACGCGAAGGCGGCGCCGGTCCGTCGGCCGCTTCTGCTCGGCGGCGCGGAAGAGGGCCGTGCGGAGCTCGGGCCGGAGGGCGGGGCGGACCACCTTGAGGAGGTCCGTCGTCGGGCGGCCGGGGGCGAAGGTGAGAAAGCGGCTGACGTCGCCGGCGACGTGGAGGATCTCGTGCCCCTGGCTGACGATCACGCTCGGCGGCGCGTGGTGCTGGAGGAGGAGGCGCCGGTGGAGGGCGTCGAGCGAGGGCGGGGCCTCGTCCTCGCGGGGCTCCGGCGCCCCCGCGTGCGTGGTCGGTGGGGACGTCGCGAGAAAGCGGGGGCGGGGGACGATGCCGCGCCGGCGGAACAGCCGCTGCTGCGCGTCGACCGTCGAGAAGAAGCCCTTCGTGCCCTCGACCGACTCGCTCGTGCCGAGGAAGAGGAAGCCGGGCTCGCGGAGGGCGAAGGCGAAGAGCTCGAAGACCCGGCGCTGCGCGTCCCGTTGGAGGTAGATGAGGAGGTTCCTACACGAGACGAGGTCGAGGTTCGAGAACGGCGGGTCCTTGAGGAGGTTGTGCTCGGCGAAGAGGACGCGCTCGCGGAGGCGCTCCGCCACGCGGTAGCGCTCGCCCTCGCGCTCGAACGAGCGAGCGAGCCGCGCGGGCGAGACGTCGGCCGCGATCGTCGCGGGGTAGACCCCGGCGCGGGCGAACCGCAGCGCCTGGGCGTCGATGTCGGTGGCGAAGACCTGGATCTCGGGCGGGTCGTCGAGGCCGTCGGCGTGCTCGCAGAGGAGGATCGCCAGCGAGTAGGCCTCCTCGCCGGTTGCGCAGCCCGGCACCCACACGCGGACCTGGTCGCCGGGGCCCTTCCCCGCGAACAACTCGGGGATCGTCCGTTCGAGCGCGGCGAACGCCTCCCCATCGCGGAAGAAGTTGGTGACGGAGATGAGCAGGTCCCGGAGGAGGGCCTCGACCTCGCGCGGGTCCTCACGGAGGAAGCGGTGGTAGGCCTCGAGGTCGTCGGTGCCGGTGACCTGCATCCGGCGGCCGATGCGGCGGAGGACCGTCGTCTGCTTGTAGCGGGAGAAGTCGTGGCCGGTGCGGGTGCGGAGGCGGGCGAAGATGTGGGCGAGGGGCTCGGCGTCGTCCTCCGGGAGGGGCTCGGCGGTGGGGACGAGGGGGAGACCCTCGCGGCGGAGCGCGACGAGGCGGGCGCCGAGCTCGCGCGCCGGGAGCACGACGTCCACGAGCCCGGTGTCGATGGCGCTGCGCGGCATCCCGTCGTACTCGGCGTCGGCGGGGTCCTGCGCGGCGGTGAGGGCGCCGGCCTCCTTCAGCAGCTTCAGCCCGAGCGCGCCGTCGCTCCCGGTGCCCGAGAGCACGACGCCGACGGCGCGCGCGCCCTGGTCGGCCGCGAGCGAGCGGAAAAAGCCGTCGATGGAGGCGCGGAGGCCGTGGGGGAGGGGGGGCTCGGCGAGGCGAAGGGCGCCGCCCTGGATGGAGAGCGCCTTGCCGGGGGGGATGACGTAGACGCCGCCGGGCGCGGCCTCGACGCCGTCGGTGACCTGGACCACGTGGAGCGGCGTGTGGTTCTGCAGCAGCTCGGCCAGCTCGCTCTCGTGGTTCGGGGCGAGGTGCTGCACGAGCACGAACGCCATCCCCGGGTCCTCGGGCATCGCAGCGAAGAACTCCGAGAACGCCTTGAGCCCGCCCGCGGACGCGCCCACGCCGACGATCGAGAAGGCGGCGACCTCGACGCCGTCGGGTCCGGCGTCGGCGTCAAGGGGCTGGGCGGGTTGGCCGTTGGTGCGGTCGGGCTCCACAGCAGATCGAGTGGCGAGCGCGGCGGGGCCGGCTCGATGAGCGAGAGGAGAGGGTGCGGAAGCGGGCCGTGTTTCGAACGAACGTGAGCCTCCGTAGTATACGAACCGATCGTCCCCCTCTCACGCGGCAGCGGCCGATTGCCAGGGCGAGCGCATGCTACCTTGCTCCCCCCGCCCCACGCGTGGTCGCAGAGGCTACGCCTCCGCTCCCTGCCGCGCGGGGCTGTCCCCCTCAGCCCGAGGGGGACAGTCTGAGCGTCCCTGAGCAAAGCGATGGACGCGCCTTGGGCCGATTGCTTCCCGCTCCACCCGCGCGTCCCTCTCTCTTCTCCGCTGCGCTCTCGCCCGATAGGTTTCATGGAATCCACCCTCACCCGTGACTTCGTCGTAGTCGGCGCCTCGGCGGGCGGGGTCGACGCTCTGCGCGCGCTCGCCGCGGACCTCCCGGCCGACCTCCCCGCCGCCGTGTTCGTCGTGCAGCACACGGCGGCGGACGCGCCCGGCCTGCTCGGGCGGATCCTCGACGGCGCCGGCCCGCTCTCGGCGCGGCTGGCCGAGGACGGGGACGCGGTCGAAGAGGGGCGGATCTACATCGCGCCGCCGGACCACCACCTCCTCGTCAAGGGCGACCGCGTCCGCGTCACGCAGGGGCCGCGCGAGA
>CAYTJT010000078.1:0-1366 GCA_964438105.1 uncultured Rhodothermales bacterium | reverse complement strand
CGTCACCAGCGTCGATCTCGCCGAGGTCGAGCGTAGTTCCAATCGTGAACTGACTTACAACTTCGGCGTGCAGGCCCCCGCGGACGCCGTCTATCCCGACATGCCGGAGAGCGCGCTCGCCGCCGTCGACGCCGACCACGTCGTGCCGCTCGCGCACCTCGGCGCGCTGCTCGGCCGCCTCGCCGGGCAGCCCGTCGCGCCCGCGCCCGACCCGCCCGCCCACGTGATTATGGAAGCCCGCATCGCCGAACGCGCCATGAGCAACATCCCCGTTCATAACCGGATCGGCGAGCAGGTCCCCGTCGGCTGCCCCGAGTGCGGCGGTATGCTCTGGGAGGTCGAAGAGGACGCCGTCACGCGCTACCGCTGCCACGTCGGCCACGGCTACACCGCGCGCGCGCTCGTCGCCGACCAGGACGCCGCCGTCGAGCGCGCGCTCTGGGCCGCGCTCCGGACGATGGAGGAGCGCGCCAACATGCTCCGCTCGATGGCGAAGCGGGAGACGGAAGCGGGGCGGTCGGCGTCGGCGTCGGGGTTCGAGGAGCGTGCGGCGGAGTCGCACGGCCACGCGAAGGCGCTCCGCAGGCTCTTGCTGGACGAGGGCGAGGAAGAACTAGCGGCGGCGAACCCGCCGGATGCGTAATCTCCCTCCGTGTCCGTCGCATCTCTGTCCATCAGCCCCTCCGCCCATGTTCCGCCTCCTGCTCGTCGTTCTCTTCTTCGCGCTCGTCCAGCCCGCATCGGCGCAACCCGACGACGCTCGCTACGTGCTCGCCATTCACGGCGGGGCGGGGGTGATCGAGCGGGGCAGCATGACGCCCGAGCGCGAGGCCGCCTACCGGGCCGAGCTCGAAGAAGCCCTGCTCGCTGGCTACGCCGTCATCGCCGGCGGCGGCTCGGCACTCGACGCCGTCAGCGCGGCCATCCCAATCCTCGAAGACTCCCCGCTCTTCAACGCCGGGCGCGGCGCGGTCTTCACGAGCGAGGGCACGGTCGAGCTCGACGCGTCGATCATGGACGGCGCGACGCTCGCGGCGGGAGCCGTGGCCGGCGTGAAGCGCGTCCAGAGCCCGATCGCGCTCGCCCGCCGCGTGATGGAGGCGTCGCCGCACGTGATGATGGTGGGCGACGGCGCCGAGGCCTTCGCCGAGCAGGAGGGGTTCGAGTTCGTCGAGAACGACTACTTCTACACCGACCGCCGCCGCGAAGCGCTCGACCGCGTGCAGGAGCGCGAGCGCTCCGAGCGCGGCTTCGTCCCCACCGACCCCGAGGCGTGGCAGATGACGGGCACCGTCGGCGCCGTCGCCCTCGACGCGCGCGGCCACCTCGCCGCCGCCACCTCGACGGGCGGGATGACGAACAAGCG
>CAYTJT010000077.1:0-11908 GCA_964438105.1 uncultured Rhodothermales bacterium | reverse complement strand
CGCGCTTCAGCCGCGCGTTGCTGCCGAAGTTCTGCGAGCGGTACCACCGCAGCCGCCCATCCGCGCCGTAGAGCGCGAGCCCGGTCCGCAGCCCGAGATCGACGGCGAGCAGCGACGCGGCGGCGTCCATCAGAGAGCGATGACCGTGGTGGCGATGACGTGGTCCTGGTCGCTGATAGCCTGCAGCGTCTCGGGGTTCGGGCGCCCGTCGAAGCGGATGCGCGCGCACGCGGCCTCGGCCCCGGCGAAGATCAGGTTCTCCATCTCCTGCACGTTCCACCCCGCCTCGCTCATCGCGTTGAGCACGCCCGCCAGCACGCCGACGCGGTCGCGGTGCCGCACCGTCAGGAGGTGCGTCGCGGGCGACTGCTCGGCGAGGTTGACGCAGTTCGGGACGCGCCCGGTGTCGGCGTACGTCATCACGACGCGGACGGCTTCCTGCCCGATTGCCTCGGTCGCCTGGTCGGTCGACGCGCCGATGTGGTGCGTGACGTAAAAGTTAGGCTGCTCGACGAGCGGGTGCTCGAAGTCATCTTGCTTGGCCGCAGGCTCGCCACCTGGCACGTCGGTCGCGAAGCGGATGTTCTTCTCCGCGATCGCCCACCCCGCCGCGACTTCGTCCACGACCGCCGCGCGCGACGTGTTGACGAGGAACGCCCCGTCCCGCATCCGCTCGAAAAACGACCGGCCGATCAGCCCCTCGGTGTCCGGCGTCGACGCGACGTGCACCGAGACGGCATCGGCGGCGGCGGCGACCTCCTCGGGCGAGCCCAGCCGCGTCACGCCGAGGTTGGCGGCGATCTCGTCCGTCAGCGACCGGCTCCACGCCACGACCTTCATCCCGAACGCCTTCGCGCGGGGGATCATCTCCTGCCCGATCGAGCCCAGCCCGACCAAGCCGAGCGTGGTTCCCTTGACCCCGGACGCCTTCGAGTACGCCCCTTTGTTCCAGCGCCCCGCCCGTGCCTCGGCCACGTTGTCCGGGATCCGCCGGTCGAGGCTGAGGATCAGCCCGAAGGCGAGCTCGGCGACGGCCGTGGCGTTCTTGCCGGGGCAGTTGGCGACGAAGATGCCCCGCTCGGACGCGCCCGCCACGTCGATCGTGTCGTAGCCCGCGCCCGCGCGGACGATCAGCTCGAGGTTCGGGTCGGCGTCGAGGTCGGTGGCGGTGACCTTCGTCGAGCGGACGATGAGCACGTGGGGTTCGTGCTCGCCGAGGGCCTGGGTGAGCGCGCTGCCTTTGAGCGACGCGTCGGCGACGACGGTGTGGCCGGCGTCGCGGAGGCGCTGCGCGCCGAGTTCGGAAAAGGAGTCAGCGATGAGGACGGTCATGGGAAGCCGGAGTTCGGGAGAGGGTCGGTCGGAGCGCGGCAGTCCGCGTTAGAAGCGGTGGACGAGCAGGCCGCTTCGGAGCTTCGGCTCGAACCACGTCGACTTCGGCGGCATGAGCTGCCCGGCGTCGGACACGGCGAGGAGCTCTTCGGCGCTCGTCGCGGCCATCGAGATCGCGAGCTTCGCCTTCCCCTCGTCCACGAGCCGCTCCAATTCTTTCGTCCCCCGGATGCCGCCGACGAACCCGATGTTCGGATCCCGCCGGGGGTCGGTGATGCCGAGGAGCGGTTCCAAGAGGTGTTCGCCGAGCCGAGCCACATCGAGCGTGTCGGCGACGGTGTCGCGCTCGGTGTCGGGGAGCGCCAGGCCGTACCACGTTCCGTCGAGGTAGATCGAGACGTGCCCCTGCCCTGCGGGCGAAGCCGGGGCGCGATCGTTGAGGTCGAAGCGCGCGCGGAGGGTATCGAGAAACGCATCGGGCCCGTCGGGGAGGTCGTAGATCACACGGTTGTAGGGCATGATCATCATCTCTTCGTACGGGAAGAGCACGGCCATGAAGCCCTCCGCTTCGTCGTTGCCGGGCAGCTCTTTGGCGGCGCGGCTCGCGGCGGCCGAGCGGTGGTGCCCGTCGGCGACGTAGAGCTTCGGCACGTCTGCGAAGGCCTCGCGCACGGCGTCGGCGTCGGGCATCCGCCAGATCTCGTGACGGACGCCGTCGGACGCCGTGAACCCGTACGAAGGCTGGTCCTGCATCGCTTGCTGCACGAGGGCGTCGATTACGTCGGTGCCGCGGTACGTCAGCATCACGGGCTCGGCGTGGGCGCGCTGCGTGACGATGTGGCGCGTGCGGTCGTCCTCTTTGTCGGGGCGTGTTTTCTCGTGCTTGAGGATTGTGCCGTCGTCGTACTCGCCGACCGTTACGAGCCCGAAGATGCCGGCCTGCGCCCGCCCGTCCATCACGAGGCGGTAGACGTAGAACGCCGGCTCGTCCTCTTCGACGAAGGCATCGCTCGCGGCGAAGCGGCGGAGCGCCTCGGCCCCCTGCTCGTAGACGCGGTCGTCGTGCTCGTCCGTCCCCTCGGGCAGGTCGATCTCGGGGCGGATGACGTGGAGGAACGAGTGCGGGTTGCCTCTGGCGAGGGCGCGCGCCTCGTCGGTGTTGATCACGTCGTACGGGACGGACGCGACGTCTTCGGCGTGGCCGGGGGCGGGGCGGAGCGCGCGGAACGGGAGGACGGTGGCCATGGGCAGAGATTGCGATGAGGAAGGGGCTGGAAAGTACAGACGGCGGCATTTCCGCGTGGCATCGGCCGGATTATTTCGGGCTCGGCGAGGCAGGCTGGCTTGGCCGGGGTTCACCGAAGCTTCGCCGCTGGAAGGGAGGAATCGCTTGCATCGGGGGGCTCGATTCCGTACCATAGGTGTCCCTCGCGAGCAGATCGCGACACGTTGCGGGGTGGAGAAGTGGTATCTCGTCGGGCTCATAACCCGAAGATCGCCGGTTCGAATCCGGCCCCCGCTACCACGAGACGGGCCCTCTGGCTTCAGGCAGGAGGGCCCGCTCCGCATTTAAGGGCTCTCCCTTACTATAGGTACTATAGGAGTCTGGACAGGCAGTCTCCGAACGAGTCGGATCACGAGCACGGAGTCCGCCGCAGGCGGCCAACGCTACAGCGGTGGGACCTTGCGAGGTTGCGGTACCTGCCGCTCGGGACTCATCTCGGAATGCGAATGGCTACCGCTGACCTCCTATCGGCCTACTCGGGGACCGCGGTCTTCGAGACCACCGCGGTCTTCGAGACCACCGCGGTCACGGCATCGATGTCGGCCCCCGGCGTGCCACTGCGTCGGTCCCCGAGGCGTACCCATGTCTTCGATCCGAACGAGGCAGTACTCGACGCCGACCTCGGCCACCGGAGCGATGCCGAGGAGCCCCTCGCCTCCGTAGGCCACACCCGCCTCGTCCCACGCATGCCCCCGCTTGGAGATCAACACGCGGAGGGGCCCCGGGCCGTCCACCAGAACGTTGTCCGTGAAGGCGAGGTTGAGCGAGCCGCCGTGCCCGATCGAGACGGTCCCCCCGCTCCCCTCCCCGGTGTAGTCGGGAGGGCCGAGGCTAAGCGGGGAGACCGACGCGCTCACGCGGGTCGGGCCGGTTGACCCCAGGGGCGTAGGCGGCGATGCGGTCTGCGAAGGCCGTCGGGTCCGTGACGAGGGCGGGTGTCGCTCGCGAGCTCGGCCGACGCCGAACCGTGGACGGCCTCGGCCAGCGACGCACACTCGTTAAGCCAACCGCGCGCCGCCCCGACATCCCCGAGGCAGTAGTGGACGCGGCCCCGGACGCAGGTGCCGTGGGCCACCGCCCGGCTCTCGACCCCGACCGCTAGGCCGCCGACGCCGTTCGGACCCGGATCGTAGTCGATCAAGGATCGACTGGAAGTACCTCCTCGGCCTGCCTCTCACCGACGGTGGCTCCCATCACACCATGCTGAGCGAGTTCCGCGCGCGACTCCTCGACCATGGGGCCCAGCGGCGGCTCTTCGAAGCGATCTTGGAGGCGGCGCTCGACCGCGATCTCGTCAAGGCGCGGGGGCGCCAGCGTACCGACTCGACGCACGTCCTCGCCGCCGTTCACTCGATGACACGGATCGAGGCTGTGACTGAGACGCTCCGCCACGCTCTCAACGAGGTGGCCTCGACCGCTCCTGAATGGCTTCTCGCTCACACGATGTCCGAATGGGCCGACCGCTACGGCCCGCGGGCGAGCGACTACCGGCTCCCGAAGTCGGAGGCGCCCCTGGCGCATGATGCCTAACGACCTCCCGCCCTGGCACACCGTCCACCAACAGACCCAGCGCTGGATCCGGGCAGGCGTCTTCGACGAAATCGTGTACGATCTGCGCTGCCTGCTGCGCCCGGCCGAAGGGCGCAAGGCTGACCCGTCGGCGGCCATCTTCGACAGCCGCACGCTGCGCTCGACCCGCTCCAGCGCCGTCCCGTCGGGATCGACTCCGACGTCCAGGTGCATGGCGGTAATGTGGCCGAGGGTCGTGTAGAGGAGCTCGTTGTCCCCCACGATCGAGAGCGCCGTGTCGATGTAGCGCGTGGCGCGGTCGAGCCCGTCCGGCGAGAAGCGATAGGCTTCGTAGCGCGCTGTCAGGTACGACTCGTACGCCCGCACGTCGGAGATCGGGTGCTCCGCCAGCGCGCGCCGTTCGCGTTGGGAGAGTTGGAGCCGCAGCGCCTCGACGATGGCCCGCGCCACCTCCTCCTGGATGGCGAAGACGTCGCCCACCGCCCCGTCGAGCCGGCGGCTCCAGCGGATCCGGGAGAGGTCGGCGATGACGTCTTCGGTCAGCCCGTCGCTGAAGTACTCGTCGTCGGGGTCCGGGCTGATGTTGACGAAGGGCAGCATGACCAGGCCGGCCCTCCGCTTTTCCGCGGACGCGCTGCGCGGGCTCGGTCCGCGAGGGGCCCGAAGCGCAGCGAGCAGGTCTTTCGCATCGGCGAAGCGTGCGTCGGAATCCTTCGCCAGACATCGCTCGACGGCGCGAACCAGCGCGGGCGGAGCATCGGGGCGGAGGTGCTCGACGGGCACCGGGGCGTCGCCTCGGATGCGGACGACGACGGCCTCCTCGGCGTCCGCCTCGAACGGCCGAACGCCGGTGAGCATCTCGTACGTCACCACGCCCAGCGACCAGAGGTCGGCGCACTTTCTTGCACCGAGCCGACCGGCCACCAGGCCAACCGGCACAACCAGAGATCGCCATGCGCACCGACCTCGCTCGTACGTACCCCCTCCTCGCCCTGCTCGTCGTCTTCGCTCTTGTGGGGTGCGACGGCAACCCCGTCAGCGAATCAGACGCTCCAGCCTCACCGGACACGCCCGAAGCCACGGGGCAACCGTTCGCGGTCTTGGGCAGCGGCGTGCACTACTTCACCACCGCCGTCGTCCACTCGCAGCAGCCGACCGAACGGCATGATCCAGCGGAGCACCGACATCACCGAGCTGACGGGCGACCTCAGCGGCTACATCCTGTACCACCCCACGTCGGTGTTCGACTACGGGGCGGGCACCCTCGTCAACACCGGCACGCAGCTGTTCTCGGGGTCGATCGCAGGCTCGGCGCCCGTCCTCCTGCACGACGACACCTTCCGGTTCGAGTCCGACCTCGCCACGGGCGCGACGACGGGCGAGGTGTTTCTCGGCCGCAGCAACGACGCGCCGACGCGCGGCGGCTGGTACGAGTGCACGCTCGACGTCGTCGGGACCGGCCTCACGCCGGAGGGGGATGGGATGGTCGACTACAGCGGCGAATGCACGCCGCGCGGCAACGCCGGATGACCTCGCGTCCGAGCGAGGTCGGGATAGCGACGGACGAAGAGAGCGAGCCTGCCGAACGTCTGCGTCGCTTCTGGTTCGATCAACCGTCTCGTCCGGGCCACGACGAAAGCCGGACCGTCGGCATCATCTGGCGGTCCGGCTTTTGTCTGAACGGTCGTGGCCTCTACCGAACGGGAGCGAACGGCGCGGTACTCCGGAGCCACCGTGCGTCAGGCCCGCTCGGCGAGCTCGGCCCAGCGGTCCACGTCGCGCTCCAGTTGGGTGAGCAGCTCTTCCAGCTCGGCCGAGAGAGTTGCGACCCGCTCGTAGTCGTCCGGCGCCGCGGCGAGCGCCGACTCGATCTCGGCCTGCCGGGCCTCAGCCCCGGCGATGCGCGCTTCGGTCTCTTCGAGCTCGCGCTTCTCTTTGTACGAGAGCTTGGCCGCGGCGGGCGCAGGCTTCGGCTCCGGCTTCGGCTCCGGCTCCTGCGGCGGCGGGGCGGCGGCGCGGGCCGAGGCGCGAGCGGCGGCCTCGGCTTCGGCCTGCTCCTCGGCCTGGATCTCCAGCCACGCGCTGTAGTTGCCGGGGATCTCGCGGAGCCGCCCGCCGGCCTCGAACCGGAAGAGGTGCTCGGCGGTGCGGTCGAGGAAGTAGCGGTCGTGCGAGACGGTGATGAGGCAGCCGGGGAACGTGTCGAGGTACTCCTCGAGCGCGACGAGTGTCGGGATGTCGAGGTCGTTGGTGGGCTCGTCGAGGAGGAGCACGTTCGGCGCGCCCATCAGCACGCGCAGCAGGTAGAGCCGCCGCCGCTCGCCGCCGGAGAGGAGGCCGACGGGGGTGTACTGCTGCTTCGGCGGGAACAGGAACCGGTCGAGCATCTGGCTCGCCGTGATGATCGAGCCGTCCGCCGTTTCGACGTTTTCGGCGACCTCTTCGATGTAATCGATGAGGCGGAGGTCGTCGTTGAGCGCGCGGCTCTCCTGGTCGTAGTAGCCGATCGACACCGTCGGGCCGCGCTCGATGTCGCCCGTGTCGGGGGCGAGGCGGCCGGCGATCAGTTCGAGCAGCGTCGTCTTCCCCGCCCCGTTTGGCCCGATGATGCCGACGCGGTCGTCGCGGGTGAACGCGTACGTGAAGTCGTCGATCAGCGTCTGCCCATCGAAGCCCTTGGTCACGCCCTCCAACTCGATCACCTTTTTGCCGAGGCGCGTCGAGACGGCGGAGATGTCAGCAGTGCGCTGCGCCTCTTCGCGCGGGGCGTTGAGGAGGTCGTGCGCGCGGTCGACGCGGGCTTTCTGCTTCGTCGTCCGCGCCTTCGCGCCGCGCCGGAGCCACGCGAGCTCGCGCCGGGCGAGGTTGTCGCGCTTCTGCTGCTCGGCCTCGCGCACGACCGCCTGCTTCTCCTTCATCTCGAGGTACGCCGTGTAGTTGCCCTCGAACCGCTGCGCCGTGCCGCGCTCGACTTCGAGCATCAAGTTGGTGACGCGGTCGAGGAAGTAGCGGTCGTGCGTGACGAGGAGGAGCGCGCCGGCGTAGCGGCGGAGGTAGTCCTCGAGCCAGCCGACGGTCTCGGCGTCGAGGTGGTTCGTCGGCTCGTCGAGGATGAGGAGGTCGGGGTGCTCGACGAGCGCGCGGGCGAGGGCGACGCGCTTCCGCTGCCCACCGGAGAGCGTGTCGACGACGGCGTCGGTGTCGGTGACGCCGAGGCGGTCGAGCACGACGCGGGCGTTCGTTTCGAGGTCCCACCCGCCGACGGCGTCGAGCCGGTGCGCGAGGTCGCTGACATGCGCGACGAGCGCCTCGTCGGCGTCGGACGTTTCGAGGCGGTGGACGGCGGACTCGTAGTCGCGCAGCAACCGCATCGCCTCGCCCTCCCCCGCGAATACGGCGTCGAGCACGGTCTGGCCGGGGTCGAACGCGGGCTCTTGGGAGAGGTAGCCCACGCGGAGCGCGCTCGGGATCGTGACCGTCCCGCCGTCGGGCGGCTCCGCGCCCGCGATGATGCGCAGCAGCGTCGTCTTGCCCGAGCCGTTGCCGCCGATCACCCCCATCTTGCCGTCGTCCTCCAAGCCGAAGGAGACGTCGTCGAGGAGCGGCTTGATGCCGTAGGACTTGCGGACGGAGTCGAGCGTGAGTGCGGGCATGGCGGACGGTACCACCGGCGGCGGGGAACCGATCTGTTAACACGCCCTATTCACGCAGGCTCCTAAATTGCTGCCTCCCTCCCCTCCGAATCCCCTGCCCCGATGCCCGATACCCCCGCCCCCCAGCGCCTCACCCGCGAACTCGGCACGTTCGGGGCCGTAATGATGGGGCTCGGCTCGATCGTCGGCACCGGCGTGTTCGTCAGCATCGGCATCGCGGCGGGCGTCGCCGGGCCCGCCGTCGTCATCGCCGTCGCCGTGGGCGCGCTCGTCGCGACGTTCAACGGCCTCTCGAGCGCCCAGCTCGCGGCCAACCACCCGGTCTCCGGCGGCACCTACGAGTACGGCTACGAGTTTCTGCGACCCGTGTGGGGTTTTACGGCCGGGTGGATGTTCCTCATCGCCAAGAGCGCTTCGGCGGCGACGGCGGCGCTCGGCTTCTCGGGCTACCTCCTCGGCGCGTTCGGCGTCGACACCGGCGCCTGGCTCGTGCCGACGGCGCTGGGGGGCGTCGCCGTTCTCACCGCCGTCGTCTACTCCGGCATCCGCCGCTCGAACGTTGCCAACATCGCGATCGTGTCGGTCACGCTCGCCACGCTCGCCCTCTTCGTCATCACCGGTTCGCCCGCAGCGCTCGCCGAGGGATCGGCCCATTTCGAGGGGCTCTTCGACGCGCCCGACGGCGGAGGCGGGCTCCAGTCGCTGCTCTACGCCTCGGCGCTGATGTTCGTCGCGTACACCGGCTACGGGCGCATCGCCACGCTCGGCGAAGAAGTCCGCGAGCCGCGCACGACGATCCCCCGCGCCATCATCGCCACGCTCGTCGTGACCGCCGTGCTGTACATCGCTGTGGCAGTCGTCGGGATCGGCGCCGTCGGGGCCGACGTGCTCGCCGCGGCGACGGCCGAGCGGGCCGCCCCGCTGGAGGTGGCGGCCGAACTCTTCGCCGCGCCCGGGGTGTCGCAGGTCGTCGCGGTGGGCGCGATCACGGCGATGCTCGGTGTGCTCCTCAACCTCATCCTCGGCCTCTCGCGGGTGCTCCTGGCGATGGGCCGCCGCGCCGACATGCCGACCGTCTTCGGCCGCCTCAACGCCGCGGGCACGACGCCCGGTCCGGCCGTGCTGATGATGGGCGGCGTGATCGCCGCGATCGCCCTCATCGGCGACGTGCGGGCGACGTGGTCGTTCAGCGCGTTCACCGTGCTCGTCTACTACGCCATCACGAACCTCGCCGCGCTCTACATCCCCGACGCCGGACGGCTGTTTCCGAAGTGGGTATCGGTGGCGGGGCTCGTCTGCTGCGCGTCGCTGGCGTTCTTCGTGGAGCCGCTCTACTGGGGCGTCGGGCTCGGGCTGATCGCCGTCGGGCTCGTCTGGCACGCCGTCGCGCGCCGCCGACGGTAATCCCGTCGACCCGACGAACACGACGAGGCCCCGCCGATGCGCATCGGCGGGGCCTCGGTGCTCAGACGGCAGCGAGCGCTACTCCATCTCGCCGGCCGGGACCGGGAAGCCGCGGTCGCGCATGAGCGGCTCGATCGTCGCGTCGCGCCCGCGGAAGAGGCGGTAGGCGTCGGCGGGGTCGATCGCGTTGCGCGGGGCGAAGAGGTAGGTCACGAGCTTCTTCGCCATCTCGGCGTCGTAGAAGCCGCCCGGCGCTTCGGCGAAGGCTTCGGCGGCGTCGGACGTGAGCACGTCGGCCCAGAGGTAGCCGTAGTAGCCCGTCGCGTAGCCCTCGCCCGAGAAGACGTGCCCGAAGTGGGGCGAGCGGTGCCGCATCACGAGTTCGTCCGGCATCCCGAGCCGCTGCAGCGTCTCGCGCTCGAACGCGTCGGGGTCGATGCTGGCCGGGTCAGGATGCGTGTGGTACTCGAGGTCCATGAGGGCGGAGGCGAGGTACTCCGTCGTCGCGAAGCCCTCGTTGAACGTCGCCGCGCGCTCGATCTTCTCGACGAGCTCGGCCGGGATCGGCTCGCCCGTCTCGTGGTGCACGAGGTAGGTGTCGATCACGGGCTCGGTGAACAGCCAGCGCTCGAGGAGCTGCGACTGGAACTCGGTGTAGTCGCGGACGCCGCCGTTGAGCGAGGGGTAGGCCACGTCGGAGGCGAGGAAGTGGAGCGCGTGGCCGAATTCGTGGAAGAACGTCTCGGCGTCGTCCCACGAGATGAGGACGGGCTCACCCCCAGCGCCCTTGACGAAGTTCGAGTTGTTGGACGAGAGCACGGTCTCCTTCCCGTCGAACGTCGTGTGGCTGCGGTAGGTCGTGGCCCACGCACCGGAGCGCTTACCCTGGCGGGCGAACGGGTCGAGGTACCACAGCCCGATGTGCTCGCCGCTGTCGCGGTCGGTGACTTCCCACACCTTCACGTCTTCGTGGAAGACCGGGACGCTGCCGTCGGGGACGGGCTCGAAGGCGTACCCGAACAGCTCACCGGCGACGTAGAACATCGCCTCGCGGAGCTTGTCGAGTTGGAGGTACTGCTTGACCTCGTCGGAGTCGAGGTCGTAGGTCGCCTTGCGGACTTTCTCGGCGTAGTAGCGGTAGTCCCACGGCTCGATCGTGATGTCCGCGCCCTCTTCATCGGCGATGGCCTGCATGTCGGCCACCTCCTCTTCGACGCGCGCGATCGCCGCCGGCCAGACGGCTTCGAGCAGGTCGCGGGCGCGCTCCGGCGTCTTCGCCATGCGGTTGCCGAGCTGCCACGACGCATAGTTGTCGAAGCCGAGGAGCGCGACGCGCTCGTCGCGGAGCGTCAGGATCTCGGTGATGAGCGCGTTGTTGTCGAACTCGTCG
This sequence comes from uncultured Rhodothermales bacterium, assembly GCA_964438105.1. Classification (GTDB taxonomy): domain Bacteria; phylum Bacteroidota; class Rhodothermia; order Rhodothermales; family JANQRZ01; genus JBBSMX01. The sequence continues at coordinate 1,314 of CAYTJT010000077.1, read as the reverse complement.
CCGTTGTCGCCGCGGCTGTAGTACGTCCGCCAGACTTTTTCGCGGAGGTCACGCTCGTCGGAGTAGGTGAGGAAGGGGTCCATCGACGACCGCGTGTTGGTCACGGCGTACTCACCGGGCCGGCCGCGCTCTTCGGCCGCAGCGGCGGCGGCGTTCACAAACGATTGAGGCAAGCCGGAAAGCTGGCTCTCGTCGAGGTAGAGCACGTAGTTCTCCTCGTCGGCCAGGACGTTGTTGGCGAACCGCGTGTGGAGTTCGGCGAGGCGTTGGTTGATGGCGGCGTAGCGCTCTTTCGCTTCGCCGTCGAGCGTCGCGCCGTTGCGGGCGAACCCGTCGTAGATCAGCTCGACGACACGGATTTCGTCGGGCCGGAGGTCTAGGTCGTTGCGCTGCTCGTAGATCGCGGCGACGCGCTCGAAGAGCCGCTCGTTCTGCGTGATCTTCGAGCCGTACTCGGAGAGCTTCGGCGCCATGCGGCCCTGGATCTCGCGGAACTCGGGCGACGACCGGTTCGAGCTCCAGATGCCGTAGTAGGTGAACACGCGGCCGAGCGGCTCGCCCGACCGCTCGTAGGCCACGATCGTGTTCTCGAACGTCGGCGGCTCTGGGTTCTCGGCGATCGCGTCGATCTCGGCGAGGTGCGCCGCCATGCCGGTTTCGAGCGCCGGTTCGAGCGCGTCGAGGTCCATCTGGTCGAAGGCGGGGACGCCGCCGTACGGGCCGTCGAACGGTTGGAGGAGCGGGTTGTCGGACATCGCGTCGGAGGATTCAGCGGCCATCGCGGCGTCGGATTGTGCGTGCGCGGGCAACGCCGCGAGCGGGGTGAGGAGGAGCGCGAGGAGATAGACCTTGTTCATAGTCGGTGTCGGGTGGGGGCAGGGCTACGTCTGAGCGGGAAAGCGCAAGGTACTCTGCCGAGTACCGACTAGCACAACGCCCGAGCGCGAGATGATCGTACGGCGTCGCAGACCGGCTCGGGCCGGAGGTCGCGGGGCTTCGGCCCCTCCGAGATGCTGCGAGGCCCCCGCCGCAGTCTGACATCGACCCATAAAAAAAGCCCCGAAGCTGGGCGGAGCTTCGGGGCCTAAATGCTTCGATCGTGGCGGTCCGGACGGGACTCGTACCTAGTAAATCGTCCCGAAAGCCATCGGCTCCCGTTATATAGTGTTGTCGCTCGCCTCAGCCGTTTTTACCTTCGGGGAGAAGCGGGGCGATTCGTCGATATTAAGCAAACGCCTTGCGCACTCCTTGCGCAACCGTCCCCCGCCTTCACCCGAGACGGAGGATGCATGGGAGTCCGGTTCTACCTCAACA
>CAYTJT010000076.1:0-12054 GCA_964438105.1 uncultured Rhodothermales bacterium | reverse complement strand
CCATCTTGATCTCGTCGAGCACGGTGATGTACTGCTCGTACTTCGACTGCCGCTCGGTCTTGAACGAGACGATGGCCTTGTCCGGGCTGTCCGAGAGCGTCGGGTCCGCGCCGCGGTTCGTGACGAAGCGCTTGACCGTAGGCCGGATGTCGGAGATCTGGACGAACTCCTTCTCCAGCAGCACGTCGCCCTGCGCGTTGACGAGGACCGTGAGGATGTTGCGGTCCGGGATCTCCGGCGGCGGCTGGTCTTCTTCGAGCGGCGGCGGCAGCTCCATGTAGATCCCCGTATCCACGTCGATCGTGGTCGTGACGAGGAAGAAGATCAGCAGGAGGAACGCGATGTCCGCGAGCGAGGACGTCGGGATCTCGGCTTCGCGGCTGGTGCGGCGTTTGAGCAGGCCCATGGTTCGGTGTCGTTAGAGGCGGTAGTACGGGCTGGAGTCGCTAGAAACCGATCAGCCCCTTGATCCCGGTCAGCACGATGGCGATCACGCCGCCCGCCAGGAGGGTAACCGCCGTCAGGATCATCGCCGTCGTAGCCGGCTCCGGCGCGCCGAGGCTGATGACGTAGCAGATCCCGAAGATGACGAGGGGGAGCAGCATCGCGGCGATCGACCACGGGCGGTGCTTCCCGGACGCGAGGCTCTTGATGCCGAAGACGACGATGACGAGCAGGCCGAGGGCGACGAGCGCCAGGGACAGCCAGATCGCAATAGGAACGATCCCTTCCATGATGGTATTGTGCTAGGGGTGGAGCAAGGGCGGGAGGCGCTGGGCCTCCCGCCCCTACGAAGAGCGACGGCGGGTGGGTTAGACCGTCGTGCCGGTCACGTCGTCGCCGGCGTCGGGGGCCGGGCGCGGGATGGCCTTCGTCGCGGCGGGCTCGGCGAGGGGGCGGCTCCCCTCCATCAGCACGAGCGAGTCGATGAGCTCCACCGAGGCCTCCTCCATCTCGACCACGATGCGGTCGATCTTGGAGACGGCGTAGTTGTAGAAGAACTGCAGGATGATGGCGACCACGAGGCCGCCCACCGTCGTGAGGAGGGCGATCTTGATGCCGCCGGCCACGAGGCTCGGCGAGATGTCGCCCGCCGTCTCGATCGCGTCGAACGCCTCGACCATGCCCCACACCGTCCCGAGGAACCCGAGCATCGGCGCGATCGAGATAAAGAGGCTGAGCCAGACGAGCCCGCGCTCGAGGAAGCTCATTTCGATCGAGCCGTAGGAGACGACGGCCTTCTCGACGGCGGTGATGCCTTCGTCGGCGCGGAGGAGCCCGGCGTGGAACACGCTCGCCACGGGGCCGCGGGTGTTCTCGCAGACCTCGAGGGCCCGGCTGACGCCGCCTTCGTCGAGCGCCGTCTTGACGCGGGCGAGGAACTTGCGCGTGTTCGTGTCGGCCAGGTTGAGCGTGATGATCCGCTCGATGCCGATGGCGAGGCCGATGACGAGACAGATCAGGACGGGCCACATGAACCCGCCGCCTTCGTTAAAACGGCGAACGAGCTCGTTGGTGAACGAGGTCTCCGTCGCCGCCTCTTGGAGCAACAGGACGAGCGGGTAGAGCTTCATAAAAACCTCCGGGGGCAGTGCGGGTGAACGGGCGGAAAGGAGTTAGGGGGGCCGCATTCGGACGCGGCCCGTTGGAGTGGGGCACGGCTGCGCGAACCGCCTTCAATATCCCCAATCTCTCTCTGTTTGTCAACGCGAGGCGAGCGGGCCGCCCCCATCGAGGGGGGTCCGACCCCGGCCGGAGCGAGACGGCCTACCCCCGAGACCCGGCAGGCGCGGCCGAGTTGCTCTCCGCCGCGCCTGCCGGTTAAAAAAATGATGATATGAAGTTTTCTTCCGCGCCTCCGCAAGCCCAGCCTAGCGGCGCGACTCGGCCATCACGGCGAGATCGGCGGCCTGCGGCCACAGCCCCATCGCTTCCGTGAAGGACGGGTCGATCGTCTGGATCACCGGGTAGAACGCTTCGATGCCGAAGAGGCGGCGGGCGAGGTAGGCCTTGACGCGGGCCTCGATCTGCGGGCGCGCCTCCATCAGATCGGCGCGGACGATGACGTCGTCGCGTTCCCCCTCGTCGGCTTCTTCCTCGTCGCCTTCGACCGCCGCGTCGTCCTCCGGTGCCACCGCGGCGATCGTGACGCCGTGCTCCTCGACGTAGTCCGTGAAGGACGCGAAGAGGGCGTCGTCGGGCTCGAAGGAGCGAATGAATTCGCTCTGCCGACCGCCCCACTCGGCGCGGAGGCCGTAGCCCGCGCCGTCGAGGTAGGCCCGCGCGAACTCGCTGTCGAGGCTGCGGGCGATGACCGTGCGGAGCGCCGCGGACATCGTATCGACGGGGATGAGGTAGTCGGGGAGGATGCCGCCGCCGCCGTAGACCGTGCGGCCGTTGTCGGTCGTGAACACGAGCGAGTCGGGGGCGCCCGTGGTGACGGTGCTGGCGAGGACCGCGCCGTCGATACCCATGAGCTGCTCGCGGTCCTCCTTCACGAGTTCGACCTTGGAGGCGTAGTAGTCGTCTTCGTCCTCCCCCTTCTCGTAAGGCGTCTGGATGAGCCGGCCGACCGGGGTGTAGTAGCGCGAGATCGTCATCTGGAGCACGCTGCCGTCCTCGAGCTGGAACTGCTGCTGCACGAGCCCCTTGCCGAACGTCCGCCGCCCGACGACGAGCGCGCGGTCGTGGTCCTGGAGGGCGCCGGCGACGATCTCGCTCGCGCTCGCGGAGTTCTCGTTGACGAGCACGATCACGGGCTCGTGCTCGAACGCCCCGCCGGCGCGGGCGCGGTACTCGCGGTTGTAGTTGCCGCGGCGGCTCTGCGTGTAAACGATCATCTCGTCCTCGGAGAGGAACTCGTCGGAGATGCGGATGGCCATCTCCATCAGCCCGCCCGCGTTGTCGCGGAGGTCGAAGACGAGCCGCTCCATCCCCTGCGCCTCGAGGCTGCGCAGCGCCGTCATGAACTCGTCGTAGCTCGTGCGCGCGAAGCGCTGGAGCTTGATGTAGCCCGTCGTCTCGTCGATCATGTGGCTCGCGATGACGGTGTTGAGCGGGATCTCGTCGCGCGTGATCGTGAACGCGAGCGGGCGCTCGAAGCCCTGCCGCCGGACGGTCACGTCGACGGTCGTCCCCTTCGGCCCCTTGAGGTACTTCTCGACGTCGGCCCGCTCCCACCCGATCGCCGTCGTGTCGCTGACGCTGAGGATGCGGTCGCCGGCGATGAGGCCGGCCTCCTCGCTCGGCCCGCCCGCGATCGGCATGAGCACGGCGAGGGTGTCCATGTCCTCGGGCCCTTCGAGGAACTCGTAGTAGATGCCGATGCCCTCGAACGAGGCCTCGAAGTTCTCGCGCACGCGGCGCATGTCCTCGGCGTCGATGTAGATCGAGTGGGGGTCGAGCCCCTCGAGCATCCCCTCGATGGCGTCCTCGGAGAGCTGGGCCGAGTCGACGCGCTCGACGTAGTTGCGGTTGATGAAGCCGAAGGCCTCCTCGACCTTGCGGAGGTTGTCCGTGCTGGGGTCGCTGGACGTCGCGTCGCGCGTCTGCAGGCCGATCACGAGGCCGAGCACGCCGACGAAGAGGATGAGTACGGGGGTCTTGAGCTTCATCGAGTCGTTCTGATTGGGTGGGAGCGAGGCGGGCGCCGCGGGGCTGGGGTAGGGGTTCTAGGCACGGGACGCGCGCGGGTTCTGTCCGGCGCGGTCAACGTTGCGAAATCCTGCAAATACGAGGCCGAACGGGGCTGCGCGAGGGTAGAACGGATGACGGGGTCGTGAATTGCCCCGCCTGCCCGACGGGCCGCCGCCTCTGCCCCGGACTACCGAATCGGCTCCCACGCGTCGGAGTACGACCGTCCGAGAAAGGCGACACAGAACGAGTTCCGCAGCCAGTCCCACATCGTCCGCGCGTAGCCGACCTGCCGGTAGCGGCGCGGGTCCTCGAAGAGCACCCAGCGCCAGAGGAACCGGATGCGCCCCTCGCCGCGCCGCCGCGCGCGCTGCGCGATCCGGTGGTAGAGGTCGAAATCCTCCCCCGCCGCGTACGCCTCGTTGTAGCCGCCGACGGCCTCGAACACGTCGCGGCGGACGGCGTGGCACTCGCCGCGGCCCATCCCGCCGCCGACGAGATTCATCCCGCAGAACAGCACGTTGCACGCCCCGAGCACGACGCGGTCGGCGAGGCGCGCGTCGTCGGGGTGGACGCCGACGCGGCACGTCGCGGCGCCGTGCTCGGCCGCATCGATCAGGTCGGCGAGGAAGGCCTCGGCGGCGTCGGGGAAGCGGACGTCGGCGTTGAAGAAAAGTAAGATCCGACCACGCGCGGCGGCGGCCCCGGCGTTCCGCCCCTCGGAGATGTTCTGCCGCTCGGGGCCGGGGTGCACGACGACGCGGTCGGCGAGGCGGTGCGCCACCTCCAGCGTGCCGTCGGTCGAGCCGCCGTCGCTGACGACGACTTCGAGCCCGAAGCGGCTCCGCAGCGCCGGCGTGAACGTCTCGAGCAGGGAGCCGATGCGCTTGACCTCGTCGAGCGTCGGGATGACGACGCTGACGCGGGCGGCTTCGGCGGCCGACTCGGCGGCCGACCCGTCGGCTTCGGACGCGGACGGAACCTCGGCGGGGACGGGCAGGGTTTCTGTGTTCGACATGCCGCAAAGCTCGGTACGATTCCCCCACCGCGCAACCCTTCTCTGCCCCTCCCGCCTCCGCACATGACGAACAAGCGCATCGCCCGCTATCTCAAACAAACCTCGGACTTGATCGAGCTGACCGGCGGCAACGCGTTCCGCGCCCGCGCGTTCGGCAGCGCCGCCCGCACCGTGGACCGCCTCGACGCGTCCGTGCTCCAACTCGTCGAGCGCGACGAGCTGACGGGGGTGCAGGGCATCGGGAAGGGCCTCGCCGCCGACATCGCTTCGCTCGTGACGACGGGCTCGTTCGAGACGCTCGACGAGCTCGTCGAGTCGCTCCCGCCGGGCCTCCTCGACGTGCTCCGCGTCAAAGGGCTCGGGCCGAAAAAGGCGCGCGCGCTGTGGACCGGGCTGGGCATCACCTCGCTCGACGACCTCGAACGCGCCGCGGCTACGGGGCAGATCGCCCAGCTCGACGGGTTCGGGAAGAAGACGGAGCAGACGATCCTCGCGAACGTCGAGCAGCTCCGCCGCTACCGCTCGCGCCGCCGCTACCGCGCCGCGCTCGACGCGGTCGCGCCGCTGATCGACGCCCTCCGCTCGGACGACCGGATCGAGCGCGTCGAGATCGCCGGCGAGCTCCGCCGCGCGCTCGACACGGTCGGCCACGCCGACCTCGTGGTGGCGGGCGACGCCGACGCCCTCCGCGCCGCGCTCGACCAACACGCGACGCCGTCCGACGACGACACGGACGACGATGCCTTCTTCACCGGCACGCTCCACGACGGGCTCGACCTCCGCATCGTCCTCGCCGCGCCCGACCAGTTTCCGACCGTGTGGTGGCGGGAGACGGGCTCGCCCGCGCACGTCGCGGCGTTCGTCGAGCGCTACGGCGATGCCGTCACGACGACGGGCGAGGCGGCGATCTACGAGAACGCCGGGCTCGACTGGGTTCCGCCCGAGCTGCGCGAAGCTACCGGCGAACTCGACGCGGCCCGGAGCGGCAACCTTCCCCGGCTCATCACCGTCGGCGACCTCCGCGGCACGCTCCACAACCACTCGACCTACAGCGACGGCGCGCACACGCTGCGGCAGATGGCCGAGGCGGCGCGGGCGATGGGGCTGGAGTACTTCGGCGTGTGCGACCACAGCCGGTCGCTGCAGATCGCCCACGGGCTGTCGATCGAGCGGCTGCGCGAGCAGGGCGAGGAGGTGGCCGCGCTCAACGCGGAGTTCGCCAGCGACGGCGGCCCCGCGTTCCGCATCTTCCACGGCACCGAATGCGACATCCTCCGCGACGGCTCGCTCGACTACCCCGACGAGGTGCTGGCCGAGCTCGACTTCGTCGTCGCGAGCGTCCACACGAGCTTCAACATGACCGAGGACGAGGCCACCGACCGGCTCGCGAGGGCCGTCGAGAACCCGTACGTGTCGATCCTCGGGCACCTGACCGGCCGCCTGCTGCTCGCCCGCGAGGGCTACCCCGTGGACCACGAGCGCGTGATCGCGGCGTGCGCCGCCCACGGCGTGTCCATCGAGCTCAACGCCAACCCGTACCGCCTCGACATGGACTGGCGCTACATCCGGCAGGCGACGGCGCAGGGCGTACCCATCTCGATCAACCCGGACGCCCACGCGATCGACGGGCTGGCGGACGTGCAGTGGGGCGTGGCGGCGGCCCGGAAGGGGTGGCTCACCCCCGGCCAATGCCTCAACGCCCTCTCCGCAGACGACTTCGCGGCGTGGCTCGCGGCGCGCCGCTCCGTTACCGCAGGGACGTGACGCTGCGGGGCACGTCCCCCGACGCGAGCCCCACCGTACCTTTGCGGGTTCCCCTCTCCCTCTCCGCCTCCGCGCTCTCGTGGCCCGCATCCTCACCCTCCTCGTCACGATCCTCCTCGTCGCGCTCGGCCTCGGCGCGCTCCTCGGCTACCTCGCCTACGGGACGGGGCCCGCTTTCGAAGGTGAGGTAGAGGTCGCCGGGCTGGACGCGCCCGTCACGATCGCGTTCACGGACACCGACCTCCCCGTCATCGAAGCCCAGAGCGAGGGCGACCTCTTCGCCGGGCTCGGCTACGTCCACGCCCTGCAGAGCGCGTGGCCGATGGCGCTGTGGCGGCAGGCCGCAAGGGGCTCGCTCAGCATGTGGTTCGAGGACTCCACCGCGAACCTGCTCGACCGCCACACGCTCACGCTCGGCTTCGGCGGGTTCGCCCGCGCCACCTACGACGCCCTCCCGGACGACGAACGGGCGCTCCTCGAGGCCTATGCCCGCGGCGTCAACCAGGCGTTCTCCCGGGGCCGCCTCAACGAAGGCGATGAGTTCGTGCTGTTCGACGTGCGCGCCGAACCGTGGCAGCCGTGGGACGCCCTCACCGTGGAGCGCCTCGTCGCCTACCTCGCCACCCCGTCCGTGATCGGCGACTCGACCGCCCGGGCGGCCATGCGCGCCCACGCCCCGCTCCGCCACTTCGCCGCGGTCGACTCGGTGTTCCGCAACACGTTGTACATCGGCGGATTGGGGCACTCCCTCGCTTTTTCGCTGGGCGACTCGACGGGGACCACGTTCGCGCAGCGGCACGTGGTCGGGCGCTCCGCCCTCCCCCTCTTCCGCGAAACCGTGCTCCGACGGGGCGACCGGAGCGCTCTCGTCGCCACGATACCCGGCACGCTCATGATGCCCTCGGGCTACGGCGATTACGCGTGGAGCATCTTCCTCAACGGAGCAACCACCTTGACGGCGGCTACGGATTCCGTCGCACCTGAGCCGACGTTCGCCCGCATCGTCACCCGCGGTGGCAACGAGTCGCTCGTAGAGGTGTACCGGCGTGGGAGCACGCTCCTCTTCTACGACGCCGACGCCGAGCCTCTTTCCCCCGCCCCATCCCAAGTTGGCGATGCAGGTGGCGTCGAAACCGATTCACTGGTTGCTCCGCCGCCGCGCATGTGGGAGATGGAGTGGCGCGGTTTCAGCCCCGGCACGGACCTCAACGCGTGGCGCGCCCTCCTTCGCGGCGACGCCGTTCCCTTCGACCTCGTCCCCGGCAACGGCCTCGTGTTCGAGGGGGCGCAGGCCCGCGTGCTCGGCAACCCGAGCGTGGTTCGGAGCTTACCCGGTGGCACGTTCGTAGGCGGCCACCCGCGTTCGGAGCACGTCGCGGAACGCCTCAGAATGTGGACGAGTGACAGCGTGAGCGCCGGTTCCGCTGGGCTCCTCACCGATGCGTACAGCACGTGGGCGGCCGAGCTTGCCCCGCCCCTCGTCGCCACGCTGGGCGAGCCCGGCGCGGTGGCAGACGATCTCCGCGAGGTGTCGGCCTACCTCCGAGGGTGGGACTTCCGCTATGCGCCCTCCTCGATCGCCGCCTCCATCTTCGACGTGTGGCTGGCGGTGCACCAGCGCAAGACCGGCGCGCTCCCTGACCTCGACGTCGTCACTGCTCCGCCGCCGCCGCCGGATTCCATGGGGGTCGTCCCGGAGCAGCCCGCCATCGAAGAACTCAAGGCATCGCTGCGTCAAGCGCTCGACCTCCTCGAAGCGGAGCACGGCGCACTCGGAGCCGAGTGGCGGTGGCAGAACGTCCAGGGCGCGATTCGGTACTACCCGCTCTTCGCGCGAGACGCTTCCGAAACCGGGCGGCGCCGGTTCGCGCCCACGGTCCGCCCCGACGGGGGGCACCCCACGACTCTGGCGTGGGGGCCGTCTCCCGTGTTCCCCGGCCCCGAAGCCTCAGCCACGTGGGCCGCGCAGAGCAGAGCCCCGGATTGGAGTCCCGTGCTGATCCGCCATCGCGACCTCTACGATGCGACCTACCGCACGCGTCGCCTCATCGACCCCGTCGAGCCCTACGCTGCCGAGCGCGACGTCACCCTCGAACCCAGACTCCGGCTCGCGCCTGCCGGCAGCTGACCCTCTTCGTCTCGCTCCGAGCCGCTCATGCTCCACCCCATTCACATCGGGCTCGACGCCGGGGGATCCAAGACCGAAATCGTAGCGCGTTCGGGGAGCGAAACCGCGCGCAGGAGCGGCGCGGGCGTCAACCTGCGACGCGACGGGCTCGCCCGGAGCATCGGCGTGCTGGCTCCCCTCGTCGGCCGCGCGCTCGACGCGCTGGAGCACGACGGCACGGGGAGCCTCTGCCTGGGCGTCGCAGGAGCCGGACGGAGGCGGGACCGAGAGGACATCGCGGAGCACCTGAGAAAGCACTTCGGAGCACGGCTCGACTCGTACGCACTCACGGTCGAGCACGACGCCCGCATCGCCCTGGAGGCGGCCTTCGAGGGCGAGAGCGGCATGATCGTGATCGCGGGGACGGGCTCCGTGGTCTTCGCTCGGACGGAAGCGGACACGCTGGAACGAGCGGGCGGGTGGGGCCCCTGCATCGGTGACCCCGGCAGCGGCACGGCCCTCGGTGTGGCCGGACTCAGCGCCGTCGCCGACGCGTTCGACGGTGGCCCGCCGACGACGTTGACCGCCCGCCTCGCCGAATTACTTGGCATCACCTCACCCGAGGACCTCATCCGCGTGGTGTACGCGGACGCACAGGCGATGCCGTCGTTCGCGCCGCTCGTCGTAGCTGCGGCCGAGGCGGGCGATTGGGTGTGCACGCGCATCCTCAAAACGCAGGCGAACGCCCTCGCCCAGCGTGCCGGCTGGCTAGCGACGCGGCTCGACGACACGACCCCGCACATCGCGCTGATGGGTGGGCTCGCGGGTGAGACGTATTACCGGGAATGCCTCACCGAAGCGCTCCGGCGCCACCTCCCCGGTTGGCGGGTCACGCGGCCGTCGCGGCGACCGGTCCACGGCGCCCTCGCCCTTGCCGAGCAGCACGCCGCCGAGCAAGCTGCTCAAGAAATGGAATCGGGTGGGTAGTCGGCCGGGTCGAACGAGGGCTCGGGGAACTGCGGGTCCATGTCCTCCAGCGTCTCCAGCAGCAGCTGGCTGACGACGAGGTCGCGGAACCAGCGCTCCTCGCCGGGGATCACGTACCACGGCGCGGCCTCCGTCGAGCACCGCGTGAGGGCCGTCTCGAACGCGCCCATGTAATCGTCCCACAATGCGCGCTCGTCGAGGTCGGCCGGGTTGAACTTCCAGTGCTTGTCCGACCGTTTCAGCCGCCGCTTCATCCGCTCCAGCTGGTAGGCCTTCGAGACGTGGATCATCAGCTTCACGACGCGCGTGCCGCCGTCGGCGAGGAGCGACTCGAAGTGGTTGATGTGGTCGTAGCGCCGCTCGATCACGTCGGGCTCGGCCCAGCCGTGGACGCGCACGATGAGCACGTCCTCGTAGTGCGAGCGGTTGAACACGCCGATGTAGCCCGCGCCCGGCGTCCGCTTGTGGATGCGCCAGAGGAAGTCGTGCGCGAGCTCCTTTTCCGTCGGCTTGCCGAAGTTCCACACGCGCACGCCCTGCGGGTTGAGCCCCTCGAAGATGGACTCGATGGTCGAGTCCTTGCCCGCGCCGTCCATCGCTTGCAGGACGAGGAGGAGCGACTGCTTCCGCTCGGCGTAAAGCCGCTCCTGCAGGTCGTCCATCCGCTCCCGATTCGCCTTGACGAGCGCCTCCACGTGCTCGCCGTCGCCCTCTTCCTCCAGCCCTTGCGTGTCGGCCGTGTCGCGCTCGGCGAGGCGCGGGGCCTCGCCGGGCCGGACGAGGTAGCGGTCGAGGTCGATGGAGAACGGGGAATCGGGCATCGCGAAGAAAGGCTAGGCTCCCGCCGGCGGCACCGCGTGCTGGCGGGAGCGGCGAGGGAGGAGAGCAGACGGCGCGTGGAGCTACCGCTTGCCGAGGAACCCGCCGAGCATCCCGGCCACGTCGTCGAGCGGGCTGCCGTCGCCGTCGCGGTCGAGGAAGCGGCCGATCGTGCCGAGGAGGTCGTTCGGAGCGGCCTTCGTCGCCTGCGTCGCCTCGCGCTGGAGGAGGTCGGAGAGCCCGCCCGCGTCGAGGTTCTGCTGGCGCTTCTGCCGGCCGAGATACGCCATCACGAGCGGCGCGAGCGCGACGAGCATCCGCGTCACCTGGCCGCTGTCGAGCCCCGTCGCCTGGCCGACGCCCTGCTGCACCTGGGGCAGCTTCCGCCCGAAGATGTGCCCGAGGATGCCGGTGCCGTCCACGGCGCGCGGGCTGACGCCGGCTGCGCTCGCCGCCGACCCCGCCCCGGTGAGATGGCCGAAGAACCCACCGAGGTCGTCGAGCAGGCTGCCGTCGTGGTCGCGTTCGAGCGCGTTCGCGAGTGACGCCGCCTGGCCCGGATCGTTGGTGTTCTGATCGAGGGCGCCGAGGATGACCGGGAGCGCCGCCATCATCGCGCGCTGGGTCGACTGCTCGTCGGTGCCGACGGTGTCGCTGAGGGACTGCAGGGCGCCGCCGCTGAGCGCGGGGCCGAGAATATCGAGGATGCCAGCCATGGTCGGGAGGTGAGGTGAGAGGGTCATGATTCCAACGACACCGAGACCTCGCGCAGCCCCCGGAGTGCGTTGCAGAGGTAAACGGCGTCGGCCCTGAGGAGGTCCATCGGATGCAGCGTGGCCTCCGCGGCTTCGGGATGCGTCGCGAGGACGTGGGCCCGGTAGACGCCGCCGAGCCCACCGGACGTAAGCGGGGGCGTGACGAGTTCGCCGTCGCGCCGGACGAACACGTTCGTCCGCGTGCCCTCCGTCACCTCGCCGCGTTCGTTCACGAGGAGCGCCTCGTCGTAGCCCCGTTCGAGACCCCACTCGTACGCCCGGTCGTACACCCGGCGGTGGGTCGTTTTGTGACGGAGAAACGGGTCGTCCGCTCGTAAGGGCTCGGGGAACACCACGGCGCGGCGGAGCGGGAGCGGGGCGGCGTCGAGGGGGGTGGACTCGAGGGCGGCACGTCCGCGCCGGTCGAGCGTGAGCCGCACTCGGTACTCCACGCCCGGCCGTAGGCTCTCGGCGTGGGCTTCGAGTTGGGACTCCAGGTCGTCGGGCACGACGATGCCGAAGTACGCGGCGGACGCGCGCAGCCGGCTGAGGTGGCGGTCCAGCAGGTCGTAGCCGCCGCCCCACCGCATCGTTTCGAGCAGGGCGAAGTCGGGCGTCGGCGGGGCGGTGAGGAAGCGCGCTTTGAGCAGGCACTCGTCGTACTCCGCGTCGGCGTCGGAGTCCCACACGATCCCGCTCCCGCTCCCCATCCGCCCCCGGCCGCCCTCCACCACGACGGTCCGGATCGGCACGTTGAACACGGCCCGACCGCCCGGCGCTGCGAACCCTACGGCGCCGCAGTACACCCCGCGCGGCGCGCCTTCCAGCTCGTCGATGAGCTGCATCGCGCGGATCTTCGGCGCCCCCGTGACCGAGCCGCACGGGAAAAGCGCGCGGACGAGATCGGCCGTTCCGGTGTCCGGCCGGAGCCGCGCCTCGACCGTCGAGGTCATCTGCCAGAGCGTGTCGTA
>CAYTJT010000075.1:0-12250 GCA_964438105.1 uncultured Rhodothermales bacterium | reverse complement strand
GGCAGTACATCAACACGAACTACCTCGACACCGAGCGCGTCGACCTCCAGTACGAACTCCCGCTCGGCGAGGTCGTGTTCGACTTCTACGACAAGCTGAAGTCGGTCAGCCGGGGCTACGCCTCGTTCGACTACGAGATCACTGGGGAGCGGACCTCGAACCTCGTCAAGCTCGACGTGCTCCTCAACGGCGATCCCGTGGACGCGCTCTCGACGATCGTCCACCGCGACAAGGCCTACGAGATGGGCCGCAAGCTGACGGCGAAGCTCCGCGAGCTCATCCCGAAGCAGCTCTACGACGTGGCGATCCAGGCGGCGATTGGCTCCAAAGTCATCGCGCGCGAGACCGTGAAGGCGCTCCGCAAGGACGTGACGGCGAAGTGCTACGGCGGCGACATCAGCCGGAAGCGGAAGCTCCTCGAGAAGCAGAAGGAGGGGAAGAAGCGGATGAAGCAGGTCGGCAGCGTGGAGGTGCCGCAGGAAGCGTTCCTCGCCGTGCTCTCGATGGACGAAGGATGAGGCCGATGCGGGAGGGCAGGCGATGGCGTTGGGGTTTGATTAATCAAACCCTTACGGCGGTGACTACTGCGGCCGTGACTGCTACGGCCGTGACGGTGGCGCTGCTGCTGCTCACCGCGTTGCCGGTGCAGGCGCAGCGTTCGGCGCAGCCTTCGCTCGCCGAAGAGCTCCGGATGCAGCGGGCGCAGGTGCGCGCGCAGGAGATCGTCGGGGCGATGGGGCTGGCGACGCCGCCGCGCCTGCCGGTGGAGGTGCCCAACGAGCCGAGCGTGGCCGTCGAGCGGACCTTCTGGTGGCTCCCGCCGAGCCGCACGCCGCGCATCGCGCTCGCGCCGCTCGTCGCCGTGCCCGAGCCGCCGCCCGAACCCGCGCCCGAACCGCCGACGCTCGACGGCATCGAGTGGGACCGGGTGAGCGCGCAGGAGCAGGCGGCGTTTCTCGACCGCTTCGCCGAGGCGCTCTGGTCGGTGGACGGGATGCGGGGCCGCACCCCGCTCGACACGCTCGCCACGCCCGAGATCCGCGCCCGGCTCTTCGGCCACTTCGGCGCGCCGACGCGGACGGCCGTCGCCCGCGGCGTCGAGGGGTTCGAGGGCAGCATCCACGTGCAGTTCGAGTACTGGTTCGTCGTCAACGACTCGATCCCCTTCGTCGCGCTCGACGCGGACGGGCCGTTCGGGCGCGGGCTCGTGCTCGCCGGGGACTACGCCGACGCGGCCGTGCTCGGGCAGCTCGAGCGCGACCTCGCGCGGCGCCTGCTCCGCGAGCAGCGGCTGATGCCCTACGTCGACTTCTACTACTCGCGCGACCGCGACCAGTGGTACCGCACGGGTTTCGACGGCACGGACTACTACACCGAGGCCGTCGACCGGCCGCGTTGGGCGCGGCAGCGCTCCGAAACCGGCCGGTGGTACCTCTTCCGATGACGGCCGCGCAACCCAGGTCCCTCCGTGAAGCGTAGGGGAGCTTTGCCGCCGCCCCGTGCGCTCCACGCACTTAGATCGTAGGTTGCGCGTTGTAGCCCTCGCTATCCCAGACCCACGCGACGTTGCTGAGCACCCCGAGCAAAAAATCGAAAAAGGACCGAGATTCGGCCCGCGCCCGCCGGAAGGCCGAGCGCGAAGCGGCGCGCTCCGGGGAGCCCGCGAAGAAGCAGGAGGGGTGGCGCGAGACGCTGCGGTTCTGGTTCTGGGCGATCCTCATCGTGCTCGTCCTCCGCGCCTTCCTCTTCGAGCCCTTCCGCATCCCGACGCCGTCGATGGAGAAGACGCTGCTCGTCGGCGACTTCCTCTTCGTCTCCAAACTGCACTACGGCGCGCGCACGCCGAGCACGATCGGGATTCCGTTCACGGGTATCTACCTCCCCGGCCTCGACCTGCCGCAGACCCGCCTCCCCGGCTTCGACGACCCCGACCGCGGCGACGTCGCCGTGTTCAACTACCCGCCCGAGTCGGCGCCGGTGGAGCGCAAGACGCCTTACATCAAGCGGCTCGTCGGGGTGCCGGGCGACACGCTCGTCCTCCTCGACAAGGAGCTCTACGTCAACGGCGAACGCTTCCCGCTCGCGCCGACGCAGGAGTACAACTGGATCGTCACGCCGAGCGAGAACGTCGGCATCCCGCGGGCCCGGCTCGAAGAGGTCGGCGCGGAGCTGCTCGGGACGATCCCCAACACGAGGCGGATCGTCGTCAACGGCACGCCCGCGGCGGCCGAGGCGATCCGCGGGTGGTCGTACGTCGCGTCCGTCGAGGGCTACGCGATCCCCGAGGGCCGCACGAACGGCCCGCTGTTCCCCGCGGGCAGCGATTTCAACCGCGACAACTACGGCCCCGTCGCCGTGCCCGCCGCCGGGCAAACGGTGCGGCTGACGCCGGAGACGTGGCCGGTCGTGGAGGACATCATCACGCGGTACGAGGGGCACCGCGCCGAAGCGCTCGGCGGCGGCCGCTACCGCATCGACGGCGAACTCGCGGACACGTACACGTTCGAGCAGGACTATTACTTCGCGATGGGGGACAACCGCGACAACTCGCAGGACAGCCGCTTCTGGGGCTTCGTCCCGGCGGACCACCTCGTCGGCAAGGCCGTGCTCGTCTTCTTCTCGCTCGACATGGAGAACCGGCTCCTCGGCCTCATCCCGACGCCCCGGTTGCGCGGCCTCTCGCCCATCCGGTAGCGGATCGGAGCGTCGAGGGGGGTGTGCCGTGACGGGTGCGAACGAGGGAGCCCGGCGCGTTCTCCGAAGACCTTAGCCCTGTCACCCGTGGCCGACCCGACCCCAGCCGATCCCGACGCCGCGACGCTTTCCAAAGCGCCGATTCAGCGATTGCGTCCGTGGCTGCTCGTCGTCGTGCTCGCGCTCGGAGCGGCGCTCGTGATCCGGCTGTTCGTCGCCGAAGCCTTCCGCATCCCAACGGCGTCGATGGAGCGCAACCTGCTCCCCGGCGATTACGTGCTCGTCTCCAAACTGCACTACGGCCCGCGCACGCCGGCCACGCTCGGGCTGCCGTTCACCGAGTGGTACCTGCGCGGGGTCGTGCTCCCGTCGCTCCGGCTGCCCGGCTTCGCCGAGGTCGAGCGGGGCGACGTCGTCGTCTTCAACCACCCGACGGCGCAGCAGCCGGTGGACCGCCGGATGCACTTCGTGAAGCGCGTCGTCGGGCTGCCCGGCGATACGCTCGCGCTCGTCGGGAAGGTGGTGCATATCGACGGGCAGCCCCTCCCACCGGTGCCGGGGGCGTTGACCGACTGGCTCGTCACGCTCGATCCCGATGCGTCTTTCTCTCTCGACGCGTTCCGCGATGCGGGAGCCGAGCACGTCGCGCGCGACGGAGAGCGGCGGTGGGCCGTCCGCATGACGGCGGCCGAGGCCGAGGCCGTGGCGACGTGGGAGGCTGTGGAGAGCGTCCGTCCGGCCATCTCGGACCGAGAGCAACTGCTGTTTCCGTACGGCTCTCGACAGACGCCCGACGACTACGGCCCCATCGTCGTCCCGAGGCGGGGGCAGACGGTGCGGCTCACGGCCGAGACGTGGCCCGTCGTGCGCGACATCGTCGAGCGGCACGAGGGCCGCGTCGCCCGCCGCTTCGCCGACGGCCGCTACGAGATCGACGGCGCGCTCACGGACCGCTACACGTTCGAGCAGGACTACTACTTCGTGCTCGGCGACAACCGCGACGACTCGTCCGACAGCCGCCGGTGGGGCTTCGTCCCGCGCGATCACCTCGTCGGCAAGGCCGTGATGGTCTATTTCTCGTGGGACCAGCGCACCCGCCGCCCGCGCTTCGACCGGCTCTTTCAGCCCGTCCGGTAGCGGATCGCGAAGAAACATGGCGGGGGAGGGCGGATTCAACCCGAACCCCTTCCATCCGTCTCCCCTCATGCGCGGCTCGCTCAACCTCGGCCGGATCGCCGGCATCGATCTCTACCTCCACTGGACGTTCGTGCTCCTCCTCGTCGGCGCGTTCGTCTTCTACCTCTTCAGCGGGAGCCCGCTCGCGATTGCGTTCGCGGGCGTCGGGCTCATCCTCGCCGTGTTCGCGTGCGTCGTGCTCCACGAGCTCGGCCACGCCCTCATGGCCCGCCGCTTCGACGTGCCCACGCGCGACATCACGCTCTACCCGATCGGCGGCGTCGCGCGGCTCCAGCGCATCCCCGACGAGCCGAAGCTGGAACTCCTCATCGCGATTGCCGGTCCGGCCGTCAATGTCGTGATCGCGGCCGTCGTGCTTCTCCTGCTCGTCGCCACGGGGCAGCCGCTCGCGCCGGGGGCCGGCCTCCTCGCCCCGGCCGATCAGTTCTTGCAGAACGTGATGTGGATCAACGTCGTCCTCGTCGCCTTCAACCTGCTCCCCGCGTTCCCGATGGACGGCGGCCGCGTGCTCCGCGCGCTCCTCGCCTTCAAGTTCGACTACGCCCGCGCCACCCAGGTCGCCGCCACGGTGGGGCAGGGCATGGCGATCCTCTTCGGCTTCGTTGCGATTCTCGGTGGGTTCAACCCGTTCCTGCTCATCATCGCGCTCTTCGTCTACTTCGGCGCGCAGCAGGAGGCCAGCTTCGCGATGATGCGGACGGCGATCGAGGGGATGCCCGTGCGGCAGGCGATGATCACGCAGTTCAACCCGCTCCACCCGTGGGACCAGCTCGACGAGGCCGTGCGGCTGCTCCTCGCCGGGGCCGAGCAGGACTTCGCCGTCGTGGACGGCGGGAAGGTCGTCGGCGTGCTCACGCGGAAGCGGCTGCTCAAAGCGCTCGCCGAGGGGGACCGGACGGTGCGCGTGCAGAACGTGATGGAGGGGGCGTGCAGCCCCGTCAGCGAGGGCGAGATGCTCGACGGCGCGTTCCGGCGGATGCAGGAGGAGGAGTGCGCGCTCGTGCCCGTCGTGCGCGACGGCCGGCTCGTCGGTCTGCTCACGGCCGAGAACGTCGGCGAGCTCGTGATGGTCTCGACCTCGCTGCGCAAGCAGTTCGGGCGGGGCTCCGACGTCAGCGGGCTGCTCGCGGCGATGCGCTCGGGGTGAATCGGGCGACGGACGACGAGGGACGAGCGGCGAACGTAGTTTCAAGCTCCCGCTCGCCGCTCGTCATTCAACCCTCGTCGCTCCCATGACCCATCCCGAAGTCGCCGCCGTCGACCGCCGTTTTACCGCCGACACGTTCCGCGCCCGCCGCGACGCCCTCCGCGAGCAGCTCGACGGGTTCGTGCTCGTCCCGAGCAACCCGACGGTCTGGCGCAACGCCGACAACCCGCACCCCTACCGCCAGAGCTCCCACCTGCTCTACCTCACCGGCATCGACCGCCCCGGCACCGCCCTGCTGCTCGACGCCGACGGCGGGCGCGACGTGCTCTTCGGCCCGCCCGAGGACTTCGACGACCTCGTATGGCACGGCCCGCACGCGGGGCTGAGCGACCTCGCGGCCGCAGCGGGCATCGCGTCGGTGAGACCGTACGATGAGCTGAAAGGCGCCCTCGCCGAGCAGCGGGGGGCGATTCACTATCCGCCGGCGTTCATCCCCGGCACGCACATCGAACTCGCCCGCCTGCTCGGGCGGACGCTCGATGAGGTGGAGCAGGGGGCATCCGAAGCACTCATGCGTGAGCTCGGCGACCAACGGGTCAAAAAGAGCGAGGCCGAGATCGCCGAGATCGAAGCCGCCGTGGCGGTGTCGGCGGAGATGTACGGCGCGGCGATGCAGACGGCGCGGCCCGGGCTGCACGAGTACGACGTCCGCGCCGCCATGCTGCACGTCGCGCTCCGGCACGACCTAGAGCCGTCGTTCGAGCCGATCACATCCGTGCGCGGCGAGGTGCTGCACAACCACGCCCGCGGCAACCCCCTCCGCGACGGCGACCTGCTCCTGCTCGACTCGGGCGTCGAGACGGCCGAGGGCTACGCCTCGGACATCACTCGGACGATCCCCGTCAACGGACGCTTCAGCGACGAGCAGCGGGCCATCTACGAGATCGTCCTCCGCGCCGAGGAGGATGCCATCGCCGCGATGCGACCCGGGGTGAACTTCCGCGACCTCCACCTCCGCGCCGCCCGCACCCTCGCCGACGGGCTCAAGGACCTCGGGCTGATGCGCGGGGACATGGGCGACGCCGTCGAGGTCGGGGCGCACGCGCTCTTCTTCCCGCACGGGCTCGGCCACCCGCTCGGCCTCGACGTGCACGACCTCCACGACTTCGGCGACGCCTTCGCGTACCCCGACGACCAGCCGCGCAGCCACCAGTTCGGCCTCGCGTTCCTCCGCTTCGGCCGCGACCTCGAAGCCGGCCACGTCGTCACGATCGAGCCGGGGGTCTACTTCATCCCCGCCCTCATCGACCGCTGGCAGGAGGAGAACCGCCACGTCGAGTTCATCGATTTCGACGCCGTGGACCGCTACCGCACCTTCGGCGGCATCCGGATCGAGGACGACGTGCTGTGCACCGAGGGCGGCGCGCGCGTCCTCGGCACCGCCATCCCGAAGTCGGTCGAGGCTGTGGAGGAAGCGATGGCGCGGTAGACGTCCCGCGCGGCGCGAGGGTGGAACCTCGCCGGGCGCGATACGGTGCCAATCCCCCCAACCGATCCACCCGCCATGCCCCCGATTCCCGACTACTACAAGGTGCTCGGCGTCAGCGAAGGCGCCTCGCAGAAGGAGATCAAAAAGGCCTTCCGCACCCTCGCGCGCGAGTCGCACCCCGACCGCAACCCGGACGACCCGAAGGCCGAGGAAAAGTTCAAAGAAGTGCAGGAGGCGTACGACACCCTCGGCGATGCGACGAAGCGGAAGCAGTACGATCAAATGCGCCGCGACCCGTTCGCCGGGCGCGACTTCCGGGGCTTCGGCGGGGGCGACCCGACGGGGGGGCGGTTCTACCGGACGCCCGACGGCACGTACGTCCGCGTCGAGTCCACGGGCTTCGGGCCGGACGAGGGCTACCAATTCTCCGACGAGGGGCCCAGCGGCCTCGGCGGGCTCGGCGACCTCTTCGGTCAGTTTTTCGGCGGTGGGGGCGGGGCGGGCCGCGAAGCCCCGTTCGGGGCGGGCGCCCGGCGCGAGGCCCCGCGCGGCGGCGACGTCGAGTCCACGCTCGCGATCTCGTTCGGGGAAGCGGTCAAAGGCGGGAAGACCGAGGTAGCGTTGCCCGGTGGCGAGAAAGTCCGCATCACGATCCCCGAAGGCGTCGAAGACGGGACGAAGGTGCGGCTCCGCGGTCGGGGCAAGCCGGGGCCACGCGGCGAGCGGGGCGACCTCTACATCACCTTCGAGGTCAAGCCCGATCCGCGCTTCCGCCGCGACGGCAACGACCTCACCACGACCACCACGATCAACGTCGCCGAGGCCATCCTCGGCACGACGCGGGCGATCACGAACGCCTACGGCAACACGATCAAGGTGACGATCCCGCCCGGCACGCAGCCCGGCGAGCGCCTCCGCCTCCGCGGCCAGGGGGTCAAGACCGACGACGGCGCCGGCGCGCTGTACGTCGAGGTCGAGGTGGCGATCCCCCGAGATCTCGCGGCCGAGGACCGGCTCCGCGCGTGGGCCGAAGCGGAGGGGCTCGTCTCACCCGCAGAGTCCGCTCCGGAGTCGTGATGTCGGGCAAGGCCTCGGTCACGCCGTACTGCCCCAACCGGGCTCGCTGCGTGACGTAGCTTGCGCCTTTCCCCCCGAATCGGTCGCTTATGGCTTTGCGCGTCTCCGTTCTGCTCATCGGTTGGCTCGTCGCGTGGGGCGGCCCGGACGCGCACGCGCAACGGGCGACGGTGCGCGGGCTCGTGGTCGACAGCGAGGCCGGGCTGGCGTTGCCCGGGGCGACGGTGTTGCTGGAGGCCGTCGACGGCGACGGGACCTACGGCACGGCCACGGACGGCGACGGGCTGTACGTGCTCGCACGGGTGCGGGAGGGGCGCTACCGGCTGCGCGTCTCGTTCGTCGGGTACGCCCCGTTCGCGGATTCCGTCGAGGTCGCCGCCGACCGGGTGAACCGCTTCGACGTGGCCCTCCGCCCGTCCGACGCCGAGCTCGACGAGCTCGTCGTGGAGGGGGAGCGGGCGCGCGACGACTACCGGGCGGGCGTCCGCTCCATCGAGCCCGCGGACGTGGAGCGCGTGCCGGTGCCCGACGT
The DNA here is from genome assembly GCA_964438105.1 of uncultured Rhodothermales bacterium. Taxonomy (GTDB): domain Bacteria; phylum Bacteroidota; class Rhodothermia; order Rhodothermales; family JANQRZ01; genus JBBSMX01. The sequence continues at coordinate 4,114 of CAYTJT010000075.1, read as the reverse complement.
CTCCGGCGACCTCGCGGCCTACCTCACCACGTTGCCGGGCGTCGTCACCACGGGCTCGACGGGCGGGCAGTTGTTCATCCGGGGCGGGGAGCCGAGCCAGAACCTCGTCCTCCTCGACGGCATCCCGCTCTACCAGCCGTTCCACGTGCTCGGTTTTTACTCCGCCTTCCCCTCGGACATCGTGCGGGAGGCCGACGTGTACGCCGGCGGCTTCGGCGCGCGCTACGGCGGGCGGCTCTCGTCGGTGATCGACGTGTCGTCGCGGAACGGCAACCTCCGCCGGGTGGAGGCGGCGGCGAGCGCGGCGCCGTTCGTGAGCGGGCTTCGCGCCGAGTTCCCCGTCGTGCGCGACCGCTTCTCCGTGCTCGCCTCGGGCCGCGTTTCGGTCATCGACGAGGCCGCATCACGCCTCGTCGATGACCCGCTCCCGTACCGCTTCGGCGATGCCTTCGTCAAGCTCCACGGGCGGCTCGTCGAGAACTCGCACCTCTCGATCACCGGGGTCCACACCTTCGACGAGGGCACGCTCCGCGAGCCGTCGCCGCAGCAACCGGTGCCGCCAGAGGTCCGGTGGCAGAACACGGGCATCGGCGCCCGCTACCTCTTCCTGCCGGGGGCGAGTCCGTTCCGGGGCGAGATCGTCGTCGGGCTCACGCGGCTCGACACGGAGACCGGGCCGCCCGGGCAGCGCTTTCCCGACCGGGAAGCGCGGATCGAGAAGTGGAGCAGCCGCATGGAGATCACCCAGTACGGGCAGGACTCACAGGTTCGCGCGGGCATGTTCGCGGGCACGACCCAGCTCTCGAACGATCTCAGCCCGGGGAGCCGCCAGAACGGGATCACGCTCACGGACTTCGGGGCCTACCTCGAGCCGGAGTTTCGGCTATGGCGCGACGTGCGCATGGCGGCGGGACTTCGCCTCCACTCGTTCCCCAGCCTGAGCAGCACGTTTATCGAGCCGCGCCTGCGGGCGTCGTGGCAGCGGGGGGGCCACCAGGTCAGCGCGGCGGGCGGGCTCTACCACCAGGAGATCGTCGGGGTGACGGACCGGCGCGATGCGGCCGGCGTGTTCACGGTCTGGACGCCGACGCCGGTGCGCGACGTGGCTCGGGCGGTCCACGGTCTCCTCGGGTATCGGGTCACCCCGATGGCTGGGCTCTCGCTCTCGGCCGAGGGGTACCTGAAGGTCCTGACGAACCTCTCGGTGGGGGAGTGGACGGCGTACCCCCGCTTCACCACGAACCTGCAGCCCGCTGACGGCACCGCGAGCGGGCTGGACCTCCGCCTCGACGTGCAGCGGGGGCCCTTCACGGGAGCGCTCTCGTACAGCCTCGCCTCGGTCCGCTACGTGGCGCAGCAGGAGCAGCTCCCGGTGTGGTACGGGGTCGAAGAGCTGGAGTACCGGCCGACGCACGACCGCCGCCATCAGGTCGACGCGCTCGCGGGCGTGACGCTCCTCGGCTTCGACCTCTCCGTCCGCTGGCAGTTCGGGAGCGGGCTGCCCTTCAGCCGGGCGCTCGGCTTCGATCGGTTCCTCTTGCTCGATGGCGGGGTGGACGTGTTCGAAGAGCCGGCGACGGACCGGGTGATCTACGAGCGCCCGTTCAACGCCACGCTCCCGACGTATCACCGCCTCGACGTGTCGGTCGAGCGACCGTTTCAGCTCGGCCCTGCGACGCTCACGGCGCAGGCCGGGCTGATCAACGCGTACGACCGCGCCAACCTGTTCTACTACGACGCGTTCACGCTGCAGCGCGTGGACCAGCTCCCGCTCCTCCCTTCGTTCGGACTGAAGCTCGCCTACTGATGTCGTCGCGCCTCGTACTTATCGCCGCCGTGCTCGTCGTACTCGCGGGGTGCGACGAAGGCATCGAGCCCACGGCGGGGGAGGACCGCCCGTTCGCGCTCTACGGTCAGCTCGATGCCGACGCGGACACGCAAGCCGTACGTGTCATCGCGATCGCAGAGACCATCGATACGCTCGATCCCGATTCCATCGACGCGCGGGTCGTGTCGACGCACCTCCAGAGGGATGAGACGCGGGCCTGGGGGGACTCGCTCGTGCGCTACGGCGACGGCACGAGGGGGCACGTGTTCTTCGCCCCGTTCGAGGTCGAATACAACGGTACCTACCACCTCCGCGTCGAGCGCTCCGACGGCGCAGCGGCGACGGTTACCGTCACGGTCCCCCCCCTCACCACGCTCGACTCGCTCCGGCGCGAGGGCGCGGTCGGGCCCGTTCGCTACGTGATCGGGGTGGAGGAGGCGCCGCGGCTCACGGGCGTCCGGGCGACGTACACGTTCGTCGGCGACATTCCGACAGAGGTGCGAACGGTCCGCCATACGGACCTCGCCGAGCGCACGGACACCGGTTGGGAGGTAGCGATTCCCTTCGAGGAGGACATCCGCGACCTGCTCACCACGTTCGCGAACGGACCGGTCGGGCTCGTCGGTTTCGAGGTCAGCGTGTACGTCTCCAACGAGGAGTGGAACGCCGCCGCCGTAGGCGGCTCCTTCGACCCGGAGGTGATCGTGCAGCCGGGCACCCTGTCCAACGTCGAAAACGGGTTCGGCTTTTTCGGGGCCGGGTACAGGCTGCGGCGACAGCTGCACCCGTTCGCGCAGGACGAGCTCCGCGCCGGACTCTGCGTCCTCAACGAGGAGCGCACGGAGTGCAGAGAGTAGCTGACCCGGAGGCGCTTACTTGTAGCGGTACACGATGCGGCCTTTCGTGAGGTCGTAGGGCGACATCTCGACGTCGACGCGGTCGCCGGGGAGGATGCGGATGTAGTACTTGCGCATCTTGCCGGAGAGCAGGCCGAGGATCTCGTGCCCGTTGTCGAGTTCGACGCGGAACTGGGCGTTGGGGAGGGCCTCGGTGACGACGCCTTCTTGCTTGATGGGGGGCTGTTTGGCCATAAATCGTGCGCCAGAGCGCGTTTGTTGGACACCAACGGTGGGTGAGGAATGCGTGCGACGATGTGCCGCCGCGCAGACATAAACCTACGCACGAGCCCGCTGGTTGGTCCACACGCGGATAGCGAACACGCCGAGAAGGGCCGTTCGCTACGCCACCGTAACGCACCCCCGCGCCTTCGGCATCCGTGCGGCGCCTACCACTCGTTCTCTTCCTTCTCCACGCCGCGCTCGACGGGAACGGGGTAGTTCGTCGTGAAGCAGGCGTTGCAGAAGCCGTCGCTGCCGCTGGCATCGCGGACCGCTTCCATCATCCCGTCCACGGAGACGTACGCGAGGGAGTCGACGCCGAGCCACGCCGCCATCTTCGCCACGTCGCGGTCGTACTGGTTGGCGAGGAGCTCGGTCTCGGTGGGGAAGTCCATTCCGTAGAAGCACGGCGCGATCACGGGCGGCGCCGCGCTGCGGAAGTGGACCTCCTTCGCCCCGGCATCCCGTACCATCTTGACGAGCTGCTTCGCCGTCGTCCCGCGCACGATCGAGTCGTCCACCATCACGACGACGCGGTCTTTGAGCAGCCCCTCGACGGGGTTGAACTTCGTCCGCACCTTCATCTCGCGTGCGTCCTGCCCCGGCGAGATGAACGTCCGCCCGACGTAGTGATTCCGGATCAGCCCGATCTCGTAGCGGACGTCGAAGCCGAGCTTCTGGCACTCGGTGACGTAGCCGAGCGTGGCCGTGTTCGAGGAGTCCGGCACCGAGATGACGATGGGCCGCTTGCCGTCCGGGGCGCGGTGCGGCGGCGGGGCGTCGTGCGCGAGCGCCTTGCCGATCTTGCGGCGGACCTTGTCGACCATCGCGCCGAAGATCTTGGAGTCGGGGCGCGAGAAGTAGACGTACTCGAAGACGCACTGGCTGACGCCGTGGTGGCGGGGGAGGCAGACGCCGTTGAAGCCCTCGCCCGCGAGCGCGAGGTCCTTCCGGCCGTTCGTCGAGCGGCTGGCCTCGACGCGGTCGAGCCCCTCGCGGTCGATGACGAGGATCTCGCCGGGCGCCACGTCGCGCACGAACTCGGCGCCGATGATGTCGAAGGCGCAGGTCTCGCTCGCGACGCAGTACGCGGTCGAGGGCCCTCCGGGCCCGCCGTCGGGGCGGTCGAGCCGGCCGAGGGCGAGGGGGCGGAAGCCGTTGGGGTCGC
>CAYTJT010000074.1:0-12256 GCA_964438105.1 uncultured Rhodothermales bacterium | reverse complement strand
GTTGTCATGAAAAGAACCTACCAGCCGAGCCGACGCAAGCGCGCCAACAAGCACGGATTCCGCTCGCGGATGGCCTCGAAGAACGGCCGCAAACTCCTGGCCCGCCGCCGTGCCAAAGGCCGCAAGCGCCTGACCGTCAGCGACTCGAAGCCGGGCAAGTGACCCGTCGGTGACGCCGCCCGGCGACCACACCGCCCGCCACACGTTCCCGCGCTCCCGACGGCTCAAGCGCCAGCGCCTCATCCGCCCGCTGTTCGACCGCGCGCGGGACGACGTGCAGGAGGTTCGCGCCGGGGCGCTCGTCGTCCGGTACCGCACCGTCGCGGCGGAAGCCGACGCCCCGCCGCTCCAGATCGGCTTCGCGACCGGACGCCACCTCCGCACGAAGCCGGTACGCAACCGGATCAAGCGGCTCCTGCGCGAGGTCTTCCGGGTTCACCAGCACGCCCTCGTGGACCTGTTCGCTGACCGGCCGGACACGCTCACGCTCATGGTGCTCTACCGCGGTCGCCGCGCCGGAGCCGATGCGACGATCGCCTGCGAGCTGCCGCGCCTGCTCGCCCGCGTCGAGCGCTCGCTCACGTCCGATGCATCCCCCGTGGCGGGTGGGGACGCGTGAACTTTACGCCGCAGCGGAACTGCCAATTTCAGCGTCCGTACCGCGCTCGATTGAACGGAACTATTCGATGCGCCCCGCGGCGCACTGCTAGCGAGGGATTTTGAACCAGGAACCTGGGCTCGACCGCAGCACCGTCACCGGGATCGTGCTTATCACGATCATCATGGGCGTGTGGCTCATCTACTTCTCGCCGCAGCCCCCCCCTCCGGTGGAGCCGGCCGGCGAGCCCGTCCCCGAGGTCGTCGAAGAAGCCCCCGAGGCGTTTCAGGAGGACGAGGGCGCCGCGATCCGGCCGAGGCAGCCCCAGCGGGCGCCCGTCGACTCCAGCTTCGCCGCTGCGACGCAGGGCGTCGAGCGGACGATCACGGTCTTGACGGATGAGTACCGCGCCGTCTTCTCCACCAAGGGCGCCACGCTGCAGAGCTTCACCCTCAACGAGTACTTCCTCTCCGGGCAGGACGACGTGCCCGTGGAGATGGTGTCCTCCGAGCTCGGCGCCCTCGCGCTCGCGTTCACCCCGCCGCAGGGCAGCTACGTCGATACGCGCTCGCTCTACTTCGGCACGCCGGGGTTCGAGGGTGACTCGATCGTCGTCGCCGACGCGCCGCGCGAGCTCGCATTCGAAGTGCCCGTCGGCGACGGGGTGATCCGGCAGGTCTTCACGTTCCAGCCGGGCTCCTACGAGGTCGGCCTCCGCATTGAGGAGGAGGGGGCGAACGTGCTCTCCAACTCCGGCGGCTACGAACTCGTCTGGGACGGCGGCATCCCGTTCGCCGAGGCCGACGACGCGCAAGAAGCGACGGCGTCCGGCGCCTACGCCCGCAGCGGGGGCGAGGTCGAGCAGATCAACCTCGTCAAAGAGCCGAGCGAGTCGCTGCGGCTCAACGGCGACGTGGAATGGGTCGCGGTGAAGGACAAGTATTTCGTCGCCGTGATCCTGCCTGACGAGGCCACCGAGGGCGCCGAGATCGAAGGGGAGCGCTACGGCGAGGCCGGCGACGAGGAGTTCGTCGAGGACTTCGCCGTGCGCCTGCTCATGCCGCGCCCGCGCGACGAGGCCGATACGTTCCGCCTCTACCTCGGCCCGATGGAGTTCGAGCGGATCAGCGCCTACGACGCCGGCCTCTACGACGTGGTCGACTACGGCTTCGGCGCGTTCATGACGCGGCCGATTGCGAAGTACATCATCTCGCCGTCGTTTCGCTTTCTCGGCGGGCTGCTCCCGAACTACGGGCTCGTCATCATCCTCTTCGCGATCGCGGTGAAGCTGCTGCTCTACCCGCTGACAAAGGTATCGTACAAGAACACGGCGCGGATGCGGGAGCTGCAGCCGAAGATGGAGGTCATCAAAGAGAAGTACGCCGACGACCCGCAGAAGCAGCAGGAGGCGATGATGAAGATGTACCGCGAGACGGGCGTGAACCCGCTCGCGGGGTGTCTCCCGCTCTTGCTCCAGTACCCCATCATCATCGCGCTCTGGCGCTATTTCCAGAACTCGATCGTGATCCGGCAGGAGTCGTTCCTCTGGGCGGCCGACCTCTCGGCGCCGGACCCCATCGTCGGCCTGCCGTTCGAGATCCCGTTCTACGGCGACTTCGTCGCGGGCTTCACCCTCATCATGGGCCTGGCGATGATCGTGCAGATGAAGGTGGCGATGCCGCCTTCGACGAGCGGCACGCAGGCGAAGATCATGATGTACGTCTTGCCGGGCGTCCTCTTCGTCGTCTTCAACCGCCTGGCGTCGGGGCTCAGCCTCTACTACCTCACCTTTAACATTCTGACGATCGTGCAGCAGAAGCTGATCAACAAGGAGGTGGAAGAGGGGAAGTACGACGACGAAGTGAAGGCGAAGGCGAAGCCGGGCCGCAACGGTCGTGCGCGCTCGAACGGGAAAGCGGGCAAGGGCGCGCGGCGGAAGAAAGGCGCGAAGTCGTAACCCGCTCCCGACCAGATGCTCTCTTCCAGCGATACGGTCGCAGCGATTGCCACGGCGCGGGGACGCGCGGCGCTCGCCATCGTCCGGCTCTCCGGCCCGGCAGCCATCGCGATCGCCAACCGTTGTCTCCCGGCGAAATCGCTCGCAGAGGCCGATTCGCATACGGCGCACGTCGGGTTTTTCACCACCCCCGAGGGCCAGCGTATCGACCAGGTCGTGGCGACGCTCTTCCGGGCGCCCCGGTCGGCGACGGGGGAGGACGTGGTGGAGGTCAGTTGCCACGGCGGCGACGTGGCGCCGCAACTCGTGCTGCAAGCCTTGCTCGATGCCGGCGCCCGGCTCGCCCGCCCCGGCGAGTTCACCGAGCGCGCCTTTCTCAACGGCAAACTCGATCTCGCGCAGGCCGAAGCGGTCGCGGATCTGATCCACGCGCAGTCGTCGCTCGCGCACCGCGTATCGGTGCACCACCTCGAAGGGCGCTACTCCGACGCCGTCGCCGAAGTCCGGCAAGAGCTGCTGCAGACCTGCGCGCTCGTCGAGCTCGAGCTCGACTTCGGGGAAGAGGACGTCGAGTTCGCAGACAAGGCCCGGCTCGAAGCCCTCCTCGATCGCACGGCATCGCTGCTCGAACGGCTGCTCGGCTCGTACCGCCTCGGCACGCTCGTTCGCGACGGGGTCCGCGTCGTCATCGGCGGGCGGCCCAACGCGGGGAAGTCGACTCTCCTCAACGCGCTCGTCGGCCGAGATCGCGCGATCGTCAGCCCCACGCCGGGCACGACGCGCGACGAGATCGAAGCTGACGTCGAAATCGGCGGACTCACGTTCCGCTTCATTGACACGGCGGGGTTGCGTGCGACCGAGGATCTGATCGAAGCCGAGGGCGTGCGGCGAGCCCACCACGCGATCGATCGCAGCGACGCGCTGCTGTACGTGTACGACGCGACCCTGGGCCTCGACGCCGACGAGCAGGGATGGCTCGAACGTTTCACCGTGAAACACAACAGTCTGGGGACTCGCGACGCCGAACGCCCCGTCACGTCAAAGCACGATGCGTCGCCGCCCGTACTCCTCATCTCTAACAAGCACGATCTCGAGGGAGCGAGCGGTGAGCCTCCTTTGACGTCGCTTCCCTCCGTCGCACTCTCCGCCGAGCAGGCTGTCGCGAACCCCGACCTGTTGCAGGGGGTGCGCTCGTGGCTCGTCGACACGGTGCTCGCGGATCTCGCGGATCCCGAAGCCACCCCGGTCGTCGTCAACCAGCGGCACCGTCAGCACTTCGCGCGCGCGCTCGACGCGGTCGCGAAGGTTCGCGAAGCCCTCGCGATCGACGCGGGTGGAGACACACTCGCGCTCGACCTTCGCGCGGCGCTGCACGACCTCGGCGCCGTCACGGGTGAGATCACGAACGAGGAGGTGCTGGGCACCATCTTCTCGCAATTCTGTATCGGCAAGTGACAGGGCGTCGCCGTTTCACGGTGAAACACCCCGTAGTCCTGCTTCGATTCGTTAGTAATCGCATCCAAAACTGCGTCCTTAACACATAATCGTTATGCCTGATTTTGAGTCATACGACGTGATTGTGGTCGGCGGCGGGCATGCCGGCGCCGAGGCTGCGCACGCCTCTACTCGTCTGGGCGCGCGCACGCTGCTCGTCACGATGAGCCTCGAAGCGCTCGGCCGAATGTCATGCAACCCGGCTATCGGCGGGATCGGGAAGGGGCAGATCGTCCGCGAGATCGACGCGCTCGGCGGGTTGATGGGCCGGGTGACGGATCGCACCGGCATCCAATTCCGCATGTTGAACCGGCGTAAAGGCCCGGCGGTGTGGAGCCCTCGTGCCCAGAGCGACCGCACGCGCTACGCCGCGGCGATCCGCGATGAACTCGAGGCACTCCCGACGCTGTCCTTCCGCCAGGACATGGCGACGGACGTGCTCGTCGAGGATGGACACGTGACAGGGATTCGCACGCAGACCGGCCGCACCTTCCTCGCGCCCTGCGTCATCCTGACGAGTGGGACCTTTCTCAACGGCACGATCCACATCGGCGAGCAGCAGCACGGGGGAGGGCGCGCGGGCGAGCGCGCCGCCACCGGCATCAGCGCGAGTCTCGAACGGCTCGGCTTCGAGGTCGGCCGCCTCAAGACGGGGACGCCGCCGCGCGTCGATGGCCGCACGATCGATTACAGCGGCATGAGCGAGCAGCCCGGCGACGAGGAGCCTGCGCCGTTTTCGTTTATGACGGACGCGCTTCCGAGCGAGCAACGCTCGTGTTGGCTCACGTACACCGACGCTACCGTCCACGACATCATGCGGACCGGGTTCGACCGGAGCCCGATGTTCGCCGGGCGGATTCAGGGGGTCGGGCCGCGCTACTGCCCTTCGCTCGAAGACAAGATCGACCGGTTCGCGGATAAAGACCAGCACCAACTCTTCCTCGAGCCGGAGGGACTGGACACCTACGAGGTGTACGTGAACGGCTTTTCGACCTCGCTGCCGGAGGACGTGCAGATCAAGGCGCTGCGGTCGGTCGAGGGGATGGAGCGCGTTCACTTGCTGCGTCCGGGCTACGCCATCGAGTACGACTACTTCCCGCCGTATCAACTCAGGTACAGCCTCGAAACGAAGTCGGTCGAGGGGCTCTTTTTCGCGGGTCAGATCAACGGGACGACGGGGTACGAAGAGGCGGCTGCGCAGGGGCTCATCGCCGGCATCAACGCGGTGCAGCGGTTGCGCGGCGCCGAACCGCTCGTGCTCCAGCGGTCGCAGGCGTACATCGGCGTGCTCATCGACGACCTCGTGGCGAAGGGCACCGAGGAGCCGTACCGGATGTTCACGTCGCGCGCCGAGCATCGCCTGCTGCTGCGGCAGGACAACGCCGACCAGCGCCTCACGCCGCTCGGGTACGAACTCGGGTTGGCATCCGGACCGCGACTCGACCGGCTGAACGAGAAGCAAGCCGCGCTCACGGCGACCATTCGGGCGCTGGAGGAGACGGCAGTCCAGCCCGACATCGTAAACGGCTATCTCGAACGGGTCGGCACCGCGCCGATCAACGAAGCGGTGCGCATAGACCGACTCGTGACGCGCCCCCAAGTCTCCCTCGACAGCCTGCTCACCGCCATCGGCAGGCACGATCTCGCCGCGCCGATCGCGGGGGTGGAGTCGGTGCTCCAGCTCGCCGAAACGCACATCAAGTACGCCGGCTACCTCGAGCGCGAGCAGGCGATGGTCGAGACGATGAAGCACATGGAGTCGCAGCGGCTCCCGCAGGGCGTCGACTACGATCGTATCGAGAGCATCACGATGGAGGCCCGGGAAAAGCTCGGCCGCATCCGCCCCGACACGCTGGGGCAAGCCTCGCGGATCAGCGGCGTTAGCCCGGCCGACATCTCGTCGTTGATGGTGCTGCTCAAGAGCGGTCGACTTGGAGAGCGAGCCGAAGTGGTTTCACGTGAAACAACACCCTCTTCGACGTTATGAATCGACTGTTAGATGCGTTCTCTCAAAGCCAGCGCGAGCAGCTAGCCGAACTCGAACGTCACGCGATAGGCCTCAACAAAAGGCTCAACCTCTACTCGCAGGCGAGCATGGAGCGGTTCTGGTTGCTGCACATCGAACACAGCCTCACGCTCGCGACGCGGCCGTTTCCGCCCGGCAGCGTAGTCGCTGATTGGGGCACCGGGGGAGGTATGCCGGGGCTCGTGCTCGCGATCGTGTTTCCCGAAGCCACGTTTCACCTGATCGATTCCGTACGGAAGAAGATCCGCGCCGTGCAGACCATGGCCCGCCGACTGGCCCTCACGAACGTCGAAGTGCACCACGCGCGCGCGGAGGCTTGGGAGGGCCGCATTACGCACAGTGTTTCACGTGCAACAGCGCCGCTCCCGACGCTGTGGTCGTGGCATCGGCGTGTCGCCGTGCCTAGCGAGGCGACCCAAGCAGACGAGAGCCCGGCCTGGGAGCCGGGGCTGATCTGCCTCAAAGGCGGAGACCTGACTGCGGAAATCGACGCGGTGGAAGAGAACGACAGACGTGCATCTGTCATTCAGACGCCCATCGGACGGTGGATCGACGACCCTCACTTCGATGAGAAAGTGCTCGTGCAAGTCCGGCATAATTAGAGCCGGAGCGCCACGAAGACAGCGACCACGGAGTTGTAAGCCGTGGCATCCGAGACCGGGCTCGCCTCTATAGCTTCGTCTTCGAGCACATTGGCTGCGCTCCGGGCGTAGCGCAACCCCAGCGTGGGCTCGAAAGTGTCGAACCGCAACGAGAGGTCGAACCCGACCGCGAAACCGATGTCGGTCGAAACGAACGAGTCGGCTTCTTCCGATATGGGCCCTAAGTCCGTATCGGCCGTGACGCGCTCGGACAACTCGAAGCTGACGTACGGTCCCGCATAGGGCCTGACCGTGAGATCCGAAGTGAGGGAGGCCGTGTAGGTAAGCAGCAGGGGCAGATCGAGCGTGGTGAGTTCGAAGGTGGCGGACGTCCCAGTGATCGGCACGCCGCCGGTCCCGGTGATGGTGGCCCCGTCGGTCTGAAATCCCTTCTGCACGTAGAGCACCTCGGCCTGAACGGCGAAATCGTACCGAAGCGGGAAGGCGAGGTAGAAGCCGCCGACGAATCCGTACCGGGCTGCGGCGTCGTCTGCTGCGGCGAAGTCCCCGGTCACCGTCGAAGCCGTCACCCCGAGCCGGGCACCGAACTGATTCTGGGCCCTCGCAAACGACGAAACGAGGCTAAAGAGAACGAGGCAGAGGAACGCGCGCATCGGCAATCGGGAGAGGGAGGGAGATGTAAAGAAACGTCGCGCGTGGTCGAAAAGGCGGACGGCGACGCATTTATGCCCGAACCGACGGCTGCACCGCGCGTTGACAAATCAGTGTCACCCCGCACCCGAAACCTGCGTCTCCGCCTCGCATGCCCCAATCCGACCGCACGCTCAACAAAACCGAACGACTCTTCGCGCTCGTGCTGCTGTTGCAGAACCGGCCGAGCATGACGTCGAAAGACCTTGCCGACTACTTCGGCGTCAGCCGGCGCACCATTTTTCGTGACCTTCGCGCCCTCGGTGAGTCCGGCGTGCCGTTGACGTACGCCGACGGCGGAGGCTATGAGATACTCGAAGGCTACCAACTGCCCCCGCTGATGTTCACCGCCCGCGAGGCTGCGACGCTGCTCGTCGGGACGGCGTTCACGAAGCTGCAGCCCGACCGATCGCTTCGGGCCGACGCCGACGAGGTGGGGCTGAAGATCCGTTCGGTGCTGCCTGAGTCCGTGCGGAACTACATCGACCGGTTGCAGGACAACACGGTCATCGCGCCGTACATCCGCAACCTCGATCCCGGCCAGGGCTCCCACGACGAGGAGGGGCGATGGTACGATCTCAGCGAGGCCGTCGCGAAGCAGCAGAGCATCTTCATGCAGTACTACGTCGCCAGCCGTGATGAACTGACCAAGCGAAAGGTGGACCCGCTCGGACTGGTCTATTACTCCGACTCGTGGAACCTGATTGCCTACGATCACCTGCGCGACGACATCCGCAACTTCCGCCTCGACCGGATTCGCAAAATGCGGACGATGATGGACGTGTTCGAGCGCCCGGCCGACTTCGACTTGGAGGAGTATCTCAAAGAGAAAGGGTCGAACCCACGCAACGAGCGCATCGTGCTGCGTTTCCACCCGCGTGCGTACCGCTGGGCGAAGCGCAGCATCCCGGCCGAAATCGAGGCCGAGGTGAAGGGCGACGACGGCGTGCAGGTCACCTTCTACTTCGAAAACCTCGACTACGTCGCACGCTGGCTCCTCCGCTACGGCACCGACGCGGAGGCGATTGAACCGGAGGCGTTGCGCGACAACGTGCGGGAGCGAGCGCTTCAGATCGCGCATTACTACGGGGCACCTGTCGAAGCCTGATCTGTCAGGCCGCGAGCGCTCCAACAGGCCTCAGACGCTCCAACAGCCGCTTTGCGGTGGTGAGATCGGGCACGCTTTGCACGATTGCGCGGAGCTTGCCGCTCTTCGTCTCCTTCAGCACGTAGCGCCGATCGAACCCGGCGAGGCGTTCGAGCAGGGGGTGAAAGTCGGTCGCGTAGAAATGCGGATCCTCTGCTTGCGTCGGGAGGTCGAGGAAGAGGCGCTGGTTTTTGAACTGCACGCGCGTGAGCCGTAGCGCCTGCGCGTCGGCTTTCATCTCCGCGGCGGTGAGGAGGGCGTCGACTTCGGGCGGAATCGGGCCGAAGCGGTCGCCGAGCTCTTGCCGGAACGTGGCGAGTTCGTCGGGTTCGCTGAGGTCGGCGAGGCGGCGGTAGAGGTTCATCCGCTCCGTGTTGTTCGACACGTACGAGCCGGGGATCAGCGCGTCTTCCTGCACGTCGACGGCGGATTCGCCGGGCGGGGGAGCGGCTTCGTCCTTGAACAACTCGCTGAACTCCTCGCTGCGCAACTCCTGCACCGCCTCCTCCAGAATCCGGTGGTACGTCTCATAGCCGAGGTCTTCGATAAACCCGCTCTGCTCGGCGCCAAGCATCGCACCCGCGCCGCGAATGTCGAGGTCGCGCATCGCGATGTTGAACCCGCTGCCGAGGTCGGAGAACTCCTCCACGGCTTGCAGCCGCATCCGGGCCTCGCGCGTCAGCGTGTGGACCGACGGCACGAGGAGGTAGCAAAACGCCTTCCGGTCGCTGCGCCCGACGCGCCCGCGCAGTTGGTGTAGGTCGGAGAGCCCGAACCGGTCGGCGCGGTCGATAATCATCGTGTTCGCGTTCGACACGTCGATGCCGCTCTCGACGATGCTCGTTGCGACGAGCACGTCGAACTTGTGCTGGATGAAGTCGTGCATCACGTCTTCCAGCTCCGTCGGCTTCATCTGCCCGTGGGCGATTTTGACGCGGACGTCGGGCACGAGCGCGCGGATCGTCGCCGCCATCTCTTCGATCGTGCGGACGCGGTTGTGGATGAAAAAGACCTGTCCGCCGCGGTTGACTTCGTACAGGATCGCGTCGCGGATGAGGTCGCGGTCGAACGTGTGGATTTCGGTGAGGACGGGCTGCCGGTTCGGCGGCGGCGTGTTGATGATCGACAAGTCGCGGACGCCGAGAAGGGAGAACTGCAGCGTGCGCGGGATCGGCGTGGCGGTGAGCGTCAACGTGTCCACGTCGGTGCGCATCTTCCGGAGCCGCTCTTTCACCGCGACGCCGAACCGCTGCTCTTCGTCGATGACGAGCAGCCCGAGCCGCTTGAACGCGACCTTTTTGCCTGCGAGCCGCTGCGTCCCGATCACGATGTCGATGTCGCCGCTCGCGAGCCCGTCGAGCACGTCCTTCTGCTCCGCCGCCGGAACGAAGCGCGAGAGCTGGGCGATGTTGACGGGATAGCGCGCCAGCCGCTCCGAAAAGGTCTCGAAGTGTTGGAGGGCGAGAATGGTCGTCGGGACGAGCACGGCGACCTGCTTGCCGTCCTGCGCCGCTTTGAACGCCGCGCGGATGGCGATCTCGGTTTTGCCGAACCCCACATCGCCGCAGACGAGCCGGTCCATCGGGATCGACTGCTCCATGTCGTCTTTGACGGCGCTCGCCGCGAGCGCCTGATCCGGCGTGTCCTCCCACCGGAACGACGCCTCCATCTCGCGCTGCCAGATCGAGTCGGACGCGAAGCCGTAGCCGGAGCTCGCCTTCCGTTTCGCGTAGAGGGCGACGAGGTCGCGCGCGAGGTCTTTGACGCGCTTCTTCGTCCGGCCCTTCGCCCGCTCCCACTGCCCGCTGCCGAGCTTCGTCAGCTTCGGCTGGTGGCCTTCTTTGCCGGTGTACTTGTGCAGCTTCTGCAGCGCGTTGACGTTGACGAACAGCTCGTCGCCGTCTTTGAAGCGGACTTTGACGGCTTCCTGCTGCTTCTCGCGGACGGTGATCTTGTGCAGCCCGGCGAACTGCCCGATGCCGTAATCGACGTGCACGACGTAATCTCCCGGACTGAGCCCCTGCAGGTCGCGGAGCGAGAGGCCGCCCTTGACGCGCTTGCGGTTGCGCGCGGTGGGGCGGTGGTAGCGGCGGAAGATCTGGTGGTCGGTGTAGACGGCGAGCCGCTCCTCGGGGAGGACGAACCCCTCGTGCATCGACTCGACCGTAAGCGTGGCGTCGGGCTCGTGGTCCTCGTCGCCGAGCAGATCGCGGAGGCGGGAGCGCTGGCCCTGACTATCGCACAAGATGTGCGCGTCGAAGCCCTTCGATTTCAACTCGGCGAGATGCTCGCGCAGGCGCTTGATGTCACTGTTGAAGTCCGGCTGCGGCTGCGCTTCGAGGCGGAGCGACCGTTTCGCGTCGTGCGAGAACGTGCCGAAAAGCAGCCGCGGTCGCTGTCCGAGGCGTTTGCGCAAGCCGTCGCCGGTGAGGTAGAGGTGGCCCGGCGGCGGGGCGTCGCTCTCGTGCGCATCGTACGCTTCCGATGCGTCAGTGTAGAACGTGTCGGCGACGTCATCGAGGCGAGCTTCGTCGAAGAGGGCGAGGAGGGTGTCGTCGGGGAAATAGTCGAGGAGGGCGACGTGTTCGACGGTGTCGTAGGCCGGGGCATCGAGGTTGGGGACGACGCGCGCCTGCGTCAGCCGGCTGACGGAGCGCTGCGTCTGCGGGTCGAACTCGCGAATCGAGTCGATCTCGTCGCCGAAGAACTCGATGCGAACGGGGTAGTCGCCCGCGAAGGGATAGATGTCGAGGATGCCACCGCGCAGGGCGAGCTCGCCCGGCAGCTCGACGAATTCGACCGCCGTGAACCCCTGCGCGACGAACCGCTCCATCAACGCCTCCGGCCCGATTTCGTCGCTGACGCGCACGGTGAGCGTCTCCTGCGCCACGGTCTCGGGCGGCGCGACGAGTTCGACGAGCGCCGCCACGCTCGTCACGACGACGCCCGCGAAGCCTTCTTCGAGCCGCTGCAGCACGTCGGCGCGCTGAATGAGCGCAGCGCTCTCCGCGACCTGCTCGCGGTCGTACGGCTTCTGCCCGCTGGGGGGAAAGAGCAGCACCTCGCGGTCCTCGCCGAGCAGTTGTTCGAGGTCGCTCTGGAGATACGCCGCCGATTCATGCTCGGCGAGCAGGCAGCAGAGCGGGCGGTCGCGATCGGCGAGATCGGCGAGGGCGAAGGCGGGGAGGGAGCCGACCGTGCCCTGGAGCCGGAGCCGGTCGCCGGGGCCGAGCGCGGCGGACTCGGTGCGGAGCTGGATGAAAAACGGCGCGGCGGAGACGGCGGCGCGGATCGAAGAGAGCGACACGGACGGGAGAGGCGGTGAGACGAGGTGAGGGCGCGGTGCCCCGGGAGCACCGAGTCAACGACGACGACCCCGCTCGGGTCCGCACGGCAGCGATGGTTTCACGTGAAACCAAAACGGCCCGTACGCTTCCTAATTTTCGATGGCCTGCCGCACGAACCCGTCGGCGGCGTCGAGCCGGGCGCGGGCAGCGGCGGCGTCCACGTCGGCGAGGATCATCACGAGCGCGGTTTTGACGTGCCCGCCCGCCGCGTCGAGCACGCGCTTCGCCTCGGCGTAGTCGACCCCCGTCGCGATCATCACGATCCGCTTCGATCGCTCCTTCAGCTTCTCGTTCGTCATCTGCAGGTCGATCATCATGTTCTCGTACACCTTCCCCATGCGCACGAACGCCGCCGTCGTGATCATGTTGAGCACGAGCTTCTGCGCCGTCCCGCT
>CAYTJT010000073.1:0-12264 GCA_964438105.1 uncultured Rhodothermales bacterium | reverse complement strand
TCTCCGGCTTTCAGCCGTTCACGAACCCACCGGCTTTAGCCGGTGGTCGTTCAGTGACGATGACGACGTCGTCGTCCTGCCGCTCGAGGCCAGTGCGCTCGCATGCGTCGCCGACCATGACCCCGACCGTCCGGTTCGGCGTGTCGAAGGCAACCGGCAGCTAGAACGCGGAGGTCTCGATCGCGTGTACGTCCGGCGCGAATGCAAGCGCACCGAGGCGGCCCGTGCGAGGAGCGTGACCATCACGGCTGTCACCGCGACATCGACCGGCTCAGCGGGCCACAGACGCCTCCTCTCATCGAGCGGTCGCTTCGGAGCCGCCCTTCAGCCGCAGGCTCGCGACCCCCGCGATCCCGCCGACCTCGTACTCGGGCGTCGCCCCGGACCGCGAGGCCACATACGCGGCGAGGCGACTGGCGGCGTCGAGCACCTCGTCGCAGCCGCGCCCGGCGAGGAGGCCCGCGAGGAGCGCCGCCAGGAAGGCGTCGCCGGCCCCGACGGCGTCCTTCACCTTCACCCGGTAGGCCTCCCGCTCCGCCCACGCCCCCCGGTCCCACAGCGCGCTCCCCGCCGCCCCACGCGTGACGCAGACGGCGCGGCAGTCGAAGCGCCGGGCGAGCGCCTCGACCTGATCGCGGAGGGGGCCGGAAACCCCGTCCCAGCCGCTGATCTCGGCCAGCTCCGCCTCGTTGAGCTTGGCGACATCGGCCGCAGCGAGGGACGACTCCACGACGCTCCGTGAGGTGTAGGGCGGGCGGAGGTTCACGTCGAGCACCGTGAGCGCGCCGGCATCGCAGAGCTCGCGGACGGTGCGCCGCGCGGTCTCCTGGCGCTGCGCGAGCGTGCCGAACACGACGGCGGCGGCCTCCGACGCCCGATCCGAGAGCGCCCCGGTGAGCGCGAGCGCGTCCCACGCGACCGGTTGCTCGATGACGTAGCTCGGGCTCTCCGCTCCCTCGTCGAACGTGACCCGCACGAAGCCCGTCTCGAGCGCGGGGTCGACCTGGACGAGCTCGGTCGTCATGCCGCGGTCGCGGAGGCGGCGGAGGGCCTCGCGGCCGAGCCGGTCGTCACCCACGCGGCTCACGACGGCCACCGCCTCGCCGAGCGCGTGGAGGTGGAGCGCCACGTTGAGCGGGGCGCCGCCGAGGAAGAGCCCCTTCGGGAGGGCGTCCCACAGCACCTCGCCCACGCACAGGATTTCGCCACGTCGGGTTCTCATCAATAGGGGCTGGTTGTATTCAGATGGTTTGAAGTGAACCGTGCTCAGGCGAGAGCAGGCACGCGATCTCGGACGTCAGCGACTCTTGCAGCACGGGTCAGAATACGACCGAGAGCTCCGCGAGCGTCCCCTACCAGTCGGCGCCGGCCCGCCCGGGCCGCTTTCGTGGCCGTCAATCAGAGATACATCATCAACGTGCAGGCGATATCTGAGTCGTACCGCTCACGGCCTCAGACTCTTCCTGGGGCGATTTCGAGCGCTTCAGGTCCCACCAGGCGAACACGAAGTAGACGACGGTGCACCAGATGGTCACGTTGTAAAACAGCTCACGGTTGACGTAGTAGTCGTACAGGTTCGGGCTGTCGAAGAGCACACGCCAGCCGAGCACGAACGGGACGATCAGCCCGATCACGATCCAGACGGCGCGTATCACCTTCGTCAACACCGACGTGTCTTTGACGTGCCCGTGACTGTGACGCTCCTGCCGTGCCAGCTCGGCGTGATACGCTTCGACCTTTCTGTCGAACTCCGCCTCCCGCCGTTCGGCCTCGGGGTAGCTCTCGGCGGCGCCGGCCGGCTTCGCGAGGAGGGTGTAGCTGACGAGTGCGACGACGAACGTCGGCACGAACAGGTACACGAACGGGATGACGTCGAGGACGTCCAGCCCGAAGCCGAACACGAGGGAGATCGCCCAGGTCATGAGGGCCGGCTTGTTGTGCCTGACGCCCTTGAGGCGGTACCAGTTGCTCTTGTATCCGAGCCGGGGGAAGAGGTGCTGCTCGGCGAAGACGATGCCGCCAATGGGCACGAGGATGAGTCCGGCGTAGGTCAGGAGCGGCAGGATGCTGCGGTAGATGAACGGGAACGTGCTTGCGACCACGACCACGGCTCCGAGCGCAAGCGTCACCTTCTGGCGGGAGACGGTGGGGAAGACGGCCTGACCCGCGAGCCCCGCTCGGTAGAGGTTGGAGTTCGCCGTCGTCCACCCCGCGACGATCACGATGACGAAACCGGAGGCGCCGAGCGCGTAGTAGGCCACGTCGCCGGGCGAGACGACGGCGATGCTCAGCTTCATGATCGCCGCCGTCGCCGCTCCCATGAGCGCCGCGGAGATCCAGGCGATGTAGTGGCCGAACATCATCCCGGTCGCGGTGCAGAGCCCGTAGATCGACCTCTTCGCGTAGCGCAGAAGCGCCATGTCGATAAGGCCGAAGTGCGCGAACGTGTTCGCCGCCCACGCGAAGCCGATCACCTCCCACAACCCGATCCCGGGCTCCCCTGCGGCGTTCGTTCCGGTAAACACGGCGGTGCCCGCCAGCCCCACGAAATCGGAGAAGCTCGCGAGCGTCGTGTACCCGGTCAGCGCTTCGTTCAACGCCGGGATCAGCACCATGCCGCCGACGGTGAACATCACCATCAACCAGGGGGCACAGATGGTAGCGAACTCACTCAGCACGTTGAACCCGTAGTAGGCCACGAGGACGGCGATCACGCTCGCCGAGGCGGCGATCAGTATGAAGAAGACACTGGTGGGATACGGGTGGATCTGCGGCGGGATGTCGAAGAGCACCCGCAGCGCGGTCGCCGCCACGGTGATCATGGCGGCCGAAATCGCCACGAAGATGAGCACGTTCGCGCCGTTGTAGAACCGCGAGAACAGCTCGCCCATGTTCTGCTCGAGGTACGAGTAGAGGCTCAGCCGCGTCTTGACCGCGATCGGCGCCGTGATGAGCCAGAAGCTGAGCGTGGCGAGCACATTCCCGATGAGGAGCCCGACGAGGATGTCCTGGATCGTGGCGCCCATCGCCACGAAGGCGGCGCCGATCACGAACTCGGTCGCGGCGACGTGCTCGGCGGCGTAGAGGCCGAGGAAGTGGACGGGACCGTGCAGCCTGTGCTCGGGCACGGGCAACTGCTCGTCGTCGATTTCCGCGATGTTGCGTGCGGGATCACGGATCGTGTCAGCCATGGGTCGCCTCGCCGTCAGATTTCGTGGTGCCGGTCTCTATGCGTGCGGTGATGCCCCGTGAGGCCTCTATTCCTCAGCGAGGAAGCGGGCGCGCTCGATCACCTTCTCGGTCACCCACTGCGCATTCGCGAGGGCCTCCTCGCTCGAAATGGACCCCTCCAGCGCCTTCGCGAACCGATCTCCGACGGCCGTCCCGATGCTCTGGAACTCGGGAATCGAGACGAACTGGATCCCGGTGTAGGGCACGTCTTCGACGGTCGGATCGGCCGGGTCGGCGGCTTGAATCGACGCGAGGGTCATCGCGGCGAAGGGCGCGGCGGCCAGATACGCGGGGTTCTCGTAGAGCGAGGCCCGGGTCCCCGGCGGCGCGCTCGCCCAGCCTTCCTGCTCGGCGACGAGCTCAGTGTAGTCCTGGGACGTGGCCCAGGCGACGAACGTCTTGGCGGCCTCCTGGTGCGGCGAGCCCGCCGACACCCCTAGCGCCCACGCCCAGAGCCAGTTGCTCCGCTTGCCGAGGCTAGCGTCGGGCGCGAGCGCAAACCCGACGCTCCCGGCGACCCTGGACCGTTCGGGATCGGTGACGGCGGACGCCGCGACCGTGGCGTCGATCCACATCGCGCACTCGCCGTCCTGAAAAAGTTGGAGGTTCTCGTTATAGCCGTTCGACGCGGGGTCGGGCGGGCCGTACTCGTTCAACAGCCCCAGGTAGTCGTCGAGCGCGTTCGCCCAGGGCGCGGTGTCGAACTGCGGCCGCCAGTCCGCGTCGAACCAGCGCGCGCCGTACGCATTCGCCATGGCGGTCAGCAGCGCCATGTTCTCGCCCCACCCGGGCTTCCCGCGGAGGCAGATCCCGTAGACCCCGCCGGCGGGGTCGTGGAGCGTGGCCGCGAACTGCTTGACCTGATCCCAGGTGGGCGCTTCGGGCATCTGCAGCCCGGCCTGCTCGAACAGGTCCGTGCGGTACATCGTGAACGAGGACTCCCCGTAGAACGGCGCGGCGTAGAGCGTACCATCGACCGAAAGGGCTTCGCGGATCGGGGGCAGGATATCCGCCACGTCGTAGCCCGCGGGTAGGTCGCCCAGCGGTGCGAGCCAGCCGCGCTCGGCCCAGATGGGCACTTCGTAGGTCCCGACCGTCACGACGTCGAAGCGCCCGCCGCCCGTCGCGATGTCGGTGGAGACGCGCTGGCGGAGGACGCCCTCGTTCAGCGTGATCCAGTCTAGCGCGATGCCCGGGTGAGCGGCCGTGAAGCGATCGGCGAGCTCCTGCATCCGGACCATGTCGGGGTTGTCCACCGTGGCAACGGTCAACGTCACGTCCTGGGCCGAGGCTGAAACGGTCGCAGCGCAAAAGCTCGCCACGCACAGAAGGGTGAGGAACGCCTGCTTCATCGGATGGCTATCGGTCGTGTTCTGAGGGGCGGCGGATCGCGTCAGTCGAGGGCGGTCATGCAGTCCCGGACGTCGTCGGCGTCGTAGACCTGCCGTACGAGCTCGGCGTACCGCTCGGCGAACCGCTCCGACTGGCTGAGGTCGCCGAAGACCTCCTCGAGCCGGACGAACGAGAGCACGTCGTCCTTCGTCCCGCGGGCCGCCCGGTGGAGCGCGTCCTGCATCGGGTCCTGGATGTCGAGCGGATCGCCCGCCTTGCTCTGCTGGCGGTCGCTGTAGTAGCACCACGCCGCGACCACGAGCGTGGCCCGGTCGATGGGGCCGCCCGAGGCGAGGTTCGCCCGGATCGTCGGGAGCAGGAACTTGGGCAGCTTGTCCGAGCTGTACGAGCAGATCCGCGCGACGGTGTCCCGGATGGCCGGATTCCCGAACCGCTGGACCAGGCTCTTCTGGTAGGCGTCGAGGTCGACGCCCTCGACCGTCCCGAGCGGCGGCGCGGCCTCCTCGCGCAGGAAGCCCGCCAGGAAGTCCGCGAACACCTCGTCGGCGAGGCACGCGTCGATCGTGTCGTAGCCGTGGACGGCCCCGAGCAGCCCGACGACCGAGTGGCCGGCGTTGAGGAGGCGGAGCTTCATCTCCTCGTACGGCGTGACGTCGTCCACGAACGTGACGCCGACGGCTTCGAGGTCCGGCCGGCCGTTGCAGAAGTCGTCCTCGACGATCCACTGGATAAACGGCTCGCAGGGCACGGGCCACGCGTCGCGCACGCCGTACGTCTCCTCGACGTACTGTATGTCGGCCTCGTCAGTAACGGGCGTGATCCGGTCGACCATCGTGTTGGGGAAGGCTACGTCGCGCTCGATCCAGTCGGCGAGGTCGGCGTCGCGGAGGCGGGCGAAGGCGAGGAGCATCCGGCGGGTGAGGTCCCCGTTGTGCTGGACGTTGTCGCACGACATCACGGTGAACGGGGGCGTCCCAGCCTCGCGGCGGCGGGCGAGCGCCGAGGCGAGGTAGCCGTAGACCGTCCGTGGTTCGTCCGGGTGTGCGAGTTCGTGCTGGACGTCGGGGTTCTCGGCGTCGAATTCGCCCGTGGCCTCGACCACGTTGTAGCCGCCCTCGGTGATCGTCAGTGAGACGATCCGCGTGGCGGGGTCCGCCATCCGAGCGACGGCCGCCTCGGTGTCGTCGGTGGCGAGGGCGTAGTCGGTGATCGGTCCGATGACGCGGGCCTCCGTCGTCCCGTCGGGGTGCTTCGTGAGGAGCGTGAAGAGGCCGTCCTGGGGGGCGAGCGCGTCGCGCATCCGAGCGTCGCCGGGCCGCAGCCCGACCCCGCAGATGGCCCACTCGGACGCCCCGCCCTCGGCCAGCAACCGGTCGAGGTAGACCGCCTGGTGGGCCCGGTGGAAGTTGCCCACGCCGACGTGGACGACGCCGGTTGCCAGGGCCGAGCGGTCGTAGGTCGGCACCTCCAGTCGGTCGGGCAGGGTGGGGAGGGAGTCGTCGGAGAGGCGTGTGCTCATCGGATCAGTCGGTGGAGGGGGTGGCCTGGCGTCGCTGCACGGCGACGAAAGCGCTTCCGAAGTATACGAGGGGCAGGCGAAACCTATCGGTTCTGAGAGGTGCACGCTTGCAGTATAGGAATGTGCGAGTAGATGAAACGGAGGTCCTAATTCTGTGCAGCCGTCCCGCCCGGGAACACGATGGCCCGGCCCGAGAGGTCCCGGTCCCCCTCACGGGCGGCCCCGAGCCTTCGGCCGACGTCTTCGAGGCCGTCGAGCGCCGAGTTCACGGGGGCATGGTGCTCGGGGTGGGGCTGTGCTCCCTCGCCACCTCCGCGTTTCGCCCCTGGTCCGTGGGCATCCCCACGGCGGTCTTCTACCTCATAGCCGGTGCCCTCGCGGCACGCCTCCTCGGCCTGCTCGTCGACGGGGCCGTCCCGAAGCAGTGGCTCCTGGTCGCAGTAGAGGCCGTAGTGATGGCCGTCGCCGCGCTTTGGCTGTGGCGCAACGGCGGGCCCACGCCCTGAGCGCCGGTGCGAGAATCGAATCGCTGGGGGCGGTTGCCGGTAGATTCCATCCGCTCAACGCTCCTGCCCACCCGTGATGATCCGCCCCGCCACGCCCGATGCCACGTTCGTCGCAGAGGACAGCGATCTCGTCGGCAAGGTGACACTCGCCCGCGATGACGCCTGACACTACTTCCTCACCGACACCACCAGACCCATGCGAACAGTCCTTCTGCTTACGCTCGCACTAGGCATTCCCGCCTCTGCTAGCGCACAGGACGCTCCCGCCCATACCACTCCGACGATGCTGATCCCATTCTCCGAGGTCGAGTGGGGGCCGTTGAACCCCGCCCGCGGCGACGCCAGCCCCCGCGCGGGCGACCTCTGGGGCGACCGAACGGGCACCGGCGCGACCGGCTTCCTCGTCCAGTTCGCCGACGGCTTCTCGTCGCCGCCCCACATCCACAACGTCACCTACCGCGGCGTCGTCATCCGCGGGCTCCTCCACAACGACGACCCCGACGCCGAGGAGATGTGGCTGCCGCCGGGCTCGTTCTGGGCGCAGCCCGCCGGCGACGTCCACATCACGGCCGCCGATGCCGGCGCGAACCTCGCCTATATCGAGATCCAGGACGGGCCGTATCTCGTCCAGCCCACCGACGAGGCGTTCGCCAGCGACGACGTCGAGGTCAACCTCGACGCCTCGAACCTCATCTGGCTCGATGCCTCGGACCTCGCCTGGGTCGACGCTGCTGGAGACGCCGCCAGCGGGCCGAAGGTGGCCCTCCTGTGGGGTGACCCGCAGGGCGACGAGGCGAGCGGGAGCCTCGTCGAGCTGCCCGCCGGGTCCGCCGGGACGATCCACGGCCACGGCCCGTCGCTCCGCGTCGTCGTGGTCGAGGGGCGGCTCGGGTTGGAGTCGGACGAGACGACAGCGGTGCCCCTCGAGCCGGGGAGCTACGTCGGGTCGGAGGGTCCATCCGCGCACGAGGTCTCGTGCGGCCCGGGAGCGGACTGCGTCGTCTACGTGCGCTCGGAGGGCGGATTCGAGATCGCTCCGGCGCAGCCCGGCGATTAGACGCGCTGGGCCAAGCCTGCCCTCCCACACCTGTCCCGTCGGCACGACCGTCCTGCTGAGCGGCGACAACCAGACGACGGCCGACGCCGTGGCCCGCGAGGTAGGCACCGACGACCCTCGCGGCGGCCTTCTCCCCGAGTACGAGTTCGCCGCCGTGGACGCCCTCCGCGCCCGACGAGACCCACCCGCTCCAGAGTCCGAGCCCGTACAGCGCCGAGCCTAGACCTCGGCCGTGACGGGGAGTGGAGAGGTGGCGCTGTTCATGGTCGGGTGGGTGAGGTCCGTCAGGCTAGTGGGCCTCACGGAGCATGGTCGCGAACGCGTCCGGCAACGGGCTCGATTCGACCGCCCGCGCCGCCGCCTCGACGTCGTACGCCACCCGAACGTGCTCGACCTGGCAGTAGGCCGCGTCGCCTTTGCCGCGCTCGGGGTCGAGCTTGAGGAGGACGTAGCCGGCGCGCGGGTCGCCGTCCTTCGGCTTCCCGACGGAGCCGGTGTTGACGGCGTGGCGGAAGCGGGTCGTGTCGCCCCCGTCGTCGTACGGGATCGCCTTGTGATACGGCTTGTGCGTATGCCCGAAGAGGAGGACGTCGGCGCCGGCCGCCTCCATCATCCGGAGGAAGCTCGTGTCGGGGCGGTCCTCGAAGAGGTACTCGTTGACCTTGCGCGGGCTGCCGTGGACGAGGAGCACCTCGATGGGCTCGGCGTCCCGCTGGCGGGGCACCTCGAACGTGATCCGGAGGTGGCGGGGGAGCCCACGGAGGTAGCGCCGCGTGGCCTCGGTGACGACGCCGTTCGTGAAGGCGATGCTCTCGGCGCCGCGGGCCTCGTCCTCCTCCGTTTTGTAGGCGCAGCCGCAGTCGTCGGAGCCCAGCCCGACGCCCTCGTCGTAGTTCCCCGCGATCGTGGGGATGCCGCGCCCGTGGACGGTCTGCACGACCTCGTTCGGCCATGTGTTGTAGCCTACGAGGTCGCCGAGGCAGTAGACGGCGTCGACCGTGCCCTCGGCCTGGCGGCGGTCGAGGTCGTTGAGGACGGCTTCGAGCGCGGGGAGGTTGGCGTGGACGTCGGAGAAGACGGCGATCGTGGTCGGCATGGGATCGGGGATGAAGAGCGAGAGGCGACATACATCTGGGCGTCGGCACCTTCGACGAAGAGCGACGCGAAGCCAAGGAGGCGGTCGAGCCCGACGCGGAGCGGCCCGTCGAGGCCGGGCTCGACGAAGAGGGTGAGGTCGCCGAGGTCGTGGCGGGCGAAGGCGTCGGCGTCGGGCGGGGCTTCGGGCTCGGCCACGGCGAGCGCGACGCTCCCGCCGCAGCAGCCGTGGCGGGGCGTCCGTCGGAGCGTGAGCGCGCCGCCACGCTGTCGGACGAAGTCGGCGGCCTCCGGAGTGAGCGTGAGTCCGTCCATCACACGGCCCCCGCGCGAGCGGCGAAGGCGGGCCGCGTCCGGTTGGCGACCCGCACGAGCGCCAGCATCAGCGGCACCTCGATCAGCACGCCGACGACCGTCGCCAGCACGGCCCCGCTCGTCACGCCGAAGAGCACGATCGCCACGGCCACGGCCATCTCGAAGAAGTTGCTCGCCCCGATCAGCCCCGCGGGCGCCGCCACGCGGTGCGGCACGCGCCAGAGGTACGCCCACCCGTAGGCGAGGGCGAAGACGAACACGGTCTGGACCGTGAGCGGGACGGCGATGAGCGCGATGTCGAACGGGCTCGCGAGGATCTGCTCGGCCTGGAAGGAGAAGAGGAGCACGAGCGTGAGGAGGAGCGCGACGATGGTGACGGAGCCGAACCGGGTGAGGAACACGTTGTCGAACCACACGGCGCCCTTCGCGCGGATGAGGCCCGTCCGCACGGCGGCCCCCGCCGCCAGCGGCACGACGATGTAGAGGAGGACGGAGTAGAGCAGCGTCTCCCACGGCACCGCCACGTCGGCCACGCCGAGGAGGAGGGCGACGATTGGGGCGAACGCGACGAGCATGATGAGGTCGTTGATGGCGACCTGGACGAGGGTGTAGGCCGGGTCGCCCTTCGTGAGGTAGCTCCACACGAACACCATCGCCGTGCACGGCGCCGCGCCGAGGAGGATGGCCCCGGCGACGTACTCCCTCGCGAGCGGGCCGTCGATGAACGGGGCGAAGACGACCTCGAGGAAGAGCCACGCGAAGGCGAACATCGTGAACGGCTTGACGAGCCAGTTCACGACGAGCGTCACGGTGAGCCCCTTCGGGTGCCGCCGCACGCCGAGCACGCTGCGGAAGTCGATCTGGAGCATCATCGGGAAGATCATCGCCCAGATGAGCACGGCGATGGGGAGGTTCACCTGCGCCACCGAGAGCCGGCCGAGCACCTCGGGCACGGCCGGGACGAGGGCGCCGAGCGCGACGCCGGCGGCGATGCAGAGGGCGACCCAGAGTGAGAGGTAGCGCTCGAAGAAGCCGAGGCCCTTGTTCTTGCCCTCCGGCTCGGGGGACCCGTCGGGCGGGGGCACGTCGGGCGCGGGGCGGCGGTCGGTGCGGGCCGCCGGGGTCTCGGCGGCGGTGTAGAGGTCGGACATCGAGGGGTGTCGGTCAGCAGCAGGCACGGCCCTGCCGGACGGGCGGGCACGGCGTGTCGGCGTAGGAGCAGAAGACGCAGCAGTCGCCTTCGTTCGGGTGGAGGACGGTCCCGCACGCCGGGCAGTCCCAGAAGAGCTGGCAGGCGTCCTCCGGCATCGTCGCGCGCGTGGCCGCCCCGCAGGCGGGGCAGACGAGCGTGGCGTCGAGACGAAAGGTGGCGGGGCGGGCGTCAGGCATCGGCGGGTTCGAGGACGGAGAAACCGCGGACGAGCGCCTGGAGCGCGTCGGGGCCGACGGGCTCGTAAGCCGTCATCGGGACGGCGAAGGCGCGCGCGGCGTGCTCGGTGGCGACGGCGCGGAGCTGCGGGGCCTCGGCGCGGGCGCGGGCGGCGAGGAGCGGGTCGGTCGGCTCGGCCGCGGCGAGGCTCTGGTTCACCACCCACGCGTACGGCTCGATGTCCGCGCGGCGGAGGTCGGCCTGGAGGCCCGCCGCCTCGAGCACCGGCGTCGTCTCGGGGAGCGCGGCGATGAGGAGCTTCGTGTAGGCGGGGTCCTGGAGCCGCATGAGCGGCGTCGTCACGCGGCCCGCGAGCCCGGCGGCGTTGCGCGCCACCTCGCGGTGGTAGGCGCCGGTCTGGTCGAGGAGCAGGAGGGTGTGGCCCGTCGGCGCCGTGTCGAGCACGACGAACCCCCGAGCCGCCTCGCGGACGCGCTGCGAGAACGCGTGGAACACGGCGACCTCCTCGGTGCACGGGCTGCGGAGGTCTTCTTCGAGCAGCTTCCGGCCGCCGGCGTCGAGCCCCTTCCCCTTCGTGGCGAGGACGTGCTCGGTGTAGCGGCGCGTCTCCTCGGCGGGGTCGATCCGGCTCAGCGTGAGGCCCTCGACCTCCGCCGCGAGCGCGTGCTCGAGGTG
The DNA here is from genome assembly GCA_964438105.1 of uncultured Rhodothermales bacterium. Classification (GTDB taxonomy): domain Bacteria; phylum Bacteroidota; class Rhodothermia; order Rhodothermales; family JANQRZ01; genus JBBSMX01. The sequence goes on along the minus strand of CAYTJT010000073.1, from coordinate 1,123 downwards.
CGCCGCCGGGTCCGTCGTGGAGAGGTGGACGGGGTGGCCGCGCCGGGCGAGCTCGACGGCCACGGCCGCCGCGACCGTCGTCTTCCCAACGCCGCCCTTCCCCATCACCATCACGAGCCCCTTCCCGTCGGCCTCGATCTCGTCCACGAGCTCGGCGAGCGGCGGGAGGTCGAGCGCCTCGACCGGGCTCGCCTCGGGCGCGGGCAGCGCCTCATCCGATACGAGAGCGCGGAGGGCGGCGACGCCGACGAGGTTGTGCGCCTTGAGCGCGACGGTCTCGACGGGGAGCTCGCGGAGCGACGCGGGGAGGTCGGCCATCGCCTCGCGCTGGCGGGCCGCGAGGGCGGCGGCGAGCGGGTCGCCGGGGTCCGCCGCCTCGAAGACGCCGTTGACGACGAGCCGCTGGCTGTTCACCCCGAGCGCGGCGAGCTCGGCGCTGCTTCGGGCCGCTTCGGCGAGGGCCGACGTCTCGGGCCGCGTGACGAGCACGAGCGTGGTCTGGTCGCGGTCGCCGAGGGCATCGACGGCGGCGGCGTACTGCGCCCGCTGCGCCTGGAGCCCGGAGGCCGGGCCGAGGCACGACGCCCCGTCGGGGTTCGTCTCGATGAAGTCGCTCCACGCCGCCGGCAGCTGGAGGAGCCGGAGGGTGTGCCCCGTCGGGGCCGTGTCGAAGACGACGTGGTCGAAGTCCTCGACGAGCGCGGGGTCGGTGAGCAGCCGCGTGAACGCGTCGAACGAGGCGATCTCCGTCGTGCACGCGCCCGAGAGGCTCTCGGTCATCTGCGCGATGGCGGCCTCCGGGAGCACGCCGCGGACGGGCCCGACGACGCGCTCGCGGTACGCCTCGGCTGCGGCCTCGGGGTCGATGTTGAACGTGGAGAGGTTGGGCACGGCCGGGACCGGCCCGATCGTGTCCGTGACCTCGGCCTCGAGCACCTGCCCGAGGTTCGAGGCGGGGTCAGTCGAGACGAGGAGGACGCGCTCCCCGGCGTCGGCGAGGGCGACGGCCGTGGCGGTGGCGAGGCTCGTCTTGCCGACCCCGCCTTTCCCGGTGAAGAAGAGGTGGCGCGTGGGGTGTTCGATGACGTGGAGCATGGCGGTGGGAGTCCGAGTGGGGTTAGCA
>CAYTJT010000072.1:6752-12324 GCA_964438105.1 uncultured Rhodothermales bacterium | reverse complement strand
TCTCCATGTGCTCCTGCGACTTCATCTCTTCGATCGGGAAATACTGGTTGAGCTTCTCGTACCAGTGCATGCGTTCGGCGTTGGGTCAGACGGCAGGGGAAGGCTGAGGGTGGAGTATCGGCCCCCGACCGTACGGGTTCACCCGCCGGACCCAATTCACCGGCTCGTCACGGGGTCTTCGCCGCGGCCCAACCTGAAGGGGCGTTGACACGCCCGCGCGTTACTTTTCGATAATCCCGCCCCCATCCGGATGCACGGACCGACCACCCCCGACGGCTACGACGCAGCGCTCTACGGCCGCGACCGCACGGAGCGGATCGTTGGGCTGCACCTCGTGCAGGGCGAGAGCGGCGAGCGGATGCGCGTCTACCGCCGCCTCGACCCGACGACCGTCGAGCACGCGGACGAGCCGTTCTACCCCTTCTTCTTCCTCTCCGACATCGACTTGCTGCGCGACTTTCCGCGCGAGCGGTTTCGGTTTCAGGAGTTGGAGGGCGACGGCTATTTCCGCCACCTCGTCGTCTTCCCCGACCGGAACGCGTACTGGGACGCCGTCCGCCACGTCGAGCGCGTGACGGAGACGAACGCCCGCCGCCCCGCCGAGATCTACTTCCCCGGCTCGCCCGAGCAGCAGTACCTCATGCAGACGGGCCGGACGCTCTTCAAAGGGATGGCCTTCGAGGACGTGCACCGCCTCCAGCTCGACATCGAGACGTACGCCAGCGAAGGCGGCTTCCCCAACGCCGAGCGGCCGGACGACCGCATCATCATCGTGTCGATAAGCGACAACCGGGGGTGGTCGCGGCTGATCGACGTGAACAGCGTGCCCGAGCAGGTGCTGCTGCGCGAGGTCGTGCGGCTGATTCAGGAGAAAGACCCCGACGTGATCGAGGGGCACAACTGTTTCCCTCCGGGCACGCCCGTCCTCACGCCCGACGGGTACCGTCCGATCGAATCGCTGTCCGAAGGCGATGCCGTGCTCTCGTGGGGCGATGCGCTGGAGGTGGACCGTGTCACCGCCACGTTCGAAACCCACCACCGAGACGATCTCGTCGTGCTCCATGCGGTGTATCGCGGAGCGATCGCCAGCACGGCCGACCACCCGCACTTCGGCTACACGCGCGGGGGCGGCATGGGCTACCAAGCTGCCAGCACGTTCGAGCCAGGAGACTACCTCGCCCTTCCAGCCATCGACCCCGGCCCCCTGACCTTCGACGAGGACTTCTACCTCGCCGGGCTGATCTTCTCGGACGGGCACCTCTCGAAGAAGACGAACCGCGTGTCTTTCGGCAATACGGACCGCGCGCTCGTGCACTGGGTAGCCGACCGCGTGGGCGGGCAGGGCACGATCCGACGTCGTTCGAACCTCCCCCATCAGCGCGACCTCTACCGGCTCCGCACCCACGACGCCTCGCTTCACGCCCGGCTTCGATCTCTCGGCATTCCTGCCGGAGACAAGTCGGGCGCGGAAGCGGCCGTTCGTGTAGAACGCGTCGCGGCCTTCGGACCCTCGGCGGTGGCTTCCTTTCTCGCCGGCGTGATCGACGGCGACGGCCACGTCTCCGAGGCCAACGGCGCCATCCACCTTGCCTGCCGACCGGCGCGCGGCAAGCAAGCCCTCCTCGCGCTCGCGCACCACCTCGGCCTCGTGGCGGGCGCCAACGCGACCGGGCTCTACCTGTGGCCGACAGCAACGACGGCTCCCCGCCTCCGCCAGATCCAGTCGTGGCTTCGCGTCGAGTATAAGCGGCGAGCGCGGTTCGACCGGCCGCGGCGGCGCGTGGACGAGCTCCCGTACGCGGCGATCGAAGTGCTCCGCCCGTTCATCGAGCGGCTCGGGTTGCGCTACCGAGACTTCCCCGTCCCGCCGACGACGGTGAACTACTACCTCAACGGACGGACCAGCATCCACCGCGACACCTTCGCCCACCTCGAAGCGACCGTGGACGCCGCCGTTCCCGACGCGATGAGGGACGAATGGCAGCACGCGCAGCGCCGACTCGATGCCCTCCGCGCTTTCCACTGGTTCCCCATTCGGCAGCGCGAACGACGCCCCTACGCGGGGCCGGTCTACAATATCGAGACGAGGAACCACAACTACGTCGCGGCGGGCGTGCTCACGCACAACTGCTACGCGTTCGACTTCCCCTACCTCATGACGCGCTGTGCGCGCCACCGCGTCCCCTTCGCGATCGGCCGCGACGGGTCGGTCCCGCGGAGCTTCCCCTCGTCGATGCGCTTCGCCGAGCGGAGCGTGGACTTCCCCGCGCTCGACATCGCCGGGCGGCACGTGATCGACACGTACTTCCAGGTGATGAGCTACGACGTGTTCAAGCGCGACCTCCCGGCCTACGGGCTGAAGGCGGCGGCGAAATACTTCGGCTTCGCGCCCGAAGACCGGACGTATGTGGCGGGCGCCGACATCCCGCGCGTGTGGGACGAGGACCCCGAGCGCCTGCTCGCGTATGCGCTCGACGACGTGATCGAGACCGAACGCCTCAGCCGCCACCTCTCGGGCTCGACGTTCTACCTCACGCAGATGGTGCCGATGCCCTACGACGCGTGCGCGCGGACGGGCCCGGCGTCGAAGATCGAAGCCCTCTTCGTGCGCGAATATCTGCGCCAGCGACAGGCGCTCCCCAAAGCTGATTGGGGCAGCCAGGCCGTCGGCGGCTACACCGACGTGTTCGTCACGGGTGTCGTCGGGCCTGTCGTCTACGCCGACGTCGAGAGCCTCTACCCGTCGATCATGCTGAACTACGACGTGCAGCCCGCCGGCGACACGCTCGGGCTCTTCCCCGCCCTCCTCCGCACCCTCACCGACCTCCGCTTCGAGACGAAAGCCGCCATGCGCGAGGCCGCGAGCGACGAGGCGCGCGGCGAGCTCGACGCCCGGCAGACCGCCTATAAGAACATCATAAACTCGTTTTACGGTAACATGGGGTTCGGGATGGCGATCTTCAACGACTTCGCCGAGGCCGACCGCGTGGCGAGCACCGGCCAGGAGATCCTCCGCACGATCATCCGCACGATCCGCGAGCGCGGCGGCACCGTGGTCGAAGTCGACACCGACGGGGTGCTCTTCGTCCCGCCCGACGGCGTGCGCGGCGACGCCGAGGAGCGCGCGTTCGTGGCCGGGCTCGGCGACGCGATGCCGGCGGGCATCCGCATCGGGTTCGACGGGCGGTTCCAGAAGATGCTCTCGTACAAGAAGAAGAACTACGCGCTCCTCGGCTACGACGGGGAGATGAAGTTCAAAGGCTCGTCGCTCGTGTCGCGTTCGTCGGAGCGGTTCGGGCGGCGGTTCGTGCGCGAGGCCGTCGCGCTCTTGCTCGACGAGGACGTCGCCGGGCTCCACGCCCTCTACCTCCGCACGCGCGACGCCATCCTCGCCCACGACTGGAAGGGGGTGCAGAGCTTCCAGCGGACCGAAACGCTGAAGGACACCCCGGAGCGATACCTCGCCGACGTGGAAGCGGGTAAGCGGACGCGCGCGGCCTCGTACGAGCTCGCGATCCGGCGGGTGGAGGCGACGGGCCAGCCCATCGTCAAAGGCGACCGGATCAGCTACTACGTCACCGGCAGCAGCGCCAACGTCACGGCGTTCGAGCACGCCCGCCTCGCCGATGCGTGGGACCCCGCCTCGCCCGACGAGAACACGGCGTACTACCTCAAGCGGCTCGACGAGTTCGCCGCCAAGTTCGCCCCGTTCTTCGCCTCGGACCACGACTTCCGCCTCGTCTTCTCGCCCGAAGACCTCTTCGGCTTCGACCCGTCGGGGATCACGCTGCAACGGACGGAGCGGACGCCGGAAGAGGTCGAGGACGACGTGCCGTTTTAGCTCACCCAACCCCCGATCGTATGCCGGGCTCGGTCGCCGTTTTCGGAGCGGCCCGAGCGCGGCGGGGGGTCCGATCTCGACTCCTCGAGCGAGGGGCCCGCACGATAGGCACGGCGGCGTCCGACGGCGTAGCGGCCTCGCTCCTTCGACGCTTTCAAGAAATACTGTAAATAAATGTAACCGTTCAAAACATTCAAGCTCGACGAGTCGTTGAGAGGGGCGCACGACATCCACTTCCCTCTCCCAACCCCGCATCCCCATGCCGATCCTCTCCCGCCTCTCCGCCTGCGTCGCGCTCGCCGCGATGCTCTTCGCCGCCCCGGCCGCGCTCGCGCAGTACGACGCCTCGGACGCGCCCTCCCTCGTCGAGGTCGTCGTCGCGACCGACGCCCTCAGCACGCTCGAGACGGCCGTCGTCGAGGCCGACCTCGTCGACGCCCTCAGCGGCGAAGGCCCGTTCACCGTCTTCGCCCCGACCGACGACGCCTTCGGCGCGCTCCCCGAGGGCACCGTCGCCGGGCTCCTCGAAGACGAGAACCTCGAAGCGCTCCAGGGCATCCTCACCTACCACGTCGTCCCCGGCAAGCTCGAAGCCGCCGACCTCAGCGACGGGCAGGTGCTCGAAACCCTCAACGGCAAGGCGCTCCGCGTCACCATCAAAGACGGCACCGTGATGGTGGGCGGCGCGACCGTCGTCACGCCGAACGTGGCCGCCTCGAACGGCGTGGCCCACGTCATCGACGCCGTGCTGATGCCGCCGACCGACGGCGCGACGTCGGCGCACTGACCGAAGACCCTTTGGTCTCGGATACGGAGGGGCGGCTTCGCGGCTGCCCCTCCGTCTGTGTTGCAGACCGGCCGGAGCGGTCGCGCGGCTGGAGCGGCGGGTGGAGGACCGCGCGTAACCGTTGAACAGAAAGTGCATACGTTCGTATACACCCCGCACTTCGCTTCTCTCTTCTTTTCACAACCCGCCCCTCCCATGAAGAACACCCTGCTAGCCCTCACCCTCACGCTCGTGCTCCCCCTCGTCCTGCTCGGCTGCGCGCGCAGCGGCGAGACCATGATGGACGACGACGCCGTGATGGCGGCCTCCGCGACGATGGACGTCCCCGCCGAGGCCGGTTCGGAAGACGCGATGCAGCTGCTCGGCGCGACGACGTCGCCGAACAACACGATCGTCGAGAACGCCGTGGCGATCCCCAACCTCTCGAACCTCGTCGAGGCCGTGACCGCCGCGGGGCTCGTCGAGACGCTCAACGGCCCGGGGCCGTTCACCGTCTTCGCCCCCGTCAACGCGGCGTTCGACACCGCCGGCATGACCGAGTTCGACATGCTGTCGGACAACGAGGTGGAGAACCTCACGCAGCTGCTCACCTCCCACGTCGCCGAGGGCGACTTCGCGTACGGCGAGCTCACGGAAGGCACCGTCGCCGTCATGCTCAGCGGCGAGGAGTTCCCCATCGGCCGCGACGAGAACGACGCCTTCTCGAAGCGGATCGGCAACGCCGACTTCATCGTCTACAACGTGGAGTCGAGCAACGGCGTGATCCACCTGATCAACCTCGTCCTCAACCCGCAGGACCGCTAGACGAACCAACGGCCGGCGTGCGCTAACCGAGGCGCGTCGTCCCGAGCGAGGCGGCCGGAGCGATTCCGGCCGCCTTTTCTATTTCTCGACGCCCGGTACACGGATTCAAGATGGCGATTCCAGGATAGCCCCCACCTCGA
>CAYTJT010000072.1:0-6652 GCA_964438105.1 uncultured Rhodothermales bacterium | reverse complement strand
CCGTCGGTAGAGACGCAACCGTCGGTAGAGACGCAACCGTCGGTAGAGACGCAACCGTCGGTAGAGACGCAACATGTTGCGTCTCTACAGCGATGAGGACGACTACAACGGAAGCGGGTATCCCGACGTCGGAGAACAGAATTCGTGTTACTCCGCGATGAACGCCGTCGTCTCGACCTGGGCGAGGCTGCCGAAGACGCCGGTCCCGTTCTCGACGTTCGAGATCACGCGCTGGATCTCGCCGGGCGAGAGCGTGGTCGGGTTGAACTGCGCGTCGCGGGAGCGGAGGAAGTCGAAGAGCGCGTCGTCGAGCGCGCTCGCGGTGAGGCGGTTGGGGCCGTAGTACGCGATCGCGAACCACGGCACGCGGAGGCGGAGCGTGCCGTCGGGGTTGATCTCGTAGTTCCCCTCGTTGAGGATGGGCGACGACGTGCGGATGAAGTCCGAGGCGTCGACCTCGTCGGCGTTTTCGAGCAGGGAGGCGATCGTCGGGGTGAGGCCGTACCGATCGGGCTGCAACGCTTCGATGCTGAAGATGTAGATCCCCTGCCGGTCCGGGTTCAGGCTCCGCGTCACGTCGATCGCGGGCGACGGGGCGAGGATGTTGTAGCGGATCGAGTCCGGCGGCGGGTTGACGATGCGGAAGGTGTCCGGCACGGCCGTCTCGGCGCGGATGGCCTGGCTGGCCGGGACGAGATCGGGCCGCTCGGGCACGCGGACGGTCAGCCGGTACCGCCGCCCCGGCGCCACGCGGTGCAGCTCGGTGGGCACGTAGTTGCCGGGGAAGTCCCCCTCGTTCATCGGCACGTCCACGTTCTCGTAGAAGAAGAGCACGTCGTCCTCCCCGCCTTCGCCGACGAGCTCCATCTGCACCTCGGCGCCCTGCAGCGCGAACGCCTCGAACGAGTACGGCTCGTCGATCGGGGCCGTCGTCGAGAGGCGGACGGTCGGCAGCGGTTGGCCGGCCACGAGGACCGCCTCGACGACGACCTCGGGCTGGAAGTCGTCCTCGCTCAGGTCGCACCCGGCGAGCACGAGCGGGGCGAGGAGCGCGAGCGCTACGCGGCGTAAAAAGAGAGAGGTCGGCATCGCTAAAAGTCTACGGTGAGGGACACGTTCGGGAGGAACGGGAGCATGCGGATCGTCTCCTGGCTGACGGGGTTGTCGTCGAAGTCGAACTGGTAGAACCACACGTTGCGGCGCGAATAGACGTTGATGCCCTGGATGCGGAGTTCGTACTCGCCGAGCCCCCAGAACGAGCCCTCGCGCGTGAACCCGAGGTCGGCGCGGTGGTAGGCCGGGAGGCGGGCGCGGTTGAGCCCGCTCGTCCCGATCACGTCGGTGTCGACGCCGCCGATGGGGACGTCCACGTTGTAGCGGCCGACGCCCCGCGTGTAGGTCTGCCCGGTGGCGTAGACGAACGTCCCGGTGAGCGTCCACCCCCGCCCGAGCTCGAGGTTCGCGACGAGCGAGACGTCGTGGCGGCGGTCGTACTTCGGCGAGAAGAACTGCGGGTTGCCGTCAGCGTCGGGGTTGACGGGGTCGCCATTCGCGCCGATGAACTTGCGCTGCGTGAGCCCGAGCGTGTACGCGACGAACCCGTTGAGCCTGCCGGCGGGCCGCTCGACCTGGAGTTCGAGCCCGGTGGCGTAGCCCTCGCCGAAGCGGAAGATGTCGGCGTAGTCGAGCCCGGCGACGTCGGGGAGCGCGGGGTCGAACTCGAAGAGGTCGCGGAGCGTGCGGTAGTAGACCTCGGCGTCGACGCCGAGGTTGTTCGTCGGCCGCGTTTTGAGCCCGAGCACGAACTGGTCGCCGTAGGAGGGCGGGACGCCGTCGTCGGCGGTGATCCACACGTCGAAGGCGGAGAACGCCTCGTTCGAGATCAGCGCGAGGTACTGGTAGTAGCGGCCGTAGGCGGCCTGGGCGAGGATCCGCTCGCCGAACTTCCGCTCGACCGAGAAACGCGGCTCCCACCGCAAGTAGTCGCCCGACGAGAAGTAGCTGGCGCGGAGGCCGCCGGTGAGGATCCACGAGCCGGGGCGGAGCGTCGCCTGCGCGTACGCCGAGCCGTAGTGGCTCTCGATGCGCGAGTCGAGCGTCTCCTGCCCGTCGAAGAAGTTGTTGAGCCGGAGCCGGAGGTCGCCGCCCCAGACGCCGACTTTGGCTTCGAAGCCGGGGCTCGCCAGCCACTCCACGTCGGCCTTGAGCGAGAGGTCGTCGATCGTGTTGCGCTGCTCGAAGGCGGTCCCGCCGATGTCGGCCGAGGGGAAGCTGAAGTAGCGCGAGCCCGTGAAGCGGAGCGTCGCGAAGACCCGGTCCGAGAGGATGCGGGTGTAGAGCGCGCTGCCGGTCTGGTTGCCGTAGCGGAGGTCGAAGCGGGCGTTCTCGGCGAAGGGGAAGCGCACGTCGTCGACGCCCGCGTAGCCCGCGACCGTGAGGCGGTCGTTGGGCGAGAGGTCGAGGCTGGCCTTGCCGTTGAGGTCGTAGAAGTAGAACCCGTCGGGGATGAACTCCTCGGAGTCGCGGAGGGCGGCGAGGAGCGGTTCGAGCGTGGAGCGGCGCGCGGCGAGGAACCACGAGCCGCGGAGGTCGGTGGCGGGCAGGCGGAGCGGCCCCTCGGCGTTGACGCGCGAGGCGAGGAGCCCGACGCTCGCCTTGCCGTCGAGCCGGTTGCGGTTGCCGTCGCGGTTGCTCACGTCGATCACGCTCCCGAGCCGGCCGCCGTACTCCGCCGGGTAGCCGCCTTTGTAGATGCGGACGTCCTTGATGGCGTCGGTGTTGAACGTCGAGAAGAAGCCGAAGAAGTGCGTCGGGTTGTAGACGGTCGTCTGGTCGAGGAGGATGAGCGTCTGGTCGGGCGAGCCGCCGCGGATGTAGAGGCGGGAGGAGAAGTCGCTCGCGGCCTTGACCCCGGGCAGGAGTTGGAGCGCGCGGAAGAGGTCGTTCTCGATGGCCGAGGGGATCTGCTGGATCATCCGGATCGAGACCTCCTGCACCCCGACGGCCTTCTGCTCCTCGAGCGGCGCCTCGCTCTCGACGACGACCTCGCCCGCCTCGAACGCCGCCGCGCGGAGCGCCACGTCGAGCCGCCGCCGCTCGCCGGGCGCGAGCGTGACCGTTTGCCGCACCGGCTCGTAACCGATGTACGAGACGAGGAGGTCGACCTCGCCCGGCGCGAGCCCGGTGAGCACGTAATACCCCTGCCGGTTCGTCGTCGCCCCCTGCCCGGTGCCTTCGGCGAGCACGGTCGCGAGGATGAGCGTCTCGCCCGTGTCGGCGTCGCGCACGGTCCCGCTGACCGAGGCCGGCTGCGCGAGCACGGCCGGCGCGCCCCCGAGGAGGAGCACGGTGAGAAGGAGGAAGCGGAGCATGGCGGGTCGGGGGAAGCCGGTGAGTGGCGGGCGGTGGAGCCGCCGCCGGGGCCTCTGCCGAGGTCACGGCCGCTCGGCGTCGCGCCACGAGAGGGGGCGCAGGAACGCGACCGGCGCCGCCCGGTTTCTGGAAGACGGCCGAGTGCATTCGCCTCAGGTGCCACAACGTTGCACGGCCGCCATCATTGCATCCCCTCTCCCTTCTCCTCTCCCCATGGCTGACTCCGCGCGCAAAGACTCCCGCAAGACCTCCCTCGTCGTCGGTGCCCTCACCGTGCTCGTCATCCTCGTCGTCGGCGGCATCATCTCGGTCCGCGGCTGCCACCAGCCCAACTCGATGGAAGACCGGATCGACCCCGACGACCAGCTGCCGGGCACGCTCGAAGGCACCGGGTCGCTCCACAGCCCTGATGCCGCGCCGCTGCTGCGGGCAGCGTGACCCACCGGGGCGCAGAGGCCACATCGAAGTGACCTAACTCTTCGTGTAGCGGGCACTATATTGGCAGATACCTGCTCACTCGATCTCTACGACCATGCGCTATGCTACGCTGCTCGTCCTGCTCCTCTCCGTCCCCGCCCTCGCCCAGACGCCCGGCGACTGCATGATCGGCACCGCGGAGGCGAACCTCGAGATCGCCGACACGCGGGCTCGCGTCTTCAACACCGGCAGCCTGTTCTTCGGCAATACGACCGTCAACGGCGACGGCTACGTCGCGCCGAAGTTCAGCGGCAACTCGCCCATCTTCGCCGCCGGCGTCTGGATCGGCGGCGAGGTCGGCGGCGACCTCCGCGTGGCCGGCTCCACCTACGACGACTTCGAGTTCTGGCCCGGCCCACTCGACGAGGGCGCCACGCTCCCCGACCCCGACGACTGCTCCGGCTTCGACCGCATCTGGGTCGTGAGTGCGCTCGACGTCGAGCGCTATGATGACGAGGGCATCGCCACGCCCGACCTCGCCGAGTGGCCCTTCGACCTCGGCGCGCCCGTGATCGACGGCGACGGCGACCCGGACAACTACGACCTCCCCGCGGGCGACCGGCCCGAGGTCTACGGCCACCAGACGGCGTTCTGGGTGATGAACGACGTCGGCAACGAGCACAACACGAACTTCACCGAGCCGCTCGGGGTGGAGGTCCGCGTGACGGCGTTCGCCTCGGCGGAGGAGCCGCTCCAGTTCCACACGTTCTACCGCTACGAACTCGTCAACCGGAACACCCAGTCGATCGAGGACACGCGCTTCGGCCTCTTCGTGGACCCCGACCTCGGCGACGCGAGCGACGACTACGTCGGGAGCGACTCCGCGCGGAGCCTGGCGTTCGTCTATAACGCGAGCAACACGGACGCCAACTACGGGACGCCGCCGCCCGCCGCCGGCTACGACTTCCTCAACGGCGGTGGCGTTTCGATGTACTTCACCAACATCGGAGGGGGAGAGCCTACCTCTGACCCGAACACGGCGGAAGCACGCTACAACTTCCTCCAAGGACTGTGGGGGGACGGCACGCCGCTGACCGAAGGCGGCGACGGTTACATGACGGGCGGACCGATCCTCCAGTGGGCCTTCCCCGGCGCGCCCGAGGCGGATCAGTTCTGGAGCGAGGTGAACACCGACGGCTCCGGCGACGACAACCCGCCCGGCGACCGCCGCAACCTCCTCGCGTCCGAAGCCTTCACGCTCGAACCGGGCGAAGCGCGGACGTTCGACTTCGCCGTGCTCTTCGCCCAAGGCGCCAACTACCTCGACTCGGTCGCCGAGCTGCGTGCGGCCTCCGACGACGCGCAGGCCCTCTACGACGCCGGCACCCTCTTCGCCCCGAGCACCGTGCCCCTCCCCCCGCCCGGCACCCTCCCCACGCCCGAGCTCCTCGCCCCCGCCGACGGCGCCACGTTCGTCGACGAAGCCGTCATGCTGAGTTGGACGCCCGTCGCCAGCGCCGACGGCTACCGCGTCGAAGTCGCCACGGACCCCGACTTCACCGACCCCGTCGTCCTCTTCACCGCCACGCCCGAGCTCGCGTTCTCCGGTCCTACGAACGAGCTGATCGAGTACGCGTGGCGCGTGCAGGCGGGCGCGGGGCTCGACCTCAGCGGCTACTCCGACGCGCGCTCGTTCACGCTCTACCGCTACGAGTTCGACAGCTTCGGCGACGGCGTCGGCATCGTCGAGATCGCCTACCCCGACACCGACGTGTGCTCCGATGGCAGCGACGACCCCGGCTGCGACGAGTACGACGGCAACACCGTCTGGCAGAGCCCGAACTCCACCGAGGACTACGTCCTCACGAACCCGGACAACTTCCTCAACGACCTCCTGCGCGACGCCGGGGTCATCGACGGCGACAACTTCGAGATCCGCTTCACCGAGGCCTGCGCCGAGCCCGGCGCCTGCCTCGCCGTCTACGCCTCGGCGGTTCCCGGCGGCGGCGACCTCATCGCGAGCGTGCCCTTCGCGCTCTGGAACACCGGCGCCGAGGACGACGAGGGCGACGACGTCCGCATGATCCCGGTCCTCCGCGCGCTCGACGGAACCGAGCCGACCGATCAGTGGGCCGACACCTTCCCCGCCTCGCAGAACGTGGTCGTGGGTACGGACGTGCTCGACCTCCCCGTGACGCAGCGCGTGCTCGGGCTCATGCCCGACCGCCCCGACGGCTACGCCCGCTTCGCCGACGCCGCGAATGGCTTCGGCGGGCCCGGCGCGACCTACGACCCCGACGACGACGGCGACAACCAGATCGACATCAATCCCGCCAATGACCAAGAGTGCCGCCGGCAGAGCTACTACGTCGACTTCTGCTACCGCGGTGGGAGCAGCCTCATCGTCGCCCCCCTCGGCGGGCTCGACGGGTTCGTCCTCGCCGACCTCGCGGGCGACGGCACGACGCCGCCGGCCGGCACGACGATCCGCTTCGATGCGGTCGAGCGGGCCCTGGGGGTCTCCGCCGAAGGCGACGCGCCGGGGCAGCCGCAGGCGCTCGCGCTCGACGCGGCGTACCCCAACCCCTTCCGCTCGGCTGCGACGGTGACGTACCGGCTCGATGCGCCGACGGACGTGCGGCTCGCGGCCTACGACGTGCTCGGCCGCCGCGTGGCCGTGCTGGCGGAGGGTCTCCAGTCGGCGGGCGAGCACCGCGCGACGTTCGAAGGGCGCGGGCTCGTGAGCGGCATCTACCTCCTCGTGCTCGAAGCCGACGGGCAGCGGCAGTCGCAGAAGGTGCTGCTGCTGCGCTAGTATGTTGATATCGGGTGGCATTCCGCCGCTCCGGGGGCACCAGCTCGT
>CAYTJT010000071.1:0-12427 GCA_964438105.1 uncultured Rhodothermales bacterium | reverse complement strand
TCGTGAGGTCGTTGACGGTGAGGATGTGGCTCTCCTCGGTGCCCGTCCGGCGGAGGATGGCGCGCGCGTTCGCGAGCACGATCTGCGGGCTGACCGGCTTCGTGAGGTAGGCGTCGCCGCCCGCCATCAGGCCCTCGATCTGGTCCTCTTCCTCGACCTTCGCCGTCAGAAACAGGATCGGGATCTTCTCCGTCTCGACGCGGCCGCGCAGCCGGCGCGCGACCTCGAAGCCGTCGAGCCCCGGGAGCATCACGTCCAGCACCAAGAGGTCGACGTCCTGCGTCGCCTGCTCGAGGGCTTCTTCGCCGTCGTAGGCGGTGAGCACGTTGAAGCCCTCCTGCTGCAGGAAGTGGCTGATGATCTCGACGACGTCTTCCTCGTCGTCCACGACGAGAATGGTGATCTCGGAGGGCGTGAGCGTGGCCATGGGATGCGAGAGGTGAGTGAAAGAGGGGTGATTCGACAACATACGCCGCAGCGCATTTCCCGTTCGCTGTGTACGTGAAGGACCGCCGACGGATCCGTGCGGAACCCGGCTCCAGTGCCTCCCGGCAGGGCAGACCGTCGCGGGCAAGAGGAAGTGCCCCACGGACAAGCGGTCAGCTACCTACATTGTGCCTCTGACTGTATTAGGCCTATCCCCCCCTGATATGCGCTCCCTCCTGCTCTTCTTCGCCGTGCTCGTCGTCGCTGCGCCGACGGCGGCTCAGTACGAAGCCTCGCTCGTCGCAGATATCCGCCCCGGCCCCGAGGGGGGCATAGCGAGCATCGGGCACGACGCAGATCTTTTTAGTCCTACGATCTACGACGGTAGGCTTTTCTTCGGGGCGTACGATGGCAGCGCCGGGGGGCTATGGGTCTACGACGCTGAGACCGACGAAACTACCCGCGCAGCGGCTGTGAGTAACGCCCGCGACCTTACGGTGTATGACAACCGCCTCTTTTTCAGGGCGACGGACGAAGAGACAGGCCGCGAACTCTGGGTTTATGACGCGGCAACCGGCGAAGCCGAGCTCGCTGTCGACATCGACACACTCAGCAGTTTCGGCTCCGACCCTCAATACCTGACGGTGTACGACGACCGTCTCTTCTTTAACGCGGTCGATCCCCAGTCAAACGGCTCTCGGTTGTGGGCCTACGACGCCGCCACCGGAGAAGCCACGGTGGTAGGCGACGTCCCTCTCGGCACCTGGTTCTACCCCTTCCACCTCACCGTGTACGACGACCGGCTCTTCTTCAGCGCAGAGGACTCCGGAAACGACATAGGCCGAGAGCTCTGGGTCTATGACGCCGCCACCGACGCTATCTCACTCGCCGCCGATATCGCCCCCGGCATTCGAAGCTCGCTTTCCGACGACCTCGCGGAGTACCCGCTCGTCTACGACAACCGGCTCTTCGTACTCGCCGAAAACTTCGACTCAAACCTCTGGGCGTACGATGCGGGCACGAATGAGGCATCGTTGGCTGCCGAAGTATTCGCTTACTACCTCACCGTCTACGACGAGCGGCTGTTCTTTACCGCAGACGGGAGCCTCGGGGTTTACGACGCGAGTACGGGGGAAGCCTCTACGGCCGCTGGCGTGGCCGGCCAGTTCCTCACGGTGTATGACGGCAGCCTCTTCTTCAGCGCAGAAGACGAAGACCACGACGTGGAAGTGTGGTTCTATGATGCTGATTCTGCCGAAGCCTCAATCGCGGCTGACATCAACCCTGACGACACCGATAACCCTTACGACAGCGGTTCTTTCCCAGAGGGGTTCATCGAGTACGACGGGCGGCTGTTCTTCAGCGCTGACGACGGTGTGCATGGACGCGAACTGTGGGTACTCTCGCCGATGCCGGTCGCCAACGAGCCGAGCACGACACCGCAGTCCGTCCGTCTCCTCGCACCGCACCCGAATCCGGCACAGGACCACGCCACCATTTCGTTCGAGATCGCCGAGGCCGGCACCGTCCGCGTCGAGGTGTTCGACGTGCTCGGGAGGCGGGTGGCGTTGCTGGCGGACGGCCCCGTCGCGGCGGGCGAGCACTCGCTGACGTGGAAGGCTGGCACGCTGCCGAGCGGGCTCTACCTCGTCCGCCTCACATCCGGCGACACGGCGGAGACGCAGCGGCTGACGCTCGCGCGGTAGGCGCACCCCCCGCTTCCCGATCCATCGCTGCGCTCAGGGATCGAGAAGCTGTCCCCCTCAGTGAGGGGGACAGTTTGGTGCAGCCGGAAGCGAAGCGACCGCAAACCGAACGGGGGGTCTGCTCACTCCACGACTACGCGGGGGACGCGGGCGGTGAGGCCACATGGGAGATCGTACGAGATCGTCCCGGCCCACGCTGCCACCTCCAGCGCCGTCGGGCCGCCCGGCCCAAAGATGACCGCCTCGTCGCCGATGGCGACGGACGCCGCAGCGCCGTCGGGCGGGCCGAGGTCGAGCATGGTGTAGTCCATGCAGACGCGGCCCGCGATGCGGACGCGCCGCCCGCCGATCCCGACCTCGCCCCGGTTCGAGAGCTGGCGCGGCAGCCCGTCGCCGTAGCCCACCGGGAGCGTGGCGATCCGCGTCGGCGCGTCGGCGGTCCACGTCCGGCCGTACGACACGGTCTCCCCCGCCGCGACAGTCTGCAAGTGCACGACGCGCGTGACGAGCCGCATCACGGGCCGTACGTCGATCCGCTCCGCGACGAGGTCGGTCGAGGGGACGCCGTAGAGCACGCCGCCGGTGCGGACGAGCGCGCGGCGACGGACGGCGTCGGGGAGTTGGACGAGGGCGCCCGAGTTGGCGACGTGGATCGGCGGCAGCGGATCGCCCACCGCAGCGACGATCTCGTCGAACCGTGCGCGTTGCGTTTCGGCGAACGACGCGTCGCGCTCGTCGGCCGTGGCGAAGTGGGTCCATAGCCCGGCGATCTCGACGTGCTCGGCGGCGCGCAGCCGTCGCATAACGCCCGCCACCTCGCCTGGCCGCACGCCGATGCGGTGCATCCCGGTATCGACTTTGACGTGGACGCGCAGCGGCCGCCCGAGCGCGACGACGGCCTCGGCCACCTCGGGCGACGATACGGTTACGTCGAGGTCGTGCTCGGCGTAGACGGGCAGCACGTCGGGGAGCGGCGCGGCGAAGAGGAGGATGCGCTCGGCCACGCCGAGGGCGCGCAGCCGCAGCGCCTCGGGCACGTTCGCCACGGCAAACATCTCCACGCCTTCCTCCCGCAGCACGGGCACGACGTGCTCGATCCCGTGGCCGTACGCGTCGGCCTTGACGATGCCCATCACGGCGGCGTCGCCCGCGAGCCGGCGGATCGCTGCGAGGTTGGCGCGGAGCGCGCCGAGGTCGATCTCTGCGCGGGTGGGGGCGAGGAGGTCGGTGGTGGGAGCGATGGGCCGGTGCATACCGCAAGCTACGATGCGAGCGCGTCCGCCCGTTCCGATCCGACCGGCACCACTTCCCACGGCTCGACGTCGACGCCCGCGCCCTCGTGGAGCACGGCGGCGAGGAGCTCGACCGAGCGGTAGAGCCGGGGGCCGGGCCGGTTGAAGTAGGCGTTCCCGTCGAGCACGAACGCGCGGCCCTCACGCACGGCGCGCAGGTCCGGCCACTCCGGTCGCTCGGTGAGATAGCGGAGGTCGCGGAGCGACTGCTCGACGGTGAAGCCGCACGCCGCGACGGCGAGCACGTCGGGGTCGGCCGCGACGATCTCGTCCCACTCGACGTACGCCGAGCGCTGCCCGCCCTCGGCCGCGAGCGCCCGTCCGCCGGCGAGTTCGACGAGATCGGGCATCCAGTGCCCCGCCGTCATCAGCGGTTCGATCCACTCGATGCAGACGACCGTCGGCGCTTCGCGCCCCCCGACGGTCCCGTCGCGCCGCGCGCCGATCCGCTCCCGCAGGAGTCGTAGCTCGCGCTCGCGCTCGGCGACGAACGCCATCGCCTCGGCCGCCCGACCGATCTGCCGCCCGAGTCGCAACGCCGAATCGAGCACTTGCTTGAACGTCGATGGCTCCGACGAGAATATTTCCGGCTGCCCGCCCGTCCAGTCCGCGAGCGCCGCTTCGAGCGCGTCGAGCGAGACGGCGCAGACTTCGCACTGCGCCTGCGTCACGACGAGGTCGGGGTCGAGGTCGCGGAGCGCGTCGAGGTCTACGTCGTAGAGGCTCAGCCCCTGCCCGAGCGTGTCGCGTACCGCGCGGTCGATGGCGGCCGAGTCGCCGCCGTCGCCGAACGTCGACCGCGTGACGACGGGTAGGGGCTGTACCTCCGAGGGGTAGTCACATTCGTGCGAGCGGCCGACGATCTGGTCGGCGGCACCGAAGGCGCAAAGCCACTCGGTGGCGGCGGGGAGCAGAGAGACGATGCGCATGACGGAGCCTGAAGAAGGGGCGATATATTGCTCCCTCTTAACCTCCGTCCCCGAGTGTAGGATTCCATGCGCTCCGTCCTGCTGCTGCTGCTCGTCCTCGTCACCGTTCTCCCGGCGTCGGCCCAACTGGCGGACTCGCTCTGCACGTACGACGCCTGCGCGCTCCGCTACGAGCCACGGCTCTTCGGACGCGATCTCGTGCGCGGCGCCGGAGGGGTTCCGGTCGACGCGAGGCTGAGTGACGCCGTCGCGATGTCGCCTCGTGCCTTGGAGTTTGCCCGCGAGTACGAGCGCACGCGGACGCCGGCCCTCCTCACGCTCCTGGGCTCTTCGCTGCTGCTCGCCTTCGCCACGCCGCCTCCCGGGGACGAGCTCATCCCGCTGAGCGACGGAGCGCGGCTCGGCCTGCTGGCCGGAGGCACCGGGCTCGGCATCGTCGGCCTCCGTCTCAGCCTTCGGAGCCAGCGCGCCCGGTCGCGGGCGATCTGGCACTACAACCGGAGCCTCGCCCGCTGACGCTCAGATGCTCGACGCGATGAGGAGGTCTGGGACGCGGTGGAACGCCACAGTCGGCCCTCTACGTCCGCCGCCCGGCCTATTGCCTCGGCTCCTGTGGAGGGGCTACCGCCGCGATGCGGGATCGGACCCGCTCGAAAAAGGTGGGGTCCGTCAGCATCCGGTTCGTGAATGCGCTGAACGTCCCGCCGTAGATCACCTGCTCCCACGCCCCACGCGGCAGGTTCTCCACGAACAGGGCGAGGACGACGCCCGCCTCCGGGTCGTGCCCACCGGCGCCGCCGCGCGTGTCGCTGCGAGGGCGGGCGAAGAGCGCTCGCGTCAGCACGCCGGCTACGCCCCCGCCCTTCGTGCCGAACGCCTCGTAGTGTTCGCGGGTCCACGCCTGCTCCATCGGCCATGCGAGAACGCGACGGACGCGGGCTGAGACCGAATCGGAAAGGAGCGTACCCGCGTAGATCCGCGCCATGAGGTCGGCGTACCCTTCGGCCGTACCGGCGGGGAGCGCGCGACCGTTCCGACGCTGCTCAGCGTAGCTCAGCCGGATCGGCATGAGGGGCAGGAGCGCCTTGTGCCGGCGGCGAAACGCCGCGTCAGAGCGGAGCCGCGCGGCATACGCAAACGCCTCCTCGGGCGGCACCGGCGTTCCGCGCGCGTCCCATCCGAGGAATAACCCGCTGATCGGGAGCGGCACGTCGGCTCCAGGGACGGCCATCCGCTCGGGCGCGCGCTCGACTGCGCCCCGACCGAGCCGCGCGATGAGGTAGTCGGTGGCGGCGTTGCTGCTGTGGCGGATCATGGCGAGGGCCACGTCGTCGAGCGCCACGGCTCCATCCTCGACGCGCCCCTCTCGCCGCAATCTCCGCACTGCGCTCCGGTGTGCACCGGCATCGGTGAGCGGGAAGTGGTAGGTGGTGAGCGAGTCGAGCGGAACCCGCTCGTCGGGGTCGAGCAGGCCCGCCTCCGCCTGGCGGGCGTACTCGGTGAGGACGAGGATCTTCATCGTCGAGGCGAGCGGGCGCGGGGTCTGCGGCTGGTGGTAGATGCCGCGCTCCGGCGCGTCGGTCCAATAGGCGACGAGCGAGAACTCGTCGGGGTAGGCGGTGAGGTAGTCGAGAAACCCCTCGACCGTCTCGACCCGCTCCCCCCAGAAAGGCCGTTCGAGCAGCGAAGGAGAGACGACGTCGGAGCCGACCCCGAAGAGGGTGTGGCACCCGCCGAGGCCGACGCTGGCGAGAAGCAGCAGGGTAAGGGGAAGCGCTCTGACGGCGGAGCGGGCGCCCTCACGCAGCACGCGATCACGCATTACGCAATTCAGATGCTCGACGCGATGAGGAGGTCGATGTCGCGGTGGGGCATGCCGAAGAGGTGCGCGAGGCTCTTCTTCGTGAGGTGCCGCCGGTAGACGTACGTCCCGCTGCGCAGGCTGGTGTTCTGCCACAGCGCGTCGTTGATCGACGCCGACTCGCCGATGTCGAGGAGGTACGGCGTGAGCACGTTCGTGAGGGCGTACGTCGCCGTCCGCGCCGCGTTCGAGGGCATGTTGGGCACGCAGTAGTGGATCACGTCCTCCTCGACGAACGTCGGCTCGGAGTGCGAGGTCGGGTGGCTCGTCTCGATGCAGCCGCCCTGGTCCGTCACGAGGTCGATCACGACCGAGCCCGGCCGCATCCCCGCTACCATGTCGCGCGTGACCAGCATCGGCGAGCGGTTGCCGCCCGTCATCATCGCCCCGATCACGACGTCGGCGCGTTGGACGGCCTGGCGGACGTATTGCGCGTTCGCCATCGCCGTGGTGATGCGGCGGTCGAGGTAGTGCTCGAGCGAGCGGAGCGAGCCGAGGTCCGAGTCGAGCACGATCACGTGGGCGCCGTAGCCGAGCGCCGTCCGCGCCGCCCACTCGCCGATCACGCCGGCGCCGAGGATCACGACGGTGGCCGGGGGCACGCCGGAGATCCCGCCGAGCACGATGCCGCGCCCGCCCTGCGTGCTCTCCAGCAACCGGGCGGCCACCTGGATCGCCATTGAGCCGGAGATCTCGTGCATCATCCGGACGATGGGGAGCGTGCCGTCGGGCTCGGCGATGAACTCGAAGCCGATGCCGGTGACGCGGAGCTCCATCAGCTTGCGCAGGAACGTCGGCGTCATGTTGCCGAGGTGGAGCGCGGAGATGAGCACCTGCTTCTCCTGCATCCAGTCGAGCTCGTCGTCGCACGGCGGGAACACCTTCACGATGAGCTCGGACTTCGCGTAGAGCTCCTCGGTGCTGCCGACGAGCTCGGCCCCGGCGTCGGCGTACTCCGCATCGGAGAAGTGCGCTTCGTCGCCGGCGCCGCGCTCGACGGAGACCTCGTGCCCGGCGGCGGCGAGGATCCCGGCCCCGTACGGCGCGAGCGCCACGCGGCGCTCCTCGCCCGAGACCTCCTTCGGCACGCCGATGCGGAGCGTGCGCTTGCGCTCCGAGACGCCGAGCGGCTTCTCGAGCGGGACGAGGGTGCGTTCGGTGCCGAACCCTTGGATGGACGGGATTTCCATGCGTCGCGGAGGAGGGGAGGAAAGCGTAAGAAGGTACGAAGAGAGGACGTGTTAGGCGAGCGCACGCTAACTCGCTCCCCCCGTCCGAGCGCCCATCGCTCCGCTCAAGGACGCTCAGGCTGTCCCCCTCGGTCCCAGGGGGACAGCCCCGCGCAGCAGGAAGCGGAGGCGTAGCCTCTGCGACCGCAAGCGGGGCAGGGGGAGCGCGGGCCGGCATCGCCTCTGGGTTCAGCATGCGCTCGCCCGGCGACCTAGCCCTACCCCTCTCCGAGCCACCGGTGCAGCAACACGCCCGCCGCGACCGACACGTTGAGCGACTCGACGCCGCGCGCGCCGCCGGGGCCCGACGGTGCGGCGATGCGGACCCGCCCGTCCAGCAGCGCGCGCACGTCGTCGGAGAGCCCGTGCGCCTCGCTGCCGAGCACGAGCACGGCCTCGCGCCGGGGCATCCATTCACGGGCAGGTTCGCCGTGGAGGTCCGCGCCGTGGAGCGCGAAGCCGCGACGCTGCATTCCGCGGAGATCGGCGGCGAGGTCGTCCGAGGCGGCGATGCCGAGGTCCCACAGCCCCCCCATCGCCGCGCGCACGGCTTTGGGGCCGAAGGGGTCGGCCGTGCCGGGTCCGGCGAGCACGGCGTCGGCGCCGAACCACGCGGCGGTGCGGAGGATCGCGCCGACGTTGCCGGGGTCCTGCACCCCGTCGAGCGCGACGACCGCGCCCGACAGCCTGTCCGCCTCAGCCCGCTCGATGCGCGCTACCGCGAGGACGCCCTGCGTCGTCGCCGTGTCGGCGATGCGGTCGAGGTCGGTCGCCGCGACGACATGGACTGGCACGGTCGCCCGGTCGAGGAGCGCGCGGACGCGCCCGTCGGCGCGGGCCTCGGCGGTGACGAGGAGCTCCACGAGCGGTGCGCCCGCCGCCACGGCCGACTCGACCGACCGCACGCCTTCGACGAGGCATTGCCCGAGGCGGTCGCGGTGTTTCTTTCGCGCGAGGGATGCGAGGTCCTTGCTACGTCGGCGCGTGAGTGCGGGCATGCGGGGTGACGAGGCACGGTTTGTGTTTGCGTGAAAGACCTCGGGTTCCCCCACGCCGGGAGCGCCCGGTCCGTTCCCTTATCGCCCCGTGCAGGCACATCCCCCCCGAAATCGTGGAATCTCCCCACCCCGTCCTGCGGCCTCCCCCCGTGGCGGCGCTGAGCAGGCGGAGCTACCTTTTACGGAAGCGCTTCCGCAGATTCAGTACGCCTTCACGTTCGCCCTCCTCCCACCGTCCGCGCCCTCCCTATATTGGCGCTGCAGACCCCCGGTTTGCCATGCACGCTAACGCCACCGGCACCCTCACCGCTCGCCTCACGAGTCCCTCCCCCATGCCCTTCCAACGCGACGTTTACCGCCGGGCCGTCTACCAAGAGCCCGGCCCCATCTCCCACGACAACCCCTTCCAAGAGATGATGGAGCGGTTCGCCGAGGCCGCCGAGATCATCGACCTCGACACCGGCGTCTTCAAATACCTCTCGACGCCGACGCGCGTCCACATCACGGCCGTGCCCGTCGCGATGGACGACGGCACGCTGGAGGTGTTCGAGGGCTTCCGCGTGATCCACAACGAGGTGCTCGGCCCCTCGAAGGGCGGCGTGCGCTTCGCCCCCGACGTGAACCTGGACGAGGTCAAAGCCCTCGCCGCGTGGATGAGCTGGAAGTGCGCCGTCGTCGGCGTCCCGTTCGGCGGGGCGAAGGGCGGCATCCGCTGCAACCCGGCCGAGATGAGCCCGGGCGAGATCGAGCGGCTCACGCGGCGCTACACCGCCAACCTCCTCGACGTGTTCGGCCCGGACAAGGACATCCCGGCGCCCGACATGAACACGAACGAGCAGATCATGGCGTGGGTGCTCGACACCTACTCGATGCACGTCCGCCGGACGGAGACGGCCGTCGTCACGGGCAAGCCCCTCACCCTCGGCGGCTCTCAGGGCCGCCGCGAGGCGACGGGCCGAGGCGTGATGACCGTGACCCTCTCGGCGATGGAGCGGCTCGGCCTGCGGCCGGCGCAGTGCACCGTCGCCGTGCAGGGCTTCGGGAATGTCGGCTCGATCGCCGCGCAGCTCCTCCACGAGCAGGGCTGCAAGATCGTCGCCATCAGCGACGTCTCCGGCGGCTACTACAACGCCAGCGGCATCGACGTCAACGCCGCGATCGGCTACGCCGACTCCCACGGCCGCTCGCTCGCCGGCTTCGACGGCGCCGAGGAGATCTCGAACGAGGAGCTCCTCGAGCTCGACGTCGACGTGCTCGCGCCGTGCGCCAAAGAGAACCAGATCACGAAGCACAACGCCGACAAGATCAAGGCGAAGATCGTCTCCGAGGGCGCGAACGGCCCGACCACGACGAACGCCGACGCGATCCTCCAAGAGCACGGCGTGCTCGTGATCCCGGACATCCTCGCGAACGCCGGCGGCGTCACGGTCTCGTACTTCGAGTGGGTCCAGAACCGCCACGGCTACTTCTGGAGCATCGACCGCGTCAACCGCCGCCTCGACCGGATGATGCGCGAGGCCTTCGACATGGTCTACGACGCCGGGCAGAAGCACGACGTGGCCCTCCGCATCGCGGCCTACATCATCGCCATCGAGAAGGTGGCGGGCGCGCTCAAGATGCGCGGCATCTACGCGTGAGTCCAGCGAGCAGAAGGCAGAAGGTAGAGGGCAGCGCGCATAGTCTGTCGCTCCTGCTGTCCCTCTGCCTCCTGCTCGCTGCCCTCTGCCCACTGGCCACCGGCTGCGCCACCCCCGTCGCGCCGAGCGGCGGCCCGGCGGACACCACCCCGCCCCGCCTCGAAGCGTCCGAGCCCGCGGCCGGCGCCGTGAACGTCCGCGCCGACCGGCTCGAGCTGACGTTTTCAGAGAGCATCGACGAGGGGTCGGCCGCGCGCGCGCTGAGCGTGGCGCCCGAGTGGGCGGCGCCGCCCGAGGTCGTCGTCCGCGGCCGCCGCGTCGAGGTCGTCTTCCCCGACTCGCTGCGGCCGAACACGACGTACGTCGTCGGCTTCGACACGAACCTGAGAGACCTCCGCAACGTCGCGCTTCGCCAGCCGATCACGTTCGCCTTCGCGACCGGCCCGACGCTCGACCGGGGGCAGATCGCCGGGCGCGTGCTCGACCCGCAGTCGGGTTCCGCGGTCTCCGGCATGGACGTGTTCGCCTACGCCCTCGCCGACACGCTCGCCGCCGACTCGGCGGCGCTCCCCGACGTGCGCACCGTCGCGCCGGACTACCGCACGCAGACGGGGGAGTCCGGCACGTTCACGCTCGACTACCTCCGCCCCGAGCCGTTCTTCGTCGTCGCCGTAGACGACGCGAACCGCAACCGCCGCGCCGATCCGGGCGAGGCGTTCGCCGTGCCCTACGAACCCTCCGCGAGGGCCGTCGCGCCGGGCGACACGCTGCGTACGCCGCCGACGCTTCGCTTCTTCCGCACCCGGCTCGACTCGATCCCGCCCGCTCCGCTCCGCGTCCGCACGCGCAGCGACGCCCGGTTCGCCGTCCGGTTCGACGAGCCCGTCGCGCTGCGCGACCGGAGCCCCGAGGCGTGGGCGCTCGTCGACTCCGTCGCGGGCCGGCCGGTCGCCGTCCGCGAAGTGTATGCCGACGACGACCCGCAGCAGATCGTCCTCGCGACCGAGCCGCTCGCCGCATCGACGCACCGGCTCTGGCTCGCCCGGCCGGCGGCCGTCGCCGACTCCAGCGGCAACCCGGCCCGGCCCGACACGCTCACGTTCACTCCGCCCCTCGAAGCGGACACGCTCGGCGTCCGCTTCGTCGGATTCCTCCCCGAAGAAACCGGCCCACTCTCGCCGCTCGACACGGCCGGGGTCCGGTTCAACGCGCCGCCCGACTCCGCGATGCTCGCTCGCGTCGCCGTCACCGACACGCTCGGCGCCGCGCTCCCCGTCGCGTTCACGACGCGCGACGGCGTGCGGTACCGCATCGTGCCGACGCCCGCCGACCCGTTCCGCGTCGCCGTATCCGAGCCGGACTCCACGTACACCCGGCAGTTCGATCCGCCCGCCCCCGACGCGCTCGGCGACTTGACAGGCATCGTCGTGGCGCCGGACAGCGGGCGCGTAGTCGTCGAAGCCGTCGCCGGGGGCGACCGGTACGTCGCCGCTGCGGACGCGACCGGGGCCTTCGCGCTCACGGGTCTGCCCGAGGGCGACGTACGCCTCCGCCTCTTCATCGACCGCGACGGCGACGGCCGGTGGGACGGCGGCCGGCTCGCGCCGTACGCTCCGCCCGAGCCGCTCCGCTTTCTCGACGCCCCGACGCGCGTCCGCCCGCGCTGGGAGACGGTCGTGGATACCTTGACGATCGAATAAACACCGAACGCCGCCATGCCTCACCCCGACGCCCGCACCCTGTTCGAGCCGATCCTGTCCACCGAGGCCATGCGCACGGCCGACTGCCGCACGATGGACGAGTTCGGCATCCCCGGCTTCACGCTGATGGAGACGGCCGGGCGCGGCGCGGCCGATGCCATCGAGGCCGCGTTCGGGCCGATGCGCGGGCGGAGCGTGCTCGTGCTCGCGGGCAAGGGCAACAACGGCGGCGACGGGTTCGTGGTCGCGCGGGTCCTCGCCGGGCGCGGCGCGCACGTCCGCGTCGTCACGACGGCGACGGAGGACGATGCTACCGAGGACACTGCCCACAACCTCCGCCTCTTCCGCACCCTCACCGAGCACGACGCCGAACTCGCGCTCGACGCGTTCGAGGACATCCGGCAACTCTCGGCGGCGCGACCGCCGGACCTCGTCGTGGACGCGCTCCTCGGGATCGGCGTGACGGGGCCGCTGCGGGCGCCGGTCGACTCCCTCGCGCGGTGGGCGAACGGGCAACCCGCGCCCGTCGTCGCCCTCGACGTGCCGACGGGGCTCGACAGCACGACGGGGGTCGCGCAGCCCGACACCGTCCGCGCCGACCTCACGGTGACGATGGCGGCGCATAAAGCCGGCCTCCTCTTCAACGACG